>JBDGZZ010000754.1:0-2845 GCA_039588335.1 Gemmatimonadota bacterium | reverse complement strand
CGGCATGCGTATACCCCTGGGTCGAGGGCAGATCGTACTCTTCGGCTTCGAGCCTCATTTCCGTGGGCAGCCGCGAAACACGTACAAGCTGCTGTTCAACCCGCTTTTTGCGTCGACGCTCGATCCGGCGGTGTGGAGTCGGCCAGATGCCGGGGTGACGCAGGGCAACTAGCGGGATGAGGCGATCCCTCACGAAAGCCCGATTGCATCCGTGAACGGCGGCTCAGCTGAAGGCTCCCACCAAAACCCGTCGGGGAACGCCGCCGCAGGGCGGCCCACGGACTTCATGCGGTTTGGCTACGCATGGCGGCCGTATCAAGCACGTGTGCTCGAATCGATCGAAGGCCATCTGAACGATCGCAAGTTGCACATCGTTGCTGCACCGGGCGCTGGCAAGACCTCGTTGGGCCTGGAGGTGTTCCGCCTTCTGGGCCGGGCATGTCTGGTCTTGGCACCCACACGAACGATTCGTGACCAGTGGCTGGTTCGGTTGGCGGATTTCCTGCCCCGAGGAGCGGACGTGCCGCCTGATTGGGCCTCGACTGATCTCGGTGATCCGAGTTTTCTTACCGCGGTCACTTATCAGGCTCTCCACACGCGCACCCGCTCCCATGCTCAGGACGACGATACAGATGAATCCGAAGAGCTCGAGCGGTCTCCTTCCAAAGTCGAGCTCGGCGATGTCGTGTCCAAGCTGAAGGCGGCCGGCGTTGGAACGCTGATTCTCGATGAGGCTCACCACCTGCGTCAGGAATGGTGGAAGGCCCTATCGAAGCTCGTAGACGCCCTTCCGGGTGTGACGCTCGTTTCCCTCACCGCAACGCCGCCATACGATGCTGCAGGGCGGGAGTGGCGAAGGTACGAGGAGTTGTGCGGTCCCGTCGATGATGAGATTTCAATCCCGGAGCTCGTGCGGGCAGGGACCCTTTGCCCGCACCAAGACTACGTGTTCGCGGTGACGCCGACGTCCGAGGATGTGACCACAGTGCGGCGGTACGATGCTGCCGTGGAGCGGTTATGTGACGAGCTGTTGCAAGACACGGATTTTGTGGCCGGCGTGTTGAATCACCCCTGGGTCAGTGCCCCCGACCCCGACCCGGAGGAGGTCCTGGATGCACCGGAGCTTGCGGTGGCGTTACTCGTGTTTCTCCGAGCCACAGGATCTTCCCAGCCGAGAGGCTTGCTGCGCCTGCTCGGCTGCCGTCCTGATGAGCTGCCAAAGATCGACCGCCGCTGGTGGCAGGCCCTCATCAAGGAATATCTCTACGGATCGACCTGGGCGGATGTGCCTCGGGTGCGCCAGCATCGTGACGAACTCAAGAAACGAATGCGCCGCGAAGGCCTGTTGTGGCGTCACCAGGTGCGCATATTGGATTCCCGTCCGGTCAAGTCGACGTTGGCGTTGAGCAGCAGCAAGATTGATGGGTGTGTGCAGATCTACCAGCGCGAACGGGCGGTGCGCGGGACGCAGTTACGACAGGTGGTGCTCACGGACTATGTACGCGACGATGGATTGGGTGCTCGCACGGGATCTACGGTTCGGGAGCTTGGTGCATGGCCTGTTTTTGAGGCCCTCATCGGTGCAACGACCCAGGAGGACGCTGACCGAATCGCGTTGCTGACGGGTCGGTTGGCTGTGCTCCACTCACAGAGAATCCCCGAGCTTCAGGAAAAGATAGGTGCTGTTCTGGAGGGAACGCATATCCAGCAGGTCGCCGGGCAAAGTGATTATGTCCGGGTGAACCTTGCGGGAAGCCGTCTCGTCCGCCCGTTCACGGAGATGCTTGCAGATGGTGCCCTGCGGGTCGTGGTGGGGACACGTGCGCTCCTCGGCGAAGGGTGGGACGCGCCGTGCGTGAATTCTTTGGTGCTTGCAAGCGTTGTGGGATCGTTTGTCATGACGAATCAGATGCGTGGTCGAGCGATCCGCACCGACCCCGGTGATCCCGCCAAGACGGCAAGTATCTGGCATCTCGTAGCGGTAGACCCTCTATCCAAGTCAGGCCGGAGTGACCTCGAGGACCTAGCAGAGCGCTTCAAGGTGTTCGTCGGCCTCTCAAGCGATGGCTCTTCCATCGAAGGGGGACTCGGTCGTCTGCAACTGCCGCGCCTGAGACGGCCGACCGACATAACGCCGCCGCGCCTGAGACGGCCGACCGACATAACGCCATTCAACGACGAGATGTGCGGGCGCCTGGTGAAGTTGCACACGCTCGCGCAGGTGTGGCGGAGTGCCATCGAATACGCCGAGGACGCGCGCGTGAGGCCCACGGTCAGGACATCGCGGCCACCCTCATTCCGACCGTTCCTGTTCATGAGAACGCTGCGGTACGTCCTCTACAGTGCAGGAACAGTGTTTGCCTACGATTTCTTGCAGGGGCTTCGCCAGCTCGACTCAGTGCGGGACTGGGATGAGTTGTCGTGGGCCATTGTGACTATTGCCTTATTTGCGTTCGCAGGAGCGTTCTGGAAGTTCGCGTTGGCTCTCAGACTTTGGGTACGCCACCTGCCAGTGGATGGGAGTGTCCGTCTGATTGCGACCGCCTTGCGAGACGCGTTGTGTAAGACAGGGCTCATCAAAGCGAATCTCGATGAACTAAATGTCCGTACGGAAGTGCGGACTGACGGTGCGGTCTCTGCCGTTCTGGTTGGTGGGAGTTTCTACGAGCAGTCGGTTTTTGCCAACTGTCTGAGCGAAATTCTTGGACCCATTGCGAATCCCCGTTACCTGCTTACGAGAAGCGAGAAAACGCGCTTCGGGCTGAGGCATGACTTTCACGCCGTTCCCGTCATTCTTGCTGTGAACAAGGATCGCGCACAAACGCTCCATGAAACCTGGTTTTTT
>JBDGZZ010000753.1:0-8462 GCA_039588335.1 Gemmatimonadota bacterium | reverse complement strand
TCCTCACGTCGATTAGGCGTTCCGAGAACATCTGCTCCATTCCGGCGCCGTAATTGCCTCTGAATTCGCTGGGGTACCACCGTAGCCAGTGCCGGTAGAAACGGAGCAGGCCAGATTCACTCTTGTCCCGTCTCGATCTTCCGGTCATGCTGTCTCCGGCCGCTCACGTCGATCCGGCATCAGCTGAACGTCTCGCGCGACGGACAGCAAATCGTCCAATCTTTGGGCTTCGAGCGCGAATACATCCTTCCCAAACTCAGTCAAACTGAAGTACTGCCGACGGGCGTCACGATCTTCGTCCGCTGCCGTTCTCTGGGCCTCGCGGATCAGACCGTCCCGGTGGAGTCTGCGCAGAGCTTGGTATAGGCTGCCGGTTGTAGGATTGAGCCTTCCTTGCGATCGACGCTCAACCTCCTTGCCTATCGCGTAACCGTGCAACGAAGCCTGCCCTAGGGCCAGGAGTATGTGGAAGCTCAAGTCTGACAAGGGGACGTGCTCGGTAGGGTCGCGCTTGACCATGTTCACGGCGGGCTCCACGTCTCAGTGAATATTGTCACTATAGTGGGCATCACTATAGTGACAATAACACTAGAGTGCCGGGAGGCGCAAGGCCTACAAAATCTTTATCCGAAATGCCATTCCGAGAGCCGGATCGCCGCAACTACTCGTATCGCAGCGCCTGCATTGGATCGACTCGCGATGCTCTGAGCGCAGGGATATAACCGGCGCCCAAAGCCACAGTGGTGAGCAAGACCGCGACGCTCCCGACCACGAATGGATCGCTTCCCGTTACTCCGAAAAGGATCGACTGGGCGGCTCTACCGAGCACCAATCCTGCCGCAATACCGAGCACGCCCCCGGCGAGCATCATGCGGCCCACCTGCCACAACACCATTCGTCGCACGCGCGGGCTGTCGGCGCCCAGCGCCATGCGCAGGCCGAATTCGCGTGTGCGTTGCGCCACCGTGTAGGCGAGGACACCATAGAGTCCGATTGCGGCCAGTAGAGTCGCCAACACTGCGAACGCCGCCGACAACGTGCTGATGAGGCGGTCCAGCACTACGTTCTCGCGCACCTGTTGCTCTAGCGTCTTCAGGTCCTCAACCGGCAGGTTCCCGTCCAGGCGTCTTACCACTTCGGGTATCGCACGCATCACCGAGGCGGGTTCGACCGACGTACGGACGTAGAACGTCATGTCGCCGACGCTCTGATGCTGGCGGTAGGGCGTGAAGAACAGCGGTGGTGTTTCCTGTTTCACCTCGCTGTACTTTGTGTCCCCGATCAGACCGATGATCTGCGTGTCCAGCTCGTCCGTTCCACTGTTGCTGGACATCCATTTGCCAACGGCATCGCGGCCATTGAGCCCAAATTTTCGTGCAAAGACCTCGTTCACCACTGCGACCTTGGGTGCGCCGAGCACGTCGGCGTGGGTGAACTCGCGGCCGGCGAGTAACGGGGTACCTAACGCACTGAAGTACCCCACACCGACGATGTTGAAGCGCGCGTTGTCATCGATGTCAGGACCCGACTCGAAGCCCTCTACCGACACGTCCGTACCCCAGTTGCTACCGGAGATGAGAGGAACCAAGGCAGAGGATACAGCCGTCACCCCGGGGATCGCCGCGATCTCCTCTTCGACTCGGCCAAAGAAAATCTGGGAGTCCTCCGGCTCGTAGCCATTCAATTCGGGAGAGACTCCGAAGGCTATAACGTTTTCGGTGTCGAGTCCGAGGTCGACGCGGCTCACGTTGTTGAGGCTCTTGATGAAGAAGCCTGCAGCAACGAGGAGCGCCATGGAAAGCGCAATCTGTGCTGTGACGAGCGAACTGCGAAAACGTGCGGCCGCACGCGCACCGGACGGTTGACCGGATCCTGCCCGCACCAGCGTCATGAGGTCGGGGCGGGTGCTGTGCAGTGCCGGGTACATGCCGAACAGGAAACCGGTCCCGACGGAAACGGCCCCGGCGAACAGCAGCACTGACGGACGCAGATCGAGTGCCAGCATTGCCGAGCCTTCGGTGGGGAGAATCGACGCGATGAATTGGAGAGTCCAGCGAGCGACCACGAGGCTTGCGATACCACCGAGCACCGCAAGCACAAACGAATCGGTGAGGAGCTGAGAAACCAGCCGATGCCGGCCCGCGCCAAGCGATCCGCGGATTGCCATTTCCTGGCTGCGGTTGGCGCCTTGGGCCAACAACAGGTTCGCGATGTTGGCACACGCGATGAGGAGCACCACGGCGGTGATCGCGAACAACAGTGTGAGTGGTGTGTTGACTTCCCCGTGCAGCGAACTCTGCCCGCGCCTCCCTGGTACGACAGTTATTTGCTTGGCGCGGAACCGCTCCAGTGTCTGATCGCTCATTCCTTCCTGGAGTGGCGCTTCCACATCATTGACGATGCCGCTGTAGAGGGTGCCGATCTCCGATATTGCCTGCTCCGTCGACACGCCGGGTCGCAGCCGGGCAAAGAGGTACGCCCAATAGCTGCGCCGATTCTCGAACCCGTCGAAGCCACGGTTCATTTGGCCGCGCATCGAGATCGGCACGAAGATGTCGGGTCGCGCGCCCAACGTAGTTCCCTCGAACCCGCGAGCAGCAACGCCGATGACGGTCATCGGATGGCCGTTCACGACGATCGTCTGGTTCAGTACTGCCGGGTCACCTCCGAGCCGGTTCATCCAATAGTGATAGTTGAGCACTGCCACGAAGTGTTCACCGATTACCTGATCGTCGGCAGGTCCAAAGAGTCGGCCGAGTGCCGGTTGCATACCGAGCACCCCGAAATATGATCCCGATACGAGCATGCCCTGGCCGTTTATGGTCTGGTTGGCGTGGGCAAGGTTGGCGCCGAACTCGAAGTGAGCAGCTATGCCTGTGAAGCTGCGCTGCTCCCGCTCCAGATCGCGGAACATCGCGTAACTGAAGACCTCTTCGCAGTCGCCGGCAATGTTGCATGATTGAGAGCCGTGTTTAGGTCCCGGGGCACCCAGGTTCACCAAACGCTCCGGTTCCTGTACCGGTAGCGCTCGAATCAACATTTCGTCGAACAGAGAGAAGATCGCCGCGTTGGCACCGATCCCGAGGGCCAACGAGAGTACGGCCACCGCCGTAACGAAAGGCGACTTGGCAAGCGCCCGGATTGCGAGTCTTAGACTGATCATGCGCGTGGTCCCCAGGAATGGCAGGGCTGAAACGCTCCGCCGGGTTCAGAACACTTGACGGTTGTCGGTAGCTTCGAGTTTCACCCGTCAGAGCTTAGATACACCAATGGTACCAAGGGTTGCCTGGGCTGCGGATTGGCACTGAAGAATGGCGGGTTTGAGCTGGTACTTCGTACCGGTCCCTAAGTGACGGAGCTCACTGGCGCCCCGGCATCGCTCTCGGCACGCCGTTTGATGCCGCGAAGGCACTTTCGCATCATCACTATCTCAAAGAAATCCAGCATGAACCGCGAGCGAAGGCTGGAGGCACGATACCGCAGTCTGGTCACGAGACGCGTTTGTTGATCACCGCTCGGATAGAGCCCCCATGCCCAGGTAAAGACCGTCGTGGTGTCATCACCACTGTATTCCCACAGCATCGTACTGCCGGGCTCCAACAGCGTTACTGTCACATAATCGTGTGCCGTCAACGGGATTGAATCGCCGAGTTCTAAATGCTGAAACTCGGGAATAAGACGGTCGGCACTCGGAATACCGTCGTTGTCCAGCCGGTCGTAGCTGTAGAAACCCGCTCTCAGGTATCCCATCTGAACCAGCCAGGGCCAGATTTCCGCCGGCGTGGCTTCGACGGTCACCGCGCGCGTGGCGTTGAAGTTCGGATCCGACAGGATACCGTCCCCCGGCATTGCAGAAGCGATCTCCTGCTGGCTCGCGCCCCAGTTCAGTGCCCAAGGACGATAGACAAACCACAATCCGCCAGCCGCGAACAACACAGCTATCGCCACCACAGCGAGCACACGCTTCCACGTTACGCGGCGTGTCGTGGCTCTCTTATCCGGAGACATGGTGTGCATCCCTCACGAGTTGCCGTTGCTTATGAACCGGGCAATCTTCCAGCTGCCATCCGCCTGTCGCCGGTAGAGTACGAGTTGCTTCACGTCCACCGGGATTGCATCACCACCAGCTCGCGGCGTCACTGTACCGCTCACTTTACTTCGGGCAAAAGCCCACTCCCCCAGGATCACTATCTCCACCGGTTCAATGCGTATGTCGGCTTGGTAACCACCAAAGCCGGTCGCGGCCATGTCGCGCAGTCCGGATTCCGTGTTGACCGCCGGCGTCCCTGCCGGCATGTACACCGCGCCGTCCTCGAACAGCGAGACCCAGCCCAGCGAGTCGGCCGAATTGTTGAAGCCCTCGGTCTGACGTATCAGGTCACGAATCGCGGCCTCATCTGCTGCCGTTGCTGTCTGCAAGGAACCGTCAGAGCAGGCACCGGTCATGAGTGCCACGATCACAGCAGCTGCTTTCTTCATTTCACCACGTCCTCCATCAACTTAGATCCAGCGCCTGACTGTAGACCGGTATCGCTCCCAATCAGCGGGAAAGGTTTCGGTGAGCATCTGCTCTTCCTTGCGGATGAACATACGACTCAGCAGATACGGAAACACCAATACTGGCACCAGTGAAGAAGCTGATCCAAGCAGCAGGGCTACGCCGAGGAGCATCAGGGTAATACCGACGTACATGGGATTACGACTGATCGAGAATGGAAACTCGGTAACAAGTGCCGACGACTGCTCAAATGGCTTCACCGTGGTATCGTACTTCTTGAACGCTTGGTCAGCGGTCACGTTGAGCGCAACTCCGAGTACGAGTGGCACGAGGCCCAAAAGGGACATCGGAAACGCCCAATACCGATAGATGGGAAACGTGAAATGAAGCACGGCCATGAGAACCAGCGCCAATAAGAAGTAGACTGGCGGAAGAGGCTTCTTCATCTCGGTATCTGCAGGGTCAGTGGTTCGTCGCCTGCCGCTCGGTCTTCTGTTGTTCGACCATACGTGCAACGTCAGCCAAAAGTTCCTTGGCATCGTACACGATGCCGTCCTTGATTGTGTACTTGACCCCTCCGACGCGCTCGATCTCGCCGGTCTCGTCGTTCAACGTTCTGTGCCCAGTACCGTAAAGAACCTTCAGGTTGGCAATTGGATTCTCCTCAACGATGAGGAGATCGGCCAGCAGAGTCGGTCTTACAACACCGAAATCGATCGGACTACCCGAGGGCTCGAACAGCGCCTGCGCCGCATGCATAGTGGCGCCACGGATAACCTCGAGCGGGTGGAACCCGGCTTCCTGTAACAGCTCCATCTCCTCTATGGTCGAAAAACCGAACAGATTGTAGATGAACCCGGCATCGGAACTCACGGTGACTCGTCCACCCGCATCTTTGTAGTCGTCCAGAAACTGCATCCAGCGATTGTAGAACTTCTTCCACGCTACCTCTTCCCAGGTAGTCCAGTCGTAATAGTAGGAGCCATGATCCTCGCGATCCGGTTCGTAGTAATCCCACAACGACGGCAGCGTGTACCGCTCATGCCAATCGGCAGTTCGTTCTCGCATGACGTCTCGGCTCGCCAGGTAGGCGGTCATCGTGGGGTCGAGTATGAGATTCAGTTCCAGGAACTCCTCAATCAACACGTTCCACTCTTCGCTCCCGGGTTCGTGGATCATATGCCACTGCTGCGCCACTTGGCCGAAACGATGCTGCTCGTTGTTGTAGTTCATGTCCGCCGGCCAGGGCTGAACGTCATTGTCTTTGTAGAGGGCTTCGAACAACCCGTAGTAGTGTGTCAGTGTGCCGAGGCCCATGCGCGCCGCGTCCAAAGCATTCACTCCGGCGACCATGGTCTGGGCAAGGTGTGCTACCGAACCGAGCCCCTGTCTGTTGGCCTCGTCGATGAGTGCGGCCATGACGTCAGGTGGATAGCTGAACGTCTTGATGCCGTCCAACCCACTCTGCTTGGCCCAGCGGACCCACTCCCGTGCCTGCTCCGGCGTGTTAATGGGACCGCCGTCCCAACCACTGCCGGGTACGTGATAGGCGTATATGCGTGGTGCAACGATCTCGTTGCTGGCACTCCTTTCGCGTTCGGACAGAGTCCAGTCCAGAGGGCCACACGACACACCGCGTACCGTCGTGATTCCGTGTGCCATCCAGAGCTTGTAGACGTACTCGACTTCCGGTGTCTTCGGGTATCCACCGCAGTGCACATGGATGTCGACCAGCCCCGGCAATACGTACATGCCCTCAGCGTCGATCTCTCTCGTCGCGTTACCGGGCCGCCTGTCTTCACTGATCGGAACGCCCGGAACGCCCACACTTCTAATCTGAACGATGCGGTTGCCCTCGATTACGATGTCGACCGGACCGACGGGCGGGGAGCCGGTTCCATCGATGACTGTGGCACCCCGAATGATGAGACGCTCGAACGGACCGTCACCTTGATCGCCCCGGTCCGGTGCGGCAGCCACACTGCCCCGCTCCTGAGTCCAAGCCGTGTCGCTGGAAACAGCTACCACAAGCAACGCTCCGCAAAGAGCGATTATGGTCGTAGATATTCTCATTTGATTCCCCCAACAGAGTATAGGGTACAGAGTACAGCTTACACCGTACCGGGTACAGGGTACAGAGTTGTGCACGTATGTCCTAGGGGGCTGTAGCTACTACTTCAATTGACACTTGAGAATGCCGAATCCACACAGATGCTTCGTACCGTTCTTCAGAACGTGTCCCGGACGGGCAGAGCCCGGGTTTTAACCCAGGAGGGCCGCGGATTGCCGCCCCTGCTCACTCCTCCCGCAACAACTGCATCGGGTCCAGGCTCGCAGCTCGCCTCGCTGGCAAGTAACTCGCGACAAACGCGACAGAGAACAGCACACCAGTAACGGCGATGAAGGTAGTCGGATCCGTTGCAGAAACGCCGAACAACAGGGACGACATCAATCGAGTGAGTGCCACGCCGGCGCCGAGTCCGGCCAGTGCACCGATGCCGACTACGATCATGGCGCGGCGAACCACCAACCGCACTACATCCAACCGCCGTGCACCCAAGGCCATCCTCACGCTAATCTCTCGGGCCCGCTGTCGCACAACGTACGCGAGCACGCCATAGACCCCCAACGCTGCAAGGGAGAGCGCTGCACCGGCAAACGACCCCATGAGCAGAACGGCAAAACGCTGCTGCGCCAGAGAGCCCCGCATCTGCGCCTCCATGGTCCAGAGTCCTGCCAATGGGAGTCTGGGGTCGACTTTCAACAAGGCCTCCCGCACCAGCGCCGTCGTGTTTCGCACAGAGGCATCAGTGCGAACCACCAGCGTGCCATTCTGCCACGGGTTCTCCGTGAACGGCAAGTACACAGTGTATCGAGACGACCGCTGCGCGAGTGAACCGCGCACGTCTCCAACCACTCCAACAATCACGCCCGCCTGTGGCTCTCCGAAGTCAGCCCCGGGCTTCTGCTTGAACACCGTGACTCTCTTGCCGAGCGGATTGTCCAACAATCCTGCCAGACGCTCGTTGACAAGGAGGGCCCCGTTCCACGGCGCCATGTCCTGCCGCGCGAGTCCTCGCCCCTCCAAGACGGAGATGCCCATGGTCTCGATGTAATCGGGTGACACGGTGCGGTACGCCACCGAGATTGTCGTATCCAGATCGGCTGTCTGTAGTGGGCTGATCACCATCCCGCCACCGGGCGCGTGATTGGCCGTCGCAGCTCCGATCACTCCGGGCACTCGCTCCGCAGCCTGTTCGAGGCGCTGATGCAAGTCGATCAACTGCTCATCAGTCGAGTAGGGTGGCGACGGTGCCTGTGCTCTCAGCACGAGCAGATTACGAGTGTTGAACCCGGGATCGACATCCTGCAGATTACGCAGGCTCTCGATCAGCAATCCCGCTCCAATGAGTAGCAGCAGCGCCAGACCCACCTGTGAGGCCACGAGCACCGACTGGATTCGCTTCCCGCTGTGGCGGCCAACCGAGCCCCGTGCACCAGACCGAAGGTCGATGAATCGGGCGCCTGCGCTACGCAGCGCCGGGAGGATCCCGAACAGCAGTGTGGTCATCGCGACCAAACCGGCCGTGAACACCAACACGCGAACGTCGATTCCTATCTCCGCGTCACGCGGCAATGCAGGTCCGCGCGCCATAATGAACGAGATTCCCCACCTCGCAACGATCACCCCGAACACGGCCCCTGCCGCTGATACCATCAAGCTTTCGGTCAGTAGCTGCCGCACCAGTCTCCAACGTCCTGCGCCGAGGGCGGTGCGAACCGCGAATTCCCGGCGCCTTTGCAGCACGCGCGCCAAGGACAGGTTCGCCACGTTGGCACATGCGATGAGGAGCACCAGAGCGACAGCGCCATTCAACAGAATCAAGGTGCGCGGCATCGTCGCGTTCCTGCCAAACGGATCGATCACGATCTGACGCAGCGGAGCAACCAATGCGCTCCAGTC
>JBDGZZ010000752.1:0-3124 GCA_039588335.1 Gemmatimonadota bacterium | reverse complement strand
AAAAAAGGCGACAGTCTGCAGTTCTGCAACAGCTGCAACCGAGTCGATACCGGGCCGGAGCCGCGCGAGGACCCAGGTGTCGATTCGCTGTCCCCGGTGCTCCAGGTTCTGACTCCGCACGATCTCCGGAGTGAGCGGGATCCACATCTCACCCCAAGCGGGAAAGTCTCGGCCTCGATCGGTGACACCTACTACTGTGTAGCTCACACCTTCGAGCGTGATGGTCCGACCGATGATTCCGGGATCGCCGCCAAATCGCCTTTGCCACGTGCCATATTTGAGAACCGCGACTTGCGCGTTGGCAGCAACGTCGCTGTGCGTAAATGGAAGGCCTAGAACGGTTCTCGCCTTGAGCACATCGAAGTAGTCACCGGACACTGCCGCGACAACGATCGGCGCCGGCCCTTCGCTTTCATTGAGCACTGTGCCGTGACCGTACAACACCGCCATGCCCTCGAAGCCCGCCGTCTGCGATCTCCAATCGCGGAAATCGGGATATGACACGGGGCTTCGAGTGAAGAGGCCGCGGCTTGGGTTCGTCGACCACAGGGTAACGAGTCGATCTGCGTCCTGGTATGGCAGCGCACTCATGAGCACACCGTCAACCAGTGTGAACACTACGGTGTTGGCGCCAATTCCAAGACCGAGTGTGAGTACCGCTACGGCGGCATAGCCCGGAGATCGAGCCAGCATGCGGAAAGCGAATCCGATATCCCTGCGGATGTCATACAGCCACGACAGTGCCCGTCGTTTGGGATCGGAGTGCCGGGCCGTCCTGCTAAGAGCCCCACCAATGCGGGCCGTGTCACCGAACAGCCGTCTCGCTTCCTCGCGCGCCGCATCTGGCGCAAGTCCCTGCTCCACCAGGTCCCGTGTCCGCATCTCCAAATGAAAATCCAGCTCGGTGCGGACATCATCATCGGAGGGTGAACCGATCGATTCCATGTCGAACAGGCGTCGCACGCCTTTGGGGAGTCGTAGCATGGTTCAGATGGATGACTTTTCCAGGAGCAGCGATACAGCCTGCGAATAACTTTTCCAACGCTTGGTCTGAGCGGCAAGTTGTCGGCGGCCCTTGCGGCTGAGGCCGTAGAATTTGGCCCGCCTGCCGAGGTCGGTCTTGCCCCACTTGGACTCGAGCCAACCGCGCCGCTCCATGCGGTGCAATGCCGGATACAGAGCACCTTCCTCTACCGCGAGTTCTGCGTCGGTACTCTCGCTGATCCAGCGGCCGATACCGTAGCCGTGTCGCGGGCCCCAACTCAACGCCTTTAACACCAGAACGTCGAGTGTGCCCGCTATCAGAACGCCGTCGTTGAGGCTCATGGCGATACCCAAATAGCTTAGGTGTTACAGCAATTTGGAAGCTGATACCTAAGTTGTCAAGGCATCGGGCTAGAACCTCACTGCTTTCCCAGCACGTCCACGACGTTTACCCGGGTCGCTTTCCGTGCCGGTACGAACGCGGCCAGCGTCGTCACCATTGCGATTAGAACGACAGCGCCCAGGTACGAACGCGTATCCAATGGTTGAATGACAAACAGCAGCGGGCGAATCAACAGCGTCACCAGGTACGCTCCGACCAGACCCAACAAGAGCCCCGGCCCGACCATCATCCATCCCTGCCTGAGGACCATGTTGACCAGGTCACGGCTCGAAGCGCCAATCGCCAGCCGGATCCCGATCTCGTTGGTCCGCTGACTCACATGGTACGCCAACACGCCATATAACCCGACCACGGTCAGCGCGAGTGCCAGACCCGAGAACAGTGACAAAGCCACTACCACGACCCGGAAACCAGCCTGCCACTGGTCCACAATCGACGCCATGCTAACCGGCTCGGCAAAGAGAACGTTTGCGCTCTTCTGTTGCACCAGGTTGGTCACCGGCGCGATCAACTGGTTGGGGTCACCTGACGTTCGGACCACCATGCCTAAGCTCGTGGCTGCGAATTGGCTTGCCGACATGTACATGGCAGCGTCCGGCGTGCGGCGCAGTCCGTTGATTCGCGCGTCGCGCACGACGCCGACCACCCGGAACGGTTCGTCGATGGGACCGAACCCTATGCGCACCTCGCGGCCGACCGGATCCGACTCAGCGAACAGGCTTTGCGCCGCTCTTTCACTGAGCACGATCACCGGCGAACTGTTTGCATCATCCGACGCCGCGATGTCCCGGCCCCGGAGAAACTGGATGCCTATTGTTTCGAAGTACCCGGGAGACACCCAGCGAGCCATCGCCATGAAGCTTGCTTGGTTTGTTGGAGCCGGTTGTTCCGCAGGCCAGACGGGCCAGTCAGTCCAAAGGTCGCGCAGTGGCAGCTTGCTGATCAATGCAGCCGAAGACACTCCCGGTTGCGCTTCCACCTGTTCGAGCAGCGACGCGAAGAACTGACTCCGCTCCGCAGCGGTCGGGTAAGCATCTCCCTGGATACTGATCTGGCCGGTGAGAAGACCTGGGGGGGAGAAGCCCAGGTCCACCGAAGACAGTTGTGCCAGGCTGCGGATCAGCAGACCCGAGCCCACCAGCAGAGCGATGGAGATCGCGACCTGCACGACGACATACGTACTTTGCAGCCGCCTGCTACGTGCGCCGTGGGAGACGAGCCTCGCTGATCCCAACTGCCGTCCCGGATTAGAAGCCGTGCCCCTGAGCGCCGGAACCACACCCACTATCAACCCGCTGGCAATCGAGACCAAGAGAGTGAAAATCAGCGCTGCCGTATTCACGGCCGGGCGATCCATACCCAGGCCGCCGATCGGGAGCAGGTGTAGCAGGCCGGATTGCAGCAGGCTGGCTACGCCGATGCCCAACAGACCTGCAGTAACCGTCAGAACCACGCTCTCGGTCAATAGTTGCCGGACTAAGCGCGACCTCGATGCCCCCAACGCCGCCCGCATCGCAACCTCGGGGAGGCGCCGCTCTCCTCTGGCTAGAAGCAGACCGGCCACGTTGGCGCAGGCTATGAGCAGCACCAAGACCGTAGTCGCCATTAGCAGCTGGAGGTTCAGGCGGACTCCCTGCACCATGAACTCATGCAGGTCTGTCAACGCCAGGCCCTTTCCTTCGTTCGTTTCGGGGTACTGCTGTGCGAGACCTGCAGCAATCGCATTGCCATCGGCCA
>JBDGZZ010000751.1:0-7706 GCA_039588335.1 Gemmatimonadota bacterium | reverse complement strand
ACCAGCATCAGTCCTTCTATGCGCGGTGATCCGTCTCTGCATCGGCAACAGGTACAACAATTGCAAATTACCTCCGTGATGTCGGCAGTCCGCCAGTCACATCCCTTGGCTTCACCTCGAATGGATGCTGTTCGAGTGGCCATTAATCGTCGGTCGGTCCACTCAGGAACGGGGATGGTAAGGTAAGGAGTTGCCCATCCACTCGGGATCTGTGACGCGATCATCGGTCAGACGTTTACTCGATTCACCACGGGCGCACACCTCGACGTACGATGCGTCCACGCGGAGTGCATTATGGCTGCCATTTACGGCATAGTAGGTGACGCCGACTCATCAGAACTGAATGCCATGGGGCAGCGCCTCGCCCACCGGGGTGAATCGGTGCGCGAGTGGGCGCCGGCACCTGGATGCCTCCTGGGCCACCGGACGGATACGTCGTCATCGGTCCAGGACGGCTCGCCCCTGGCGTTCGACGGTTATCTGGACAACGCTCCTGAGTTGGCTGCCATGCTGGGCATCGCCGAAGACCGTCCAAGCCCAGAGACACTGATAATCGCACTGATTGACCGATTCGGTCCCGAAGGTGCCCGATACCTGGAAGGCCAATTCGCCATAGCCATATGGGACGGAGTCAATGGGCAGTTACTGCTGATCCGAGA
The DNA here is from genome assembly GCA_039588335.1 of Gemmatimonadota bacterium. Classification (GTDB taxonomy): domain Bacteria; phylum Gemmatimonadota; class Gemmatimonadetes; order Gemmatimonadales; family GWC2-71-9. Next base: position 7,047 of record JBDGZZ010000751.1, on the reverse strand, counting down.
CCGCTACGGCGCTCGTCCCTTGTTCGCTACCCGTTCCCGTGGACGGTACTTGTTCGCGAGCGAGTACAAGGCCCTCTTGGCAATACCGGATGTGGTGGCGGAGCCGAACCGTGCCGCGGTCCGGAATGTCCATTGCACGAAGTATCCGATGGTCGACAAAAGCCTGCTTGCCGGGGTCGACCCGGTGGCGCGTTCCGCATGGACGGTCGTGACAACCACATCCGAAAACGCCACGCGCTATTGGGTGCCAGAGGTGACTACTACGCCACGGTCTGACAGCGAACACATCGCCGAGCTGCGCCGGCGGTACTTGAATGCCACACGGCGTCAGGTGGCAGGCTTAGACACCATAGGAGTCCAACTCAGCGGCGGGTTCGACTCGGCGTTGGCCCTGGGAGGTATTCGCAAAGTTGCGCCCGACGTGAAGGTACACACCTTCACAGCTGGGTACGGGGCCGACGATCCCGAAATGATTGATGCCGAGAGGTTGGCACTTCACTTCGACACCGAACACCATCCGCTGGTGCTCGACCCCAATAGCATTCCCGACCTATTGCCCCCGATCGTTTGGTACATGGAGGACCTATATGGCCGGGAGGAGATGGTGTACCTGTACTTCCTCGTGAAGGAGGCATCCAAGTACGTCAACATGCTGATCGCAGGATACGCGGCCGACATGACCCTCGGCGGAATGCCCCGACACATGCTTGCACGACTGGCACTGAGATTCCCGCTGGCGCGTGCACCTCTGGCCGAATTCTACCACTACACCCAAACGGGACTGGCCCCCCGGTCGATGATGGGGAAAGCGTTGGTGCGACTGTACTATCGAGGAAAACCGGATTATCCACCACCGCGGGTCCTCGGGACCGACTCTGAACCGCCATTCGAGTCTCTGAAAAGGGTCGGCGAGAGGCCGTTCAGCGAGTTCCTGGCAAATGGAATCGTAGAGGATCTCGGGTGGGAGCAGATTGGGCAGCTGCACACGGCTTGGGGAATCTCTTACAACGCTCCGTTCATGAATCCAGAAGACTTAGAGTATACTCTATCGATCCCTGACAACCTCAAGATCCGAGGTCGGACCCAGAAATATGCCGTTCGTAGAGCAAGTGAGGGCATCTTACCGACCGACGCCGTACAGCGCCGCAAGACCCTGCAGCGCCTCAAACACGATGAGCGTTTCAGCAGGGCTATCGACTGCTTGGCTGACGAGCTGCTGGACACGGTATCGGTTCGCAGCCGTGGCCTATTCGATTGGCGCGCCGTGGATCAACTCAGGCAACGTCCCACCGCCGGTGAGCCATACTCTACGGCCCAAGCGTATCGACTATGGACGCTCATCGAGACGGAACTGTGGTGTCGCATCTTCCTCGACAATCGAGGAGAGAGGCCTCAGTGAAATCGATCGCGGGAGAAGCCGGAGACAGGTCCGGCCTCGCCATTGATGTCGGTTCCCATCCGAATCAAGCGACGAAGATGAAGCCGTTGAGTGCACTTCGGAACCTCGTGCTTTCACCCACGAACCGCATAGCGCTACTCTATGCCTTCACGGGCCTGGGTTTCTCCGGCGCAAACCTGATCCTCGCCAAGGCTTTGCCCGCAGCTGAGTACGGAACGCTAGCACTGGTTGTGTCCGTCTTCGCCTTGGCGGCCCCGCTTGCACCACTCGGTGCAGACGGCGTCATTCTCCGGAGGCTGCTCAATCCTCATCCTTGGATTCTCGCTCGTGTCGTGGGCACGTCTCTGGCAGTGAGCACCATAACGGTAGTAGCTGTGCTGCTGGTCTATGACATACCTTCCGGTCTGTTGCCATTGCTGGGCCTGGGACTGGCTACTGGCGGCGTGACGATGGCTGCTGCGGCATCATATCAACGCCTCCAGCGTTTCATACCGGCTTTGCTCTTACAGCAGAGCGCCAACCTGTTCTTGATCACGGCATCGCTGCTCATGCTGATCAATGTCGTGCGCGCACTGTGGTTTCCGGTGGCGGCAATAGCGCTGGGTTACACGCTGGTCGCGGTTCTCAGCTGGAACAGGCTCTTGAGGGATCACTCGCGTGCGGAATTTCCACGAACCGACTCTTACTGGACTGAGGCACTCCACTTCGCAGGCGTCAGTGGCGGCAGCCTGCTACTGCTGCAATCGGAACGGTTGCTGATTCCACAGGTGCTGTCACTGGAACACTTGGCGTCGTTCGGTGTGTTGGCAGCAGTCGTGATAGCCCCGTACCGGACGCTTCAGATGGGTGCAAACTTCTCGGTATTGCCCAGGATGAGGTCTGCTGATTCGGTGCATGAGCGGCGCAGACTGCTAGGAAAGGAAGCTGCGAGTCTCGCAGTTCTGGTTTCACTGGGTAGCATAGCTCTGTATTGGCTGGCACCATTGGTGTTCGAGCTGATCTTTGCAGACAAGTACCAATTCTCCAGAGGCCTGATCGTCGCAGGCATTCTTGCCGGGATCGTCAGAGCAGTGAGCGGTCTATCAACGGGCGTGGCAACAGCCGTTTGTAACACACGCGAGCTTGGTCAGCTGAACACCTTGACCTGGCTCTGTACTGCAGTTGCAGCGGCAGGAGGAATCGTCGGAGCGCGCTGGGGTCTCACCGGGGTGGTCTATGGCATCGCCTTCGGTTGGCTTATTCTCTCCACTGCATACGCAATCAAAGCGTTCCCGCACTTGAGACGGCCAGGTTGAGAGTGCGCCGAAAGACTGCCCCCTGAATCCAGGCGTACGCCTCGAGCGGTTTGGAAGACCTCAGACGGCTGCGTAGAGGTTGCTGCCTAGGTGGCGATCACATCCACCCAGCCTCCTCGAAGCTGTTCACCATCTCTTGAATACCATCCTCGACCTTCACCTGCGGCACGTAGCCCAACTCCTCTCGAGCGCGGGCGATGTTGAAGGATCGGTTACTGACGAACCAGGCGGCGCGTCGGCGATGCATTGGCGGCGAAATGCGGAACGGCTTGCAGACGCCCTCGAAAAAGTACGCGGCCGCCTTCAACGTCCAATAGGGCATTCGTATCTGCGGCGGCTTCACACCGGCCGCCCCTGCTAGGCATTGCACCATGTGATTGAGGCTTACGGCGTGATCATCCGCAATGATGTAGGTGCGTCCTACCGATCGGTCGATCTTTTCAGCGGCTAACATGAACGCATCGCATAGGTCGCGCACGTGAACGAAATGATAGAACGTCTCACCCGAACCGAACATCATGAAACGACGCCGCTTGACCAGCTGGGCGATCTTCAGAAAGCGTCGTTCGTAGGGTCCGTAGATTCCTGCCGGCCGGATGCAGGTCAGCGGCAGGTCTAGTTTCGGGGCGAGCTCGAAGGCGAGTTTCTCGCCCAACCACTTCGTCTCTTGGTAGTAATCGTCGGGACGAATGGGGCCATCTTCGTCAATTGGTGTACGACCGGTTGTCCCGTGCACACCAATTGTGCTCACGTTCACAAAGGTCTTCACTCCCGCTTCTGCGGACAGCTCCACCATGTTGCGCGTACCCTCGACATTCACATCGTAGAAGGCCTGTTTTGCAACGTTGGTGGGTCGATACAAGGCCGCGACATGTTGCACGACCTCGATTCCCTCAACCGCAGCCTGCACCTGGTCCCGCTTGGTGATGTCGCCCGGGACCAGTTCGAGCGTGTCCCCTTTCAGGTCGGGTTCACCGTCCGGCGGGTAGTACATCGCTCGGACCGGTAGGCCTTTCTCCGCCAAGTACTTGCTGAAGTAATAGCCAGTATAACCGTTGGCTCCGGTGACTAGGATCTTCCCTTGCATCAATACATGCGCTCCTTGGCGGTTCTGGTGCCTTGCCGCACATCCGCCCAACAGTTCATTTCAAAGACTCCAATTTGGCGCCGTGATGGCGCGCCATGATATTCTGCACATCATCCAGCTCTTGTTCCTTCTTCTGGTGCGACCACCCCAGTTCCTTGGCCACTGCCGTCGCACACCAATTCAAATCGCTTTCTTCAAGCGATTCGCAGTGAGTCCGATTCATGCGCCTGAACACCACATCGCCCAGCCGAACCGCCATCTCTTCGTGCACAGCGTAGAGGCAGCGACCCGCGACGAGTGGGTCGACCCCCTGCCCTTCACCGAGCCTGAGGACCTCAGAAAACGCAGTACCGTAGCTGGTGACCAGGTCCTCGATATCTGCCGCGGTCGCATCCGGCAAACGCTTCCTGGCCTCTTCGGCCAACGCTCCGAATTCGGTGTAACCGTTCGCCCCAGGGAGCATCCCATCGGCCGATCGACACCGGTCAGAACGGCCGGTCAACCGATGCGCTGCCAAATCGACGACACGCTCAGCAACCAGACGCGCGGTGGTGTACTTCACACCACTCACGGATACGAGGCCTTGGATACCGTCACGCTCATCGTGGTCTCGGATCTCGGTCTTGCGAGCCCGTTTTTCGGAGGCGGTCGCGGGCGTGAGCCCCGCGTAGCAGTATTCCACATCACCACGGTCCAGCCGAGCAGGAGCGTACGCCTCGTTCACTTCGGCCAAGAAACCGTTGACCTCCTCATCCCTGAACTCGTAGTCGTCGGGCGATCCCTGAAACGGCACATGCGTTGTCCCAATGATCGAACTACCCCGCCATGGCGTAATGAAGTAAAGACGCCCCCCGCGCGGTATCATCGAATCGGAACGACGTCCGCTCACTATACCAACCGCATAGTCGGAGAAGAACTGGCGCGTCACAACGTTCATACATTTGTGGAGGTTGGGGTGCCTTGACCGCCGAAACTTGGACTTGCTGTGGGACAACAAATGCCCGATCCAAGGGCCTGAGGTGTTGATGGTCATTCGAGCCCGGATTTCGAGTTTCTCACCGGACAGCCGGTCGACAGCGCTGACCCCGGTCACGTTATCGGGTTCACCCAGAAAGCCGTCCACAACCACGTAGTTGGCCACGTTGGCGCCAGCGAGCTGTGCATCGCGGACGCAGGCCAGGAGCACCCGATCTGCATCGAGCATCTGTCCGTCATGCCAGACAGCTCCCCCCGTCAGTCCTTTTTCGTTCACACCCGGAATGAGTTGTTTGCATTCCTTGCGAGAGATCAGGTGAGCACGCGGGATCTGCCTGTCATCCGGCAGATCGCGATTACACCCTGTCTGCAACAGATTGTAGACCTGCATGGCCGGCCCCATCGCTAGGGGACCCTTGACGCCAAGTCCATAAAGAGGGATGACGAACTTGAGGGGACGGACCAGGTGTGGTGCGGCACGCAGCCAGAACCGACGCTCGCCGACCGACTGACGGACTCGCCGGAAATCGGCATGTTGCAGGTAGCGCATCCCACCGTGAATAAGCTTGAGCGAGTTGTGCGATGTCTCCCCACCAAAATCACCCTGGTCAACCAGGGCGACGCGCAGGCCGCGTTGTGCAGCATCACGCGCCACGCAGGCTCCATGAATCCCGGCACCGACGACCACGAGATCGAAGGGTTCAGCCGCGAGCTTACCTACATCGCGCTTCACGCCTCCTCCTTGCGGGCAAATGCAATCAAGTGGTGCCCCGTGTGGCGGACCAGTGGGCGCGGAATCAGATTGAAGACACGGACGAAGGCCAAATTGAACGCCTTGGCCTTCCACCCTTCGTGCACTTTGGTCGCGACCGGAAACCGTTCCGGAACGATCTTCACGTCCCGAAACGGACCTAGAAGTGAGCGAAACTGGCTGCTCGTGTAGCGGTGGAAGACTGGCGCGTCTAGGTGATCGATCTTGATACTCATCACCTTGTGCAGCAGGTTGAGCCAAGAACGCTTGTTCACCGTCATGATGATCGCGAGACCTCCGGGTTTGAGCACCCGGTGGATCTCTCGGACCATTGCCGCTGGGTGCGGCGTAAAGTGCAGAACGGTGTGACAGTAGACAACATCAAACGAGTTGTCTTCGAATTCCAGATCTTCGCCATTCATCACACGAAAATCGCCGGTCAACCCACGCTGCGCGAAGTTACTCGTCGCCAGGTCGACGGAGTGGGGGGCCAGGTCCACACCCACCACCTCTGCGCCACCCTGAGCAAACCGACTCAGATCGTTCCCTACGCCACAGCCGAGATCGAGCAGTCGCTGCCCGGCGAAGCCATTGAAGTCGACCAGTTTCGGCAAGTAGTGGAGCTTCTCAAACCGGTACTCCTCCGTCTCCCGAAAGAACGCGGCCGTCCCTGCTTCGCTTTTGGCAACCTTCCAATCGTGTACGTTGTTTTCCCAGAACTCACGCACCTCCCCCAGAAGGGCACCTCCGCCATCGGACCCGACGGTCTCTTTGCTCATCGTGTTCCTCTGTTTGATTGGATCAAGCAGCCCGCCGCCGCTTGGAGGACCCTGTTGGAAGTTGTCGTAGTAGACCGTCCAACCGAGTCATGTACGCGTGCTCGCTGTATTCCTCTCTTGCCAGTTGTGCTGCCTGCGTAGCTAGTGTTCTGCCATACGCTGTGTCCGTCAGCACTCGTACCAAGCCCCCAGCTATGGCATCCGGAGTCGGCTTGACCAACTCCGCACAATCCCGGTTGAACACCTGTGTGTGCGATCGAATGTCGGTGGCCACCACAGGTCTTCCAGCGCGCAGGTATTGATAAACCTTGAGCGGAGTGTTGGTACCCTTCGAGCGAGTTGTCACAAGGACGTCCGCAATACGGTGATAGGTGAAGACCTCCGTCGGCGGTACGGCGGGCACAAACAACATCGCTGAGTCCACCTGGTGCTGTCGCGCCAGATCCTGCAGACCAGATATCTGCTGTGCTGTGCCGCCCACGATAACGAATCTCACATCCGGAACGCGACTCACGACGCCGGGCGCGGCCGCCATCAGCAAATCGAGACCCTGGTACGACTCGAGCGTGCCCGTGTACAACACGATCTTGTGACCTTCGAGGCCAAGCCCACGCTTCAGCTCTCGCGCCTGATCCTCACCGAAATGGGGTTCGTCGAAGTCAAGCGTGTTCTCGATCAGGGCCAGCGGGCCCTCGTATCCCAGAGCCAGAACTTGGTCGTTTAGTTCAGGGCAGATCGTGATAACTCCGTCGGCGCCGTTC
>JBDGZZ010000750.1:0-8613 GCA_039588335.1 Gemmatimonadota bacterium | reverse complement strand
AAAAAACGGTGGCCAGTTGAACCTACCAAAATTGTTGAACTGCTGAGGTAGGCTCGAGTGCATATCGTACAGGTGAGGGATCCCTCTGGATCGTGCAATGCGTACGCCAAGTACGCCGGCCTCCTCATGGGTGTGGACCAGATCGTACTTACCGCTACCCGCCATCTTGTAGGTCAGTCCGAACAGCGGAATGTCGAGCAGGATCTTGGCAAACGAAGGTCCTATTGCTACGTCGTGCACCCAGGGCGGCCGTGGAGACCGGTGGACCGTGAGGCCGGGAATCTCTGGTGTCTCTCCGAAGGGGTAAGTGACCAGGTCCACAGTATGGCCCAGCCGCGACAACGCTCGGATTCTGTGCAATACGCTGAACGGAGTTCCTCTGGGACGAAAGAACGGCTGCGGAGCCACCATCAATATGTGCATTGAGTGTCTATGGTTTAGAAGTCATTAATCGTCCACCTCGAACGATGCCCGAGACGCCCTGGCCACTAGAAAATCGTGTAGATAAACGGTGCCAAGGCCGAGCCCTGGGCGAATACGAGAAGTGAGCCCACCAAAAGCATCACCACTATGATCGGTAGCAGCCACCACTTCTTGCGCACTCGCATGTACGCCCAGAACTCTCGCAAGAGGCTGAATTGGCTCATCTCGGCTCTCCCTCTAGCCTAGCGTGACACAGGTCAGAATTGACGATTCATTTGATCCACGTTCCTGCTCTCGTGGATTACCCAAAAGCTGTCATCGGTTGCTTTATGACGGATCGGGTTGCGTCGCAGAATTCGCATAAACACACCCATAGGGACAATTGCCACATAGTACACGACTGCCATGAATATCGGTGTTGTGACCTTGGATATCGCGTGCGCAAACGCCATCCAGCCATGCTCTATCAGCCCCAGTCTCGTGGGTATGATCAGCCCTGCAAGTAGCATCACTGATCCGACGGTACCCGCAACCGCAGCGGCAGTCTCCCGATCCCGCCACAATAGCACGGCCCCGACTGCCAGGAAAGCGATCCCCAGCGTGAGTCCGAAGCGCCTACCCTGGGCCCGCGTCAGTCGAGCTGAAACTCTTCCCGCCACTCCGAGAGCTCCTCCCACTCCGGTTGTTCCCTCTTGTCTAGCAAGAACCGGCCCAAGACCAAGTAATCGATGTGAGTACGCATGAAACAGCGATATGCATCCTCCGGACTGCAGACGATCGGCTCGCCCCGAACGTTGAACGACGTGTTCACCAGAAGTCCGCAGCCGGTCAAGCTCTCGAACTGCTTGATGAGGTCGTAGTAATCCGGGTTCGTCCGGCGATCGACCGTTTGGATGCGGGCTGAGTAGTCGATGTGCGTCACCGCCGGAATGTCAGACCTCGCCACATTGAGCTTATCGATGCCCCACAGAACGCGCTGCTCCTTGGTCATCGGTATCTGCCTGCCCTTCTTTACCGGCGCGACAAGCAACATGTAGGGCGACTCACAATTAATCTCGAAGTAATCGCTTACCCGGTCGCACAGCACGCTGGGGGCGAACGGACGGAAGCCCTCGCGAAACTTGATCTTCAGGTTCATCTGCGCCTGCATCCGGGAGCTGCGGGGATCTCCCAGAATGCTGCGTGATCCCAGTGCGCGGGGGCCGAACTCCATTCGCCCGTTGAACCACCCGACGATCTTCTCGTCAGCCAGTACTGCTGCCGTCCTATCGAGGAGCTGACTGCGGTCGAGCCGCTCATACACTGCCCCTCGAGAGTCCAGATACTGCTGGATAGCCTCCGACGAGAAAGCGGGACCCAGGTACGCCCCCTTCATGGAATCCGTTCCCGGTGACGTATTCCTGGAACGCTCACACGTGCGATGCCAGATGAGCTGCGCCACCCCTAAGGCTCCGCCAGCATCACCTGCCGCTGGTTGGACCCACAGGTTCTCGAACGGTCCCTCTCTCAATAGTCGCCCGTTTCCGACGCAGTTGAGTGCTACGCCCCCGGCAAGACACAGATTCCGAAGTCCTGTCTTACGGTGAGCGGTGCGCGCCATCCGCAGCATGACCTCTTCCGTCACGTCTTGAACGGACCTGGCCAGGTCCATCTCTCGCTGGGTCAGCTTCGATTCTGGCACTCGGGGTGGCCCACCAAACAGGTCTTCGAAGGCCGGGCTGGTCATCGTGAGGCCGGACAGGTAGTTGAAGTATTTTTGGTTCAGCTTGAAGGAGCCGTCCTCTCGCAGGTCAATCAGCTCGCGGTATATCAAGTCCACATACTTGGGCTCCCCGTACGGTGCGAGTCCCATGACCTTGTATTCGCCGGAGTTCACCTTGAAACCGGTGTAGTACGTGAACGCCGAGTAGAGCAAGCCGAGCGAGTCCGGCCAGTGAATCTCTTGGCTCAATTCGATGTTGCTGCCGCGACCCACCCCCATTGATGCGGTCGCCCACTCACCCACACCGTCCATCGTCAGGATGGCCGCCTCCTCGAACGGTGACGGGAAGAACGCGCTCGCAGCATGTGACTCATGGTGTTCGGCATACTGCAGCACCCCATCGTACCCTAGCTCGTCGCGGATCTGCTTCTCCATATGCAGCTTCTCTTTGAGCCACAGCGGTGCTGCCTTCAGGAAAGATCGGAATCCCTTGGGGGCCACCCCCAGGTAAGTCTCCAGAATGCGCTCGAACTTGAGGAGAGGCTTGTCGTAGAACCCCACGTAGCTGAGACTCAAGGCATCAATGCCACCCTCGGTGAGGCAGTATCGAATCGCGTTGCGGGGGAACGATGCGTCTCCCTTCTTGCGGGTGAAACGCTCCTCTTGGGCAGCCGCAATGATCTCACCGTCACGCAGCAGGCAAGCGGCGCTGTCGTGGTAGAAAGCCGAAACACCGAGGATGTTCACTGCTGTCATGACCGGAAGTCCATCAGACCCTATCGTCGTGGAGGATCGAACCTCGACCATATCGAGGTGCAACTGCTGGGCGCAGAAGTGACGCCGAGGACCTGTTGCCTAACATTATGTAAAAGAAGAGTTTATGCACAGTGCTCGTTCACCAGACGGGCAGGTCAGAAGTTTTGGTGTTGCATCTCTGCAACAGTCATAGACAGAGCCCTTTCCGGAGGCCGAGGAAGGCAGTTCCGGAGGGAGGTACGGCTCTTGCTTTTTCTTGATCGGGTCGACCCAGATCAATTATTCATCTAGGCCAACTATTCAGCAGCAGCAAGAGTCGATCCAATGAGGCTCAACCAATGATATCGGATTCCCGACCGAAATACTTGTTATCTGCCTTCGTCCTGGCCGGGGTGGCAATGCTGGCCGCAGTCTACTTGCTGCGCGACCGAATCTGGTCCGGGGACTCGGGGCTTCCGGAAGTCCATTTCGCCTCACATGCACCTGTATTCAACGGGACATTGCGGGTGTCGTTCTACAACAGTCTCGCCCACACAACCCAACCTCAGCGCCATCGTTCGGTGTTCGTAAACGGGGCTGACTACGATGGTATGGAGGACAACGACCTGCGTGGCATGCTCGACGGGACCTTTCAGTGGGGTTGGAATCAGCCCGGCCAGATTCATGTACGGATAGGTCGGCGAGGGCGCAGTCTCTTCTACGGAGAATTCGAGATATACCGCGTGCTCCATCGGTGGAGCGAGATCAGGCTTCCACCTTTGGCACGCGTCGTCTCAGCCAAGCTAATTGTCAGACCGGAGAAGGGCGTTGAGACCCCAACCCGGTTGATGTTGTACGAGGTCAAACGGGACTGGAATCCTGGCGCCGGCGGTACGTACAACGACAATATCAGCCCGCCGAGGGATGGAGAGGCGTGGTGGAACGATGCCCGCTTCAACGAGGAATCGTGGGGACTGCCCGGTGTGGGCTTTGCATCAGATTCCGATCCCAATGCGGACACGGGAGAAATGCCTCTTGCGGAAGCGGAGATCCTTCCGGGAGACAGCACAGTCGTACTCACTTCTGCACGGCTAGCCGCGTACGCCGAACGGCGTGCCACGGAGGGTGAGCCTCTCTTGTTCTTGCTTAAGCTCGCTGACTACCAAGAAGACACACCTGGCACGGTGGTTGAGTTCTACTCCGGTAATCACGGAGATTCACGAAACTCTGCGCGGCGCCCAAGGCTCGTGTTGGAGTGGGAGAGCAGTTCAGAGGTGCAGTCATGGGAACGGGACATCTCTCTGGAGTATGGACGTACCTACTCGATGAAGCAGATGCAGACTCTCGGCGCCAGCTTTGTGTCAGTCAGCATCATCGGTGAGGACGACGGCGAGATGCCGACTCTCGAGGTCAACGGAGGAAACAACCGCATGGCCGGCACGTTGACTACCGCCGCGCAACACGTGATCGAGCCGTGGAACTGGGTTCAGGTGACATTGGTCGCCGGACACGACCCAGTGATTCTGGGGCAGCCGTTCGAGGCCGAGTTGAAGAACACCTGGGTCCGAACCGCACCACCGGAAGAGCAGGTCGTTCCGTGGACGTTCGTTTCACCAAGTGGCAAGAGCACGCTGGTCCTTGCGCAGTATGAGGGCGAGAACCGTTGGACCGTCGAATTCAAACCTGACGAACTGGGCCCGTGGCAGTATACCTGGAGCGAGAACTTCGTGGAGACACAGTACGAGAGCGCTTCCGGACACTTCGACCTTCTGGCAGGTGGCATTGATAACGTACAGCGCGAGCTGGCACACCTGGCCGAGGAAATAGAAGCTCACGATGTACAATTCGACGAACACTGGCAACTAATGATGGTACAGTTCTACCGTCTCGAGCGCCGCGCAATGCAGCTGGTCACTCCGGAGGAGTTCCGGTCCGAATCGGGAAGAGAACTCAAGGACTTGCTCAACCGGGTGCGCGCCGCGCTGCACGAGGCGGTGCCGGACTCGATACCCATGGTCCGCTCGCCCTGAGAGGTAGCGGCACCGACTTCCGGCCTGACAGCCTCGCCCAGTGGCTGCCCTCCGACCCCTACAAGCTCACTGGTACCGATGCCGACTCTGCGGGACTCCGAGCGAGGGCGGGCTTCGTCGTCGGCGGGGTGGTCCATGAGTAGCCCGCGCCCTAAGTCGTTGCAGCACTGCGGCTTGGGCACGCCGACCCGCCGCTCAGGCGGCCCGTCGCACGCTCCAGGAAGCGCGCCTCACGCTTCAGGGACCCCGACTCACGCTCCGGGCAGGCCGTCTGGAGCATCAGGCGGGCCGGTTCACGCCTCAATCACGTCACCCCAGGCTTCGCTTGGCCGGCGCGGGAGTGCGGACGCGTTGCCTGAAGCTTCAGGGAAGCCGCCTCAAGCTTCAGGGAAGCCGCCTGAAGCTTCAGGGAAGCCGCCTCAAGCTTCAGGGAAGCCGCCTCAAGAGTCGGGGAGGCCGCCTCACGTTAGGGAGCGCCCGTCTCCGGCCGGACAGGGCCGGCCCCAACCAACACCTACGGCTCCCGGCACCGGAGCCGGGCCGCTCGCTTCGTCGGGTGATACACTGCCGACCCGGCCGTCTTAATACCGCGAGCGCGGAACAGCGCCTTGATCCGAAACATCACGCGCGTGCCATCCTCAACGAGTGTCCGGTAGGTGCGCGTCAGCTCCTTGAGATCGGCACGGTGAGCACTCTGTGCAAACACCGCGCCCAACCTCCTAGGCGGAGTAGTTCCGACAACCGGTCGGCATCAACCCGATCACCTTTATTGCCCTGGCGCGTCACTTGGCGCGGATCGCACACCACCACCCGATCCACAAGCGGCGACACCATCTCGTACAACCACTGCGACTGAGTCCCAACCTCGAGGACAACGTGAACCGCGCCGCGCATACCGCGCAAGTACACGACCGTTCTCGCCGCGCACCGAAGCCACCGTGGTTGCCTGGTGGACGTCAAACGCCACATACTTGGTCATGCATTTCATGAGAGCTGCTCCTTGCTGTGATCCACAGATCCTTTTCAAATCCATGGTAGCAGCTTGGGGCGCGCTCTCAACATGCGTTAGGTAGGGCAGCGCCAAGTAGTACTCTGAAGCCCGTCCTCTGCAATCTTGCTGAACTCGGGGGCGGACGTACCTTTGCGGACTATGAACGAACCCGATGCACGCTCGACCGAAGCACGGCTCGGCAAGCTGGAAAAGGCGGTCGCCGACCTCGAGAGCAAGCTGGAAGATCTGACCGATGCCCTGGCAAGACGCGCAGAACCCAACGCCCGCCAACAGATTGGAGGCACTCCGGGGCGAATACCTCAACTCGGAGATCGACGGCCGCCGCAAACCGTCGCACGACCGCGTTCCATGCCGCGTGCCGGAAAAACGCCGTGGCAACTTCTGGTCGAGCGAGGCCCGCAGTTCTGGATAAGCCGCCTGGGAATCGGATTGGTGTTGTTGTCTGTCGTGTTCCTGTTCGACTACGCGATCGACAGGGGGTGGCTCACACCACCGATCCGAGTGGCCATTGGGATCACCCTCGGCGTGGCGCTGGCAGTGATCGGTCTCAGGGTGCGCCGCAAGGAGTTGTGGTTCAGCCAACTCATGCTGGGGGGCGCCTCCGCTAGCTGGTACATCACCGGGTTCGCCGCGTTCCAACTACTACACGTGTTCAGCTATCCGGTGGCATTTGCCTTCATGGTGCTGGTCACGGGATTGACTTTCTGGGCCGGAATCCGCGAAGACGGAGCCGCGCTCGGCGTGTTGGGCGCTATCGGCGGGCTGGGAACACCGGTCTTCCTTTACACGGGACAGGGCTCAGTACCCGGCCTCGTCGGATACACCTGCCTGGTATTGCTGGGAACGAGCGGCATCTACCTGCTAAAGGGTTGGAGATCGCTACTGTGGACATCGGTCATCGGCGGCTGGATCGTGTTCCTCATCGCCTTCGCGAATCTCACACCCGGTGACCTATGGGCGCTACAGGCCGGCATAGTCGCCGCCTGGCTCATCCTATGGCTGGTGACCGTGGGGCGCGCGTGGTTGGCAAACAGTCATCCGGCCAAGTGGCCAGTTCCAAAATCCAGGTTAGCAGACCAGCTGTCACGGGCCGGGATTGCGGTCCACCGACACGGAGACGTTGCCTTGCTCACAGCAGGGACCCCGGTGGGCGTCTTGTTCTTCTCCCGAGCGATTTGGGAGGCAGGCGACGCGCTCTGGGGTGCCATCACGCTGGGGGCAGCATGCTTGTACGCCGGTGCGGCAGCATTCATCCGTCGCAAGGACGATCTCAAGCTACTAGCGTCGGCCCACATTGTGGGCTCTGCAATCCTTGCGGTAATCGCAGTCGCGCTGTTCTTCGATCACGATTTGCAGATCTTCCTATGGACGGTGCTAGCGGTTGCGTTCTTCTACCTGGGGCAACGACTCGAAGAGACCTCACTTCGCCCATGTGGACATGTTCTCTCCATCATCATCGCGTTCTGGCTGTTTCAACGCTTGACCGCCGAGGGCGGAGCCGAGACAGCCGTGTTCACCGCGCGCGGGATCAGCGACGCCGGGGTTGTTCTGGGATTTCTCGTGGCATCGAAATGGAGCGGAGGTGACTCGGCCAAGTGGTATCAACTGGCAGCGCATGCGGCTTTCTTGGGCTGGCTGTGGCGGGAGTTCGCCGCTCTGCCGGCGGGTCAGGCCATAGTCACAGCATCCTTCGGCGCCTACGGACTGACGCTGCTGGCAGCGTCTGCCAAGACACGCAAGATCGGACTCGCCACGCTCCTGGTTGCAGTAGCCAAGCTGTTCCTCGTAGACCTCGACCGAGTCGACCCGTTTCTCAGGATCCTCTTGTTCCTGGGGTTCGGCGCGCTGTTCCTGGCGATCAGTTACTACTATCGCGATCGCTTGACCGCACCCCCCCTTGGCAAACAGCGTCCGCCTGGTGATTCTTGATGCTTCCCAAACCAAGAGGAATACCTATGCGTCGACACCTGGCTCTCTTCCTGGCACTCGCGGCGGCACCGGTGCTGGCCCAGGCGCAGGAACCGGAGCACGAGATGGGCGGTCACAATGAGGGAGTGGCATCTATTAGCCCCCTCTACGACCAATTCAAGGGCTGGCTGATCGCCTCCGCCGAGCAGATGCCGGAGGAGAAATACGCGTTCCAACCGACCCAGGATGTGCGGACCTTCGGGCAACTCATCGGGCACGTGGCCAATGCCAGTTACTTCTTCTGCTCTTCCGCAATGGGAGAGGAGAGTCCCACCAGCACCGACTTGGAAGAGGTCACGTCGAAGGCCGATCTGGTAAAGGGAATCAAGGACGCATTCACGTACTGCGACAAGGCTTATCAAATGGAAGACGCCAAGGCCATGGAGCAGGTCAAGTTCTTCGGCCAGGACGGCAGTCGCCTGTGGGTGCTCAACTTCAACGCCACGCACAACGCCGAGCACTACGGCAATCTGGTCACCTACATGAGAATGAACGGGATGGTGCCACCGTCGAGTCAGGGCGGAATGTAGGCGGCCTTCATCGAGTAGCACCAACTGCAGGACAACACCAGTTCCAAATCAATGCCGGCGCCTGCCCCAAAGGGCAGGCACCGGCATCAGAGCCTACGGGAGAACAGTCACATCCGCTGGCCAGTCTTGCGACGGTTCGATTAACCTCGGCTTGAGCACCCAGACTCCTCCGCCTGTTGGAACCAGTAGACCAGTGGCCGTCATATTCGCGCC
>JBDGZZ010000749.1:0-2022 GCA_039588335.1 Gemmatimonadota bacterium | reverse complement strand
TTCCCGCACTACGCTTTCCTGCACACTTCGCGGCAAGGGTTATGTGACCCATCAGCATGGAGCAGCTTTCGGCGATGACCGCTGATACCGGACTCGATAATCACTGAAGAGCCCAAGTGTCTCGTACAGCCATGGTCTACTCCACCGCTTCCAGCCGAAGCCTCGGCGCATACGGCTTTGACCCAGGTGGCGTCTGATCTTCTGCTCGATCCAGTTTCGAATGAACGAGAAGCACCGGCTCGAATGTCCTACCGCGAAGTAGTTGACCCAGCCGCGCAAGATCGGATTGATCTCATCGATCAAGGCTTCCGTCGGCCGGGATCGGAAGCGACGAAAACACTCCTTGAGTCTCTGTAGCAGCGCCGTACGTTTCCCACGTTGCGGCAGACGGAGAGGCATCCACTTTCCCGCTCTGCTGCGGACACGACGGAACTCGAAACCAAGGAATCCGAAGCCTCCCCCTTCGGTCAGGTCCACGATCCGACTCTTCTCCTCGTTCACCTCCACCTCGAGTTTGGCAAGTTCTTCCCGAAGCCGTTTCTCCACCGCCTTACGAAGCCACCGATGCCGCGAATGAAAGTTCACCAACACCACCAGGTCATCGGCGAATCGCGCATACTCGACCGCCGTCCACTGGTTGTCGCGGGTGACCTCCTTTGCTCGCTCCAGCATGATGTCTACTTCATTCAGGTAGATATTGCTGAGCAAGGGGGAGATCACGCCACCTTGGGGAACTCCGCGTTTCCCAGATGATCTCAGGATCAGCTTGAGCAAGTGCAACACATCATCGTCCTTCACTCGCTTCGCGACCTTCTCCAGCAAAATGTCGTGCCGGATGGTGTCGAAGTACGAGCGAAGATCGAGATCGATGATGTACGTGTTGCGCTGCAAGATCGCATCCCAGAGCCAAACGACCCCGGTTGGAAGTCCGCCTCGAAGATCGGTTCCAGAACGAGCTTGAGAGCTCCCTGGACCACCCGGTCACGAATCGTAGGAATCGAAAGATGGCGTGTCTTCCCACCCTCCTTCGGGATTCCTACTCTTCGAACCCGTCGGGGACGATATGTGCGGCGAACAAGCTCCTCGCGGAGCTCTGCGAGCAGAGGTTCCACTCCTTGGGCTTCGATCGCCTCGAACGTCACCCCATCGATTCCCGGGGCCCCGTTGTTCTTTTTGGCGAGCCGATAAGCTTCAAGGAGCGTCTCCCTCTTGCAAACGTGCACGTACAGTCCCCAAAAGCGCCAAGACGGTTCAGCCTTCGCCTTGACGTATATCCTCCGTCTCAGGTCCTGCAGACTGATGGGTGACTTTGTCATCTCACCCCTGCCTCCCGTGCTGACGAAGAACTCATGTGCAGCAGGGTCCCTTCGCTCCACGGGAGTTGCCCCGCTTCAACGCTACCGCGGACCCTTCCGCCACCGTCTCGTCTTCGGCCGATTTCCCGGTGGCTCCGGTTATGCGGCCTACCTTGCTCCACCGATTTCTCGGTGGGACGAGGACGGCTTCTCCAGTTGCTCGGCATGCCCTTCTCACCGTGCTGCCCCTACCACCCCGCCGGAGTGACTTGACGCATCAGTCAGAGTGCGACAAGCCATACTGCCTTCGCCCGGAACCAGAGGGCTCGGCCTCCGGAAATCTTTTTCTGACGAGGCCACCTGTGGGTTCACTTGCGTTGCGGCCCGGTGAGTCGCTCACCATCCCGAAGATGGCTTTGTCGATCGGCTTCACCAGCTTCGTTTCCTCCACTGATGCGATCCAAGCTACGGGGCTTCTGACTTCTACCCCGGCGGGTTTCACTCCCGCTGAACATGCCAGCCTTCGCTGGACACACTGCTTCCCGAAAACTCGTATCGCGCTCCTGACTTGAGGTTACAGGATCGACGCTTGGCGACTCCAGGGGGTGCGATCGCACGCATGATAGGATCCCGGGCATGTTCCCCGTCACCGCGCCGCCCGCCGCTCTACCTCCCAGGTGGTTCGCGCTAACCCCCAGGTGGATCCCGCCCCGGAACCCCGCGGAAA
>JBDGZZ010000748.1:0-2795 GCA_039588335.1 Gemmatimonadota bacterium | reverse complement strand
GACGACTCGCCGTCTGGAGGAGCTAAACACTGCGTATGAGCAGTGGTCTGTGCTCACCCCAGAGCTATTTGAATTACGTGATGACCAACTGAGGCGAGAACCGGCGCTACGCATTCTGCTTGAGGAAGGAAATCCCCAGATTGCTGTCATCCTGGTGAATACCGGCAGCATGATCGATACGCAGGAGTTGCGCGAACCCACCGCTGCTAACATGCAACTTCTGGGAGTTATGGCCGACTATCAATCCTCGTTCTTCGCGATGGTATCTGGCCTGCGCGGCTACGTCACCACCGGGCGCGACAGCTTCAAGTTTGAGTATACGGCCAATCTGACGAACAACGAGCAGGCATGGGAAACCCTGAATGAAAGAAAAAATGAGTTAGAGTCCAGCCAGCAGGAGAATCTCGACCAAGTTGCCTCGGCCCGCGAGGCATTTCTATTGCTTCCTCCTCAGATGTTTGAAGCCGTCGAGGGCCAGCGTGCCCGTGAGGACCTCTATCTGTTCCGTTCGGAGGCTGTCCCGCTGGCGAACACCATGCTCCAACTTCTGGATGAAGAGACAAGCAGCCAGCAGGATCTACTTCAATCTGATCTGAACACAGGTCGTTCACAACTGGCAACCTCTCAGCAGGTTACCTTGATCGGTGCCGGGATTGCAATAGTGGCCGGTCTGGTTCTGGCACTGGCGATTCGGGAGGACATCGCCGGACCTATCCGTCGCTTGACCCGAACCGCCGAGCAGATTCGGGCTGGTGACCTGGATGCTCAGGCGGCTGTCGAATCAAGCGACGAGATTGGCGAACTGGCTGAGACATTCAACCGCATGACTGTGCAGTTGCGTGATACCCTCCAGGATGCAGAAGAAGCGCGGGAGGCAGCGGAGGCGGCGACACGAGCGAAGTCTGTGTTCCTGGCAAGCATGAGCCACGAAATTCGCACGCCGATGAATGCCATCATCGGCATGAGCGGGCTGCTTCTAGGTACCGAGTTGGACAATGAGCAGCACGAGTTCGCCGAGATCATCCGCAACAGTGGCGAGGCTTTGCTGACCATCATCAACGATATTCTCGACTTCTCCAAGATCGAGGCGGGCAAGATGGAACTGGAGCAACAGCCCTTTGGCCTGCGCGAGTGCCTAGAGTCGTCGTTGGATCTGGCGGCGCTGAAGGCATCTGAGAAACAGCTGGATATTGCCTACGAGATGACGGGAGGTGCGCCAAGTCCTAATCAATCTGATGAACAACTCGCTCAAGTTTACTGAGCAAGGGGAGGTGGTTGTCACTGTCGAGTCGAAGGTGCTCAACGGGGATGGGGAGCACGAGTTGCACTTTGCGGTGCGCGATACGGGCATTGGCATCCCGACCGACCGCATGGACCGTCTCTTCCAGTCATTCAGCCAGGTGGACGCCTCCACCACCCGCAAGTACGGTGGGACAGGGTTGGGCCTGGCCATCAGCAAGAGGTTGGCGGAGGAGATGGGGGGCACGATGTGGGCTGAGAGCACGGGTGTGCCGGGGGAAGGCTCGACCTTTCACTTCACCGTCCGAGCCGAGGCCGCACCGGACTTCGAGACACGCATCCACCTGACGGGTGAGCAACCTTCGCTGGCGGGCAAGCGGGCGTTGACCGTGGACGACAACGCCACCAACCGGCGCATTCTCAACCTGCAGTTGGAGGGCTGGGGGCTGGTCACGCGCGACACCGCTTCTCCCGTTGAGGCGCTGAGGTGGATCGAGGAAGGCGAGAAGTTCGACCTGGCCATCCTGGACCTGCACATGGACGAAATGGACGGGGTGACGCTGGCGAAGGCGATCCGCCAGCACAAAGCTGGCAAGAGCCTCCCACTGGTGCTATTCTCGTCGATGGGTCAGCGTGATCCAGAGATAGAAACAGTTGGCTTCGATGCACACCTGACCAAACCACTCAAGCAGTCGGCGCTGCATGACACGCTGATGACCGTCCTCGGTGAGAAGGTCGTGAGGGCGCGCACGAGCGCCACCGCACTGCCGGACATTGACGTGCAGATGGCTGAGAAGCTGCCGCTGCGCATTCTGCTGGCTGAGGACAACATGGTGAACCAGAAGCTGGCCCGAGCGGCAGCAGTACGACGTGATCCTGATGGATGTGCAAATGCCGGAGATGGATGGGTTGGAGGCCACGCGGGAGATCGTGCGGCGCTGGCCAGAGGCCGAGCGCCCGCGCATCATCGCCATGACGGCCAATGCGATGGCGGAGGACCGCGAAGCGTGCTTTGCTGCCGGGATGGACGACTACGTTGCCAAGCCCGTTCGCATGGCTGAGCTCGTGCGGGCTCTCGGCGAGTCCAAGATGATTGAATATGAGGAGAAGTAACTCGATGACGGGGAATGAACTGATCGACCGTACTATGCTTGATAGCCTGCTTGAAACCGTCGGCGGAGACTTCGCATTCTTGGCGGAGCTGGTGCAAGAATACTTCGATGATTCGCCCCAGCAGTTTTCAGCGATGCAGCAGGCCCTCAACACGGGAAATACTGAGGGCTTCCGCCGCGCGGCGCACAGTCTCAAGTCGAATAGCGCCAATTTCGGGGCGACCGGACTTGCTCAACTGTGCAAGCAGTTGGAGGACTTGGGTAAAGCTGGCAACCTGGACAGTGCGAGCGAGCTCTTAGTACAAGCAAACGATGAGTATGAGCAAGTCGTGAAGGCGTTAGAACAGATCATCGGCGAGGGATAGAGTATGGCTGATGAGTCAGGTCATATCTTGGTTGCCGATGACAATGCCGTCAGCCGAAAGTTAATCATTCGGGCCCTGG
>JBDGZZ010000747.1:0-2046 GCA_039588335.1 Gemmatimonadota bacterium | reverse complement strand
TGTATCTCGAGGCAAACGCCCGTATGCCCTGGCCGGGTCTCGAACGACCATCGCCATCGTCTTCAACCAGGCAGACATCATGACCGTATATCCTCTGATCATCCATCTCGGCTCATTCATGATCACCGGCTTTGGCATCATGATGATGGTCGGCTTTCTAATGGCGGGTTGGGTGATTCAGAAGGACCTGCGGCGGCGCGGCTTCGGACCCGTGTACGCCGAGCATATCATCGTAGCCGGCGTCGTAGGCGGTGTGCTCGGAGCGAAACTCTGGTTCGTGGCCCTCTATCAAGATCCGGGGCAACTCCTTTCACGCGGCGGATTGGTTTGGTACGGGGGCTTCATCGGAGGAGCCGCGGCAGTACTGCTGAACGGCTGGCGCAAGCATGTTCCCATGCGCTTCACCCTGGAACTGTCGGCCCCGGCCCTGGCCTTGGGTCATTCGCTGGGGCGCCTTGGCTGCTTCCTGATTCAGGACGATTATGGGGTGCCCACATCGCTACCGTGGGGCATGAAACGACGACGGCTGCCGCTCTGCAGCGGTTCGGCGTCGAGGTCCCGCCCGACGCCCTCCCGACGGATGTGCTCGCGGTTCACCCGACGCAACTGTACGAAGTGGCCGCACTGATGTTCCTGTTCTGGTTGCTGTGGAGGCTCAAAGTCCACAAGCATGCCATGGGCTGGTTGTTCGCAGTCTACCTGGTGGCCGTCGGTATCGAGCGATTCCTGGTGGAATTTCTGCGAGCCAAGGACGACCGTTTCTTCGGGACGCTGACATTGGCCCAGGTGACGAGTCTGGCGGTGATCCTGCTCGGTGCGGTTCTGATGGCTCGGTGGCGGAGCAAAGAAGACTTCAAGATTCCCAAGGAAGCCACGGTGCTCAACGAGGGGTTGGCAGACTCGGCTAAGTCTCCTTCATAACGTCCAGCATATCCGACGCAGTCTGCCAGCGATCTTGCCGCTCCTTCTCGAGCGCCTTGCCAACGACGTTCGCCAGTGCGTCGGGGGCATCTTTGCGAAACTCTCTCACATCAGGCGCCTTTACCTGATGGTGCATGCTGAGCACCATCTCTTCGCGGGGAGATACGAACGGGGGGCGCCCCGCTAAGCACTCGAACAGCACGCAACCCAGCGAGTAGACATCGCTGCGGTGATCGATATCCTCCTCGCCGGCAACCTGCTCGGGACTCATGTAGGTGGACGTCCCGACGGCAAATCCCGAACGCGTCAGCCGGTCCTGCCCCGATTGAGCGATGGCCCGAGCGATGCCGAAATCCATCAGTACCGGCCCCTCGTCGGACAGCACCACATTCTCCGGCTTCACGTCCCGATGCACTATGCCCATGTCGTGCGCGTATTTCAGTGCCGACAATAGGTCTTGCGCAACACGGTGGGTATCGCTGATTGAGACTTTCTTCACGCGCTCGAGATGCTGGCGCAGGGTCGGGCCCGGAACGTATGACATCACGTAGTAGACCAGCCAGTCGCTTTCCCCGTAGTCGACGAGCTTGGCAATGTTCATGTGGTCTATTTTGGAGAGGAACGATATCTCGCGCAGGAACCGATCAGCCGTCACACTGACTGCCAGCTCCGGATGCAGCACCTTCAGAGCCACCGATATGCCGGCATCGTCGTGCGCCAGAAACACGCGCGCAGCTCCACCGCGCGCGATCTCACGATCCACCGTGTAGTGGTTCTTCAATGCTTCACGAACTAGCGGCAGTAGATCCCTGGAAATGACGCTGCTCCCGTGTCTGGTTGACCGCTCAAACTCGCGACCTCCGGCCCATCTGGCAAGGCGAGGCCATTATTTGGCGTCAGGGGGTAACCCGTGCCCTCGCCGTCCAGCGATACTCACCTGCCGGGTCGGCGACCCGCATCTGGAACGCCCAACCACCGTCCAGATCCACAACCTCGAGCAGGATCCGGTTCCATCCCTGTCGCAGCGATACCCGGACTTCCAACTCGTCCGGCCGTGAGATGTGGCGCCCCTGTCGCTCCGACACGCGGTCGCCGTTCACCCACAATACGTGGGCGTCGTCGGCG
>JBDGZZ010000746.1:0-2099 GCA_039588335.1 Gemmatimonadota bacterium | reverse complement strand
TTGGGCCTGAATACGCGGGGGATGTCGAGTGCTCGCTGCTGTTCGAGGTCATGGATGATGACTTCGACCCGGCCGACGCGGTGGGCCCCGTGCCGGTCGAGGAAGCAGCGCCCTCGCGTGCAGCGGCGTCGCCACAGGTGGCCTTCAAGTTCCAGGATCCGTCGGATGCGGAGTGGGAGGGCCTGGTACACCTCGAAGGTTCCGACCTCGTGTTCCAATATGAGAAGAAGGCGACGATGTTGGATAAGGTCGCCACGTACTTCGGCGCCTCGCGTCCCGGTGTCAGTGACATGATCCTCTCGCTCTCGGACGTCACCGTTGCGCGGTTCAAGCGGGGTGTCTTTGGGGCCCACCTGACGTTACAGGTGAACGACATCAATCTCCTCGAAGGTGTTCCGCGCACCAAGGCCGGCACGGTTCGTCTCAACTTTCAGCGCGCCGACCGAGACATCGCCGCGGGTTTAGCTGCGGCGATCGATGAGTTGCTCGAGGAGGAGCGGCGGTAGGGAACGCGATTGGCGATTCGAGAGGGTCCAGGCTGGTAGACCACCCGAATGAAGAATGCCTACGGATAAAACTGAGTTCTGGTGCCAGGAGCGCGTCAGGTGATTGAAGAGTTGACCGCCTCCGGGTTGTGGGAAGGTCCAGTGGCAACCGAACTTTGATCGAGAGAATCGGCACCTACCTGCCTTATCTTGGTTTCGTCCCTCATCCCAGCGGCGCCCCATGATACCTGCTCCCAGCCGGAAGCGGCTGGTCAATGGGAGCGGCACCAGGTACAGCGCAGCAAGCAGGGCCGCGACGTACTGCCACGCCGGCGGGTGTCCGGCGGGTGTCTACAGGCCCCGGAGGCCTCGGGCCTCACCGCTGTATCGCCTCATCGAGGACCACTTCCAGGAGTTCACCACAGTCTACGACGAGCGGTTCGCGCGGCGGTGGGGGTACTGGCGCCCCGTCGTGGCCCAGGTGGTGAAGAAGTACGTGGCTTGCGGAGTCCTCGAGCACGGCTTCGCTCGAGTGCGTTGTGGCTCCTGCAAGCACGAATTCCTGCTGGCGTTCTCCTGCCAGTGCCGCTACTTCTGCCCGACTTGTCATGCCAAGCGCCTGGCACAGTGGGGTATCTGGCTGCAAGGGAGCTTGCTCGCCGAGGTGCCACACCGCCAGGTAGTGCTAGCCGCATCCCCACCTCCCGCCAACCAGAGGTCCAGTTTCAAAGTCACGGCACGTCGGGCTGGCCCGCGACCTGCACCGGTTCCGTACTTCCTTCTATATGCATCACACCCACTTGCCCCTCCTCATTGGTGCCCCAGCAGTACAAGATTCCGGAGCGGCTCATGCCGCACGTATGGCTCGTACCCGCTGCGATGGAGCTGAACCTCAATTGCGTTGCTACCGGCCCCGGCAGCTGTAGTAGAGTTAACTGCAGACCTCTCCAAATCACACGTTCGCTCGGACCCGTCAGCTAAACGTCAAAGCTGACAATGAAGGGGACACTGTGGAGAGACTTCTGGCGAGACAACGACTGGTCGCCTGTACTATTTGCTGCTGCCAATAACGGCTTGGGCCAACGTCGCTGGCCCAAGCACCCACCAAACTATACCTTAGAGCCCTGGGACCACAGGAGAGCCATGCACATCGCCGACCTGGATCAACTCAAAGCACCCCTATCTGACCGCTACGCAATCGACCACGAAATTGGTCGTGGCGGCGTGGCTACCGTGTACGTCGCGGAGGACCTGAAGCACCGCCGAAAGGTGGCGATCAAGGTCATGCGCCCTGAACTCTCCGTGATCCACTCCGTAGCGATCCACGATTCCACGCGTTGCTGTGGACAGATGAACTTGGAGTCCGATTCTCACGCGGACGAGACTCACCGCTGCTGGGAATTGGGAACCCGGGAGCAATGGCCCCAATCGTGACTGATCTCCTAGACCGCCTCAAGGCCGCCCTGACTGATCACCCACGGGGAGCACGAATGGCAAAGCCAGACGACCACCCTACACGCACAGATTCACGCAAACCAACGCACCAAGACATCGACGTGTATGGAATCACCCACACCGGCCTGGTACGCAAGCAGAACGAGGACCACTTCTTCA
>JBDGZZ010000745.1:0-2223 GCA_039588335.1 Gemmatimonadota bacterium | reverse complement strand
GTCTCTTCGTCCCCGGATTGTTCCTCCTCTACCTTGATCTGGATACTCCCCATAGCGAGGTTCCAATAGCGCATCCCGGCCGGATCCCTACCGTCCATCGTCTGCATTCCCGCCAGAAACACCGGATCCGAGTAGGTCACCTCGAATTCAGTCGGGTGCCAGGCGTGGGTCACCACATCCGGGGTCCGCTGAGCCGAAAAGGCCAGGCCGCCAAACTTCGTGCCGGTCTCGACCTCATTCGGGGTTCGTTTAGCCGGAAAGGCCAGGTGGCCAAACCTCGTGCCAGGCTCGATCGCAATATAGCCGATGGTCTCGACCGCATGCGTACCGTCGTTGCCCTCCTCTTCCTGCAGCCGGACTTCAAATCCGGAAGTGGTTGCGTTGCGCTGGCGGGTGACAACGGGCTGTCCGCCATTGCAGGTCTGACTTTGCGACAGGATCACGGGTGTCTGACTAAAACTCTGATTGAAGGACACCGTCTCGAACACGTGCTGGGCTTCAACCGTGCCGATCTCCACCCTGGCACTACCGGACAACGTGTATTGACCGGCCTCGAGCACCAGATAGCCCATGGTCTCGGTGACGTGGGCGCCGTCCAGATAGTCCCACTCATCGAGCTGGAATTCAAAGCTCGTGCCCGTGAGGTTGCGCAGCCGAATGGTCACCGGCTGACCGCCGTTAAACGACGGCGGCTGCATGATCACCACCGGGTTTGCATATTGGTTCAGCAGCGAGACCCTATGCCAAGTGTTGGGATCCGGCTGATCCACCGTCACCCGACCCACCTCGCCTTTGGAGATAGCATCAGGACGCGCTAAACCGATCACACCGCACAGGTCCAGGAAATTCGGCGGCCCCCCGGCATTGGGGTTGATGTCGTAAGCGCCGGATCGCCACCGTCCCTCATTGTTGCCGGACGGGCCTTCAAAGTAGCCCCGGGCATAGAAGAAGTGGTCCGCGCCGGGAATGGTCGGGTGAACCAGCTCGATCACATCGTTGACCCTATAACCCCAGATGGTCGTGTAAGTGCTGTGGTGGGCGACCAGTTTGTGTTGGTTCCGGTTCCAGCCTTCATAATCGGGGTGTGTGCAGGTATCGGTGCGACAGCCGTTGCTGCGCTTGTAGCCCGCATCCACATAATGGTCCACCGGACTGCTCCAGGTTTCACCGACCTTCATGTGGCGCTTGATCCAGCGGGCGAAAGCCGTCCGATCCCGATCCGTTTGCTGATAATAGGCCGCCGCGCCGTCCTGGCAGGTATTGGCCCAGGAAGTGTCGCGGTTGCGGTAAATGTAAGTGCTGTCGTAAGCAAACTCTTCCCAGTTCTCGCCGCTGGCGTTTTTTACGAATAACCAGCGCCGCAACCCATTGGACCAGCTCCCGTCCCGATAGGCAAATTCCTCACCGGCGGTGTCGCCATTCGGTTTAATCAGCCGGCTATAGACCCGGAAATTCGGGTTCTGCGGTACGATGTAAGGAAGCAGGTCGATCGTCGTGGAGCCACCGCTGACATTGATGTTTTCGGCGCGGCTGTTGTTGTTCTCATTCGACTCCGCGAAGCGGTTGATGTCGTCCACTAAAGCGGTGATCTGATGCGTGCCGCTCGTCGCTGTCCAGCGCTGCTGCATCCCAAATTCGCTGCTCGTCGTGCCCGCTCCCATCGGCCCCCGGATGCCCCAGCCCACGTACTGGCCGTCGACAAAATAACCCACACCGACGTCAGCTCCTGTGGCGGCGTTGCCGCCGTTGCGCACCCGCACGTGTAGCTGTATCTGCTGGCCGGCAACCGGATTGCTGGGGGTCCACCACAGGTCTTCGATGTAGGCATCGGGCTTTGCATTACCGCCGCCGACATTCATATTCTCCGAGCGGCTGTTGTTGTTCTCGTTCGACTCCGCGAAGCGGTTGATGTCGTCCACTAAAGCGGTGATCTGATGCGTGCCGCTCGTCGCTGTCCAGCGCTGCTGCATCCCAAATTCGCTGCTGGTCGTGCCTGCCCCCATGGACCCCCGGATGCCCCAGCCCACATACTGGCCGTCGACAAAATAGCCCACGCCGACGTCGGCACCGGTACCGGCATTGCCGCCATTGCGAACCCGCACATGCAACTGCACCTGCTGGCCAGGCTGGGGATTGCTCGGCGTCCACCACAGGTCCTCGATGTAAACATCGGGCTTGTCGTCGCCGCCTCCACCGCTGCAATATTGCTGATACTCATTGTAG
>JBDGZZ010000744.1:0-2111 GCA_039588335.1 Gemmatimonadota bacterium | reverse complement strand
TGGGCGGTGGTGATTATCGCCGGAGCGGTGATGCTGAAACTGAGCGGACTGCATCGTGTTCTGGTGATACTGGCGGCAGGATTGGCGGCGGGCATAGTGCACCTTTATATGCCGCTACTAGTGGCGCAGACCGTGAGGGTAGGCGTGTTCGCTGCGGTGCTGGTGATACTCATGTGGATAGTACAATGGATATTCGCGAGAGTACCGCAAATCCGGCGGATGCTGCCTGCCAGACAGAAGAAGAAGCCTGCGACGACCAAGAAGCCGGCGGCCGACAAACAGAAGCAGGAACAGTCGAAAGAAGAACAGGAGTGATAGTATGAGAAGCCATATACCACGTCTGACTTTTCCGGTACTTGAGAGCAAGAGGTTCGCTCGGGGCGGCGCTATAACGTGGACACTAATAGTCTTGACTATCTTCGCCGGTGTTGCTGCGGAGCCGACTTACAGTGCCAAAGCAAGGCTGCCTCGAGATGCGTGGGCGGCAGATGCCGACAACGGGCCGGGTGACATTCACGTTCCCTATGAGGACCTGGCGCAGCTTATTGACCCGGCGGACAAGGCGATTCTGATGGACCGCGGACAATTCGAGTGGCTGCTTGCCGCGGCACGGGTCAGGGGCGAATGGGGCGAGACTCTGGAACTCGGACAAGTCAGCCGGGCGGAATATACGGGGACGGTCTCGGGCGATCAACTGGTCGTGACCGGCAGGCTCGAGGTCGAATGCATGGGCGAGGGGCCGGTGGCGATTACACTGGGTTTCGGCCAACTGGGACTTACCAGAGTCACGCTGGACAACGAGCCCGCTCCTCTGGGTTATGACAAGAAAGGCAGACTGACGCTGATTGTCACGGGTAAAGGCGAGCACGTGCTCGAGGTGGCGGGCAGCACGAAGCTCAAAGAACTTTCCACCGGAGGTATGCAGTTTAGTCTCTCGCTGCCGGCGGCGGTAGCGGGAAAGATGAAGCTGAGCGCGGCGGGCGATTTGGAGATGCATGCAACGGTGCCTTTGTCTCAGCCCAAATATGACAAGGCAACGGACAGCACGAGCACGGAACTGACCGTTGGTGGACAGCAGAAAATGACGGTGGTACTGCTCGGCAACGGACGTCAGGAGGAAGAGCAGGCCTCAGATTCTGCGGCGGGGCGTGCGCGAGCTGAAGTTCGACCTGCCGGGCGAATGGACGGTGACGGACGTAACGAGTCCGGACCTTGTACAATGGTCGATCGATGAGGCGAAAGAGCGACAGGGGCCCAAGAGGCTCACGGTGCGTCTGCGCTCGGCTAAAGTCGGTGCCATGGCGCTGCATATCAAGGCTGCTGCCGCGCGATCCGAGGGTTTGTGGCGGGCGCCTCGGGTAACTCTTGCGAGCGC
This sequence comes from Gemmatimonadota bacterium, assembly GCA_039588335.1. Lineage (GTDB taxonomy): Bacteria > Gemmatimonadota > Gemmatimonadetes > Gemmatimonadales > GWC2-71-9. Next base: position 736 of record JBDGZZ010000744.1, on the reverse strand, counting down.
GGCGTTCGAGCGCGGGTACGTAATGGTGAACACCGATGAAGAACTGCGGGTGCGCTCGGAGAAGCTGATTGAGGCGAGCCGGGAAGACGCCTCGGCGGCACAGGTACCCGGCATCATCACTACCTCGGCAGCGCGGCTGTATTTTCACTGGGGCGACGAGTGGTCGATAGATTTGGGGCTGGCCGAAGCCGTTCTCAGAAAGAGTGTTAAGGAGCATCAGAGGTTCATTGTTTCGGCCGAGCAGGTGACACTAACCGGTGACTTCGAGGTCACGGCAATCGACCGGGAACTTTTTGACATCAGTTTTGTGCTGCCGGGCAAGGCCGAGCAGTGGAACCTGCGCAGAATAAGGGTGAACAATAAGCGCAAGGGGTTCGAATACCACATGGAGGAAGAAGGGGACAAGCGGGTGCTGAGAATGGAGCTGGCGCGGCCGGTTATGCCGGAGAAGGTGGCGAACGTAAGGATTGAGCTGCAGCATGTGCCGTCGGACTGGCAATGGCCGAGCGACGCAGCCCAACGAAGCGTAAAGGCGCCGCTGATTGAGTCGGAGGCGGACACTATCAGCGGGCATGTATTGGTTTCGGCCCAAGGCAACCTGGACGCCGAGCCCGCAACGGTACCGGATGAGCTGGAAGCCGTGCCCGTTGCGCGTATGAGCAGCCTGCAGATTCCGGGGGAATTTCAGTACGCTTACAGTTACAAGACGCCTATTAAAGGTTGGGTCAAGCTCGAC
>JBDGZZ010000743.1:0-2468 GCA_039588335.1 Gemmatimonadota bacterium | reverse complement strand
GCCCAGCGGTACGACCCTTATTCTTATTGATATTGTTGGAATTATGCACGCCGACCAAGCGGGCAACGTGTGGCGTGGAGTCTGCACTGCAAAACTAGGTTGCATGCCAAATAGGAAGGACTAGGCGCTCAAGCGCGTGACAGGGCGGGGTCCGGAGGGACGACACGACGGGTACTCCCGGCACATTACCTGCGACGAAACCCGAGTGGAATTCCCCTTGTCGTTCTCTGGTATGGGGACAACGTTGACATGAGTTCCGTCAACCATTCGAGGGCGGGTGATCATGCGTGTGAGAAAGTTTTTACTGGGATCAACTGTTGCGGTCCTGGTGTTTGCGTGCGCGGATAGTGTGGACGAGCCAACCGCACCGGCGGCGGTGATTCTGCCGGAGTTCTCAGCCACATCGAATCAGCCGGCGAGCGTGACGATTGTAGGCGACCTGCAAGAGGAACTGGGCTGCCCGGGCGACTGGCAGCCGGATTGTGCTGCCACGCACCTTGAGTTCGACGCCGACGATGACGCGTGGCAGGAGGTGTTCAGCGTTCCGGCCGGCGACTGGCAATACAAGGCAACTCTCGACGATAGCTGGACTGAGAACTATGGTGCCAACGCCACGCCTAACGGGCCGAACATCCCGCTTAGCTTGGCTGATCCTACCGACGTCAAGTTCTACTACTCCCACGAGACGCACTGGGTGACCGATAACGTCAACTCGATCATTGTGGTTGCTCCAGGGAACTTCCAGAGCGAGCTCGGTTGTGCCAGCGACTGGGACCCGGCTTGCCTGCGCTCGTGGCTGCAGGACCCGGACGGGGACGGCATTTTCACCTGGCGAACGCAACAGCTGCCTGCCGGAGACTATGAAGTCAAGGTGGCGATCGGTGAAAGTTGGGTCGAGAACTATGGCGCAGGTGGTGTGCCGGGGGGTAACAACATCCCGTTCACTGTGCCGGCCGACTGTGTGGAGATGCTGTTCTCGTTTGACTACGCCACGAAGATTTTGACCATTGGTCCGGCACCGGCCGAACCCCAGCCTGCAAGCGTCACCGTCGCCGGCAGTCTCCAGAGTGAGCTCGGCTGCTCCGGCGACTGGCAGCCGGACTGTGCCGACACGCACTTGGCCTTCGACGCTGAGGATGACACGTGGCAGCGGGTATTTGATGTTCCAGCGGGCAGCTGGGAATACGGACCCAACATTCCGCTCAGTCTGGCTGACGCTACTGACGTCAAATTCTACTACTCCCACGAGACGCACTGGGTGACCGACAACCAGGGCTCCATTATCGCAACTGCACCAGGCAGTTATCAGACAGAGATCGGCTGCTCGGGCGACTGGCAGCCGTGGTGTCTACGCTCGTGGTTGCAGGACCCGGACGGGGACGGGATACTCACTTACTCCTCGCGGCTACCGGCGGGTAGCTATGAGGTGAAGGTGGCGATTAACGAGAGCTGGGATGAGAACTATGGTGAGAATGGGGTTCCCGGTGGCCCCAACATCCCGTTCAGCGTAGCCGAGTCGTGCAGCGAGGTGCACTTTGTGTACGATCAAGTCACCCACATACTGACAGTCGAGGGCGCAGCGCCAGAGCCGGGCAACCAGTCACCCGTTGCCGACGCCGACGGTCCCTACGACGGTGACGAGGGATCCCCGATTACGCTAGATGGTAGTGGCTCGAGCGACCCTGATGGCACGATCGTGCTGTACGAGTGGGATCTCGACAACGACGGCGAATATGACGACGCCACCGGAGTCACAGTGGACGTCACTTTTGATGATAACGGCTCGTACGATATAGGACTCAAAGTCACTGACGACGAGGACGGTTCTGACACAAATGCAACCGCGGTTAACGTTGCGAACGTGTCGCCGACAGTCGATGCCGGGCCCGACGCGACAGTCCACTCCGGTGAAACGTTTTCGCAACTCGGCTCCTTCGACGATCCCGGCTCCGCGGATACACACACAGGAACGGTCGATTACGACTACGGCTCTGGATCGGAGCCGCTGGCTCATGCTGACCACAACTTCACTCTCACACACACCTATCTCGCCACCGGATCTTATGTGGTGACAGTGGAAATCGAGGATGACGACGGAGGCACGGGCACAGATGAGGTTACCGTGACTGTGATTCCGCTACACATTGACTTTGACATCAAGCCGGGAAGCGATGGAAATCCGATCAATCTCAAGAGTAAGGGTGTAATTCCGGTGGCCATATTGGGCAGCACGGACTACGACGTAACCGATGTCGATGTCACGACGCTCGCGTTCGGTCCGGCCGGAGCGGCACCGGCTCACAAGGCAGGAGGGCATCTCGAGGATGTGAACGACGATGGTCTCATGGATCTTGTATCGCATTCCCGCACTCAGGAGACTGGGCTCACGCCGGGAGACAGCGAGGCCTGCGTACTTGGCATGACGACTGATGGTGGGGTAATCGAGGGATGTGATGCCGTGACGATCA
>JBDGZZ010000742.1:0-2218 GCA_039588335.1 Gemmatimonadota bacterium | reverse complement strand
ATTCTCAAACCGGTCCTGGTGATAGACGAAGATGACAGCTCGGGGGACTTTAGACCGAGCCACTGGCCGTGTGGAGTGGATTCGAATAAGGGGTGGGATGGTCGCTGTTGGCTAGGTACGGACCTTCCTGCGTGTAGGCCGGCACGTCCGCTTCACCCCTAACTCCAGACGAAGCTGACACCCGCTGTTCACGGGGAAAAATGACGCGACCCGGACATACCGATGTTCGCTACTTGAGAAATCGCTTCTTGATCGAAGTTGAGAGTGCTGACAGGGTTCGCTCGGGGAATGCCTAGCTGCGGACGTGCGACACGAGATGACTTCGGGATGCCGTCGGGAACAAGATCGTAAGGGGTCGGAAGATGCGCGGCGGATTCGGCGAGAGACTGGGAATCGGCTTCATCGTCGCATTAGCCATGGGGCTGGCCGGTCTGATCATGCTGATCGTTCTGCCCCTGGTCGGCGTGATTCTCAGCGTCACCATGGTCACGGTCGCGGTCCTGCTCCTGGCACTGGCCGTCGCATTGCCGTTCGTCATACTGTTCGGCGGCGCGGGCGTCAAAGGCAGCGGTTTCGAGAGGCATGAGGTGCGGGACGTGCCCCCGTTTCACGAAGTCCAAATTGCGGGAACGCTGCGCACGGAGATCGTTCGCGATAATTCCCATTCGGTCACGGTAACCGGTGACGACAATCTCGTGGAGCACGTTCAGACCGAGGTCAGCGAGGGCGTGCTAACCATTCACACCGCGAGCCGACTCCGGCCCAGGGCCGGACTCAATGTCCATGTCTCGGCACCCGAGTTGGATGCCGTGGCCACCTCCGGCACGACCAAGACCAGCGTCACCGGCATCGAAACGAACCGCTTTCGCCTGGATACGAGCGGCGTTGCCAAGACGATCCTCTCGGGCCGATGCCGGGATGCGACGATGGCGCTTTCGGGGGCAGGAAAGCTCGATGCCAGGGACTTCGATTGCGACAACGTCGAGATAGCGGTTTCTGGATCGGGAAAGGCCACGGTTTGCGCTACGAGCAGCCTCGCTGTCCGGATCAGCGGTGCCGGAAAGATCGAATGCTATGGCAACCCGGACACGGTGACCAAGGACATCTCTGGGGCCGGAAGGGTCGAGCTAAAGTGATCCGGAACCGATATCGTCGGGAGTGGGCCCTCTGGCACGTCTGGAAAGCCCCCAGAATCGGACCTTTGGGCCAATTACGGCAGCTTTGCCCCCAAGTTCGGACCTTCCCCGGAAGGTGTCAGGACGGCGAATTGTGACCCTAAGCGGCTGTCGAGGCGTCCGAAGGTGTGACCGATTTGCCGGGACGGCTTAGTGTTGAATTGAACCGCGGCAGAATTTCCGGAGGCTCCGAAATAAGCAAGTATGAACCGACATTCACCATTTGAAACGACCTTCTGCATTGCAAGAGTACCCAAAACGGTTGGCCAAGCGTTTTTTGACTGTGGTTCGCTCTCGCTGTTGCACCCCAAATCCCCACTGTCTGTTTGCCACGAGGAATCATTCCTCATACAGTCGGGGCTTTAGCTTAGGAAAAGTCCATGAAACCCGCCCATTTTCTTGCATCTGTTATTTTGTCGCTTGGGACCGCTTCCAGTGCTTTGGCCGGCTGCAGTGACCCGGCGGGTGCCCGTGTCGATTGGCGTGGCTGTAACCTGTCCAGGGCGAACTTGCACAAGGCGAACCTGGTCTATGCGGACCTGCTCGATGCGGACCTGTCCGGGGCGAATCTGTCCGAAGCGAACCTGTCCGAGGCGGATTTGTCCAGGGCGCGCCTGTACGAGGCCAACCTGTCTTGGGCGAACCTGTCCGATGCGAACCTGTCCGAGGCGTACCTGTCCGAGGCGCACCTGTCCGATGCGAACTTGTCCAATGCGAACTTGTCTTGGGCGAACCTTTTCGAGGCGAACTTGTCCGGGGCGAACCTGTCCGACGCGAACCTGACCAACGCGAACCTGTCCGACGCGAACCTGACCAACGCTAACCTGTCCGGGGCCACCTGGAGAGACGGTAGAATATGTGGCGAGGGGTCCATTGGTGAATGCAAGTAGCAGGGACGCCGATATACCGTAGCTATTGCGGCCCAATCACCGAAAATCGCCTATTCGCCATAGAGACCTCTTATGATGCCTTGGAGGCTTCCCATCGCTGGCATCTAGGTGCCAAAGTGCGGATTAATTTGGAGCGCCGAATGTCGCCTCTTG
>JBDGZZ010000741.1:0-2413 GCA_039588335.1 Gemmatimonadota bacterium | reverse complement strand
ACGAAGGATGTTACCAAAGCCCTGGCCAGCTCCGGGCTGACGAACAAGAGCCTCATCGAAAGCGTGGCTCTACGGCTTGCTGTGATGAAGGCGGACCCTGAGCTCCTCGGACGCATGATCGCCGCTGGGGGCTCTCGCGACGGTCAGCAGCAGTTCCAATACCAGAGCCACCACAAGCAGAAGAAGCTGTTGCAGGAAGCAGGTCTCCCGGAATCCACTCTCGACGACATCAAGCGCGATGTCGCGGCAGGACTCCGGGACTCCTAGTCTTCGTTGATCTCGACTTCGATGAACGAGCTCGAAGCGTGGTTGCCTTCGAGCAGTTCGACGAACTGTTCCGCGTCGGACTCCAACGTCACATGCTCACCATCGACGGAGTAGCCCTCCTTGACGAGCTGCTTGATGGCGTCGTTCTTCACGGTGGAGTTCACGAGGTCCCCGTCTTTGAGCACGAAAGAGGCGAGCAGTTTCTTCTCGTCCGGATTCCCTGGGTTCACCGCCCAGAGCTTGGTTGTCTTGTTCGCCATGCTTCTACCCTACCTTCCGTGAAGCCATAGGGGAATTAGGCCACGAGTACACCATCGCGGTCGAGGTATTGTCGATATTCTCGATGTCGCTGAGTGTCAGCGGGATGTCGTTCTGTTGGCAGAAGTTCGCCAGCCCTCGGGGACCTTCGCCGGAGTAGCCCCAGCCGAAGCCGGTGAACGTGTGGCTGTCCCCGGTGTCATACATGACGCGGGTCCGATACCACTCACCCCCGTCCGGGTCCATGTGGAGCTCCAGGCGGATGGGAGACCCCAGCGCCTGTCGGAGCAGTTCTGCGTTCTGGAGGGCGATCTGTGTGATGCCACCCTCCGCGTGTAGTTCGGGTTTCATCCTGTTTTCTCCTCGGGGGTATCCCAGTCAGGCTCGGGCATCTCGTCGATGTTCACAAGCCGTACCTCGTTGTCCTTCACAAAAATCACGCCGGAGTCGCCAATGTCCTCGCCGTGCCACGCCACTCGACCGTTGGCCTTCACGCCTGCGGGTTCGAGCACCTTGCTGGTGATGTACCGGAGCCAGTCGTCCCAGTCATACATCTTCTCCTCATCAATGGATTCGATGGCATCGCCTTCCTCCGACACTGTCCAGACACAGGCTGAGCTGGGAGCCCCTTCGGGGTCCGACTCATCGTAGAACGCGCGAATCGTGTCCGCCTCGGTCACGGTGAGTTTGCGGCTGAGCTCGAAAGCTCCGGTGAAGTACGTGGTGTATCCCATAGCTATATTATGGCATCGGCGTAATAGAAGTCAACCCGGGGACCAGGGAAACATGGGGGAAGTCCTCGCGTCCGTTGCCGTCGTCGTCGTTGGAGGACTCCCGGTCTCCGGGGCTCCCTGTGCCACGCCGGTCAGGGAACATCCCTACGTCGAACGAGGCGTCGTCGTCAACGCCGATCACATGGGCCTTCACCCACACGGGGCCGAAAGCGATCTCCATGTTCTCGGCGTTCTCGTGGATCACCTTCGCGCGGTCATGGGCCTCGTCCAAGTCCAGACACACGTTCTGGAGTCCGAATTGACTGATGACTAAAAATACGAAGTTGCTGTCCACCCCTCTACTATGGGTCCGGTGTGATAGAGGTCAACCCCCAGAACGTGAAAAACCCGGCTGGTTAGGCCGGGTTTCTTCTGTGACTGGAGACTATGCGGCTGCTTCCACCGCCTCGGGATCGAAGTCCTCCAGGGGACCGTTGTAGAGCTCGTGGTCATCGAAGACGGTGATTCGGAGCTCGATGGGTTCTCCGGCGCCCTTGGCGGTCACGGTGTAGTTGAACTCTTGCTCTTCCTCTGAGGAAGGGTCGGTCACGTAGACACCACCGCATCCCTTTTTGAGGCCGGCGATGAGCATGGCGGTCATGCAACCGGGGCCGTTGATCTGCGTCGCAGGATCGTTGTAGCCGTTCACCATCGTCTTGCCGCCAAGGATCTCCTTGATCTGAGCTCCGACTCCGGTGGGGTAGCCGTCGTACTGAATGTAGAGACGGGCAAGAGTGACAGGTGACTCACCAGTGTGGTCGACAATGTGTGTGCTGCTTCGTGTTCCCATGTACTCAATATGGTGTCGGTGTGATAGAAGTCAACCCTAGTCCCAGGAAATCGTGGCGGTTTTCTCCTCGCAGGTCTTGCCGTCAAAGATCCAGCGCCAGATGGTGCCGTCTTCACCCTGCATCTCAATGAAACTGCCGGGTTCGACGAACGGTGCGATGGCGCCAAACAGCGCAGCCTCGTCACCGATCTTCTCGCCCTCGAACATGATGTCCTCGATGGCGTTCGTCTCCTCATTGCGCGTCGCGTTCCATCGCCACGCGTCCATCGCCTGAGACAAGGTCTCGGCCTTCAAAAAGTCACGGGTGTTCACCCAGGAGAAGTGT
>JBDGZZ010000740.1:0-2341 GCA_039588335.1 Gemmatimonadota bacterium | reverse complement strand
GGCCAGGCGGTCGGTGATCGTGTCGATGATCTCGTAGCAGATCCACGCCCCGCCCACGTAAATCAGCAGCACCTGCCACAGTGAGCGGTGGTGGATCTCGACGATGAGCCGCTTGAGACGGGACATAGCTGCCACCTGCGGCCTGAGGGATGTGGGATTACGGGCACCCGGTTCTGCTCAAAGATGCGGCCTGAGCCCGAGCGTATCAACGAGCGCTGCGACGGCACCCTGCCGCTAACTGTTATCGGTTGCTCTTGCCTGGCTGAGTGGGTGAGCGCATGATGTCAGCTACCGGGAGGTGGTCCGACTCGGTCGTGAGAGTCCACCTGCGCCTGCAGGTGCTCAGCCGTGCCTAAGCAGTATTCCCCAGGACATTTCATTGGCTGGCTCAGCCAGCGTCCAGCCCTAGTCGTGCTACGCACCGACTACCCGGCGAGGTCCAGTATGAAGTGCGTCGTTATCGCATCTGTTGTCGCTACGGCGTTCGCGGTTTCCGCGTGCGACGGAGACGACACCACAGCACCCGAGTTTCCACCGGAGGTCTCAATCACGGCGCCGGATGATGGTTCCACGTATGACGTAAGTGATGCAATCACTTTCCGTGGTGCGGCCACTGATCCCGATGGTGGCATTATCGATAGCCTGATCTGGACGTCGAGCGTGGACGGCCGTCTTGGTGCAGGGTCACCTTTGACAGTGACCCTGTCCGTAGGAACGCACATAGTCACGCTCAGGGCTTACGACGACGAGGGGGCCAGCGGTCAGGCGTTCGTTTCTGTGGACGTCGTGGGACCGCCTTCCGTTGTAATTACTGCGCCAGCGGATAGCTCACGTTTCTTGGAAGGGGCGGACGTGACATTCACTGCCGATGCGAGTGACCCCGACGGTGGGCAGATCGACTCCCTGGTTTGGACATCAAGTCAAGACGGACGGTTCGGAGAAGGAGCCAGCGTCAGTCTGAGCAGTCTAAGAGCAGACAGATACGGCAGTTGTGTGGATCCGAATCGAGACATTGCCCGAGCCAACCATAACCGCGCCGGGAGACGGCGACACATTTTCTGTTGGCGAGTTGATCAGATTCACAGGCGAAGCAGTTGATCGTGACGGTGGGCCCGTGGCGCTCTCGTGGCGGTCAAGCCTCGATGGCTTCCTGGGAACAGGTTCCCCGATAGGGCGGGACGATCTCTCGGCGGGGAACCATTCTATCTGGCTGACTGGGCTAGACGACGAGAGTCAGATTGATAGCGTCTCGATTGGCGTTACGGTTGTCGGACCTTGGCCACCAAGCTGGGAAGGCGGTCTTGCCGGATTACCAACGGCTGTGCGGGCGGCTGCAGGCGCGGCTGACGGTTCTCGGATCTACGTGTTTGGTGGCGCCACGGGCCTGACCGGGTGTACGACACTTAATCAAATCTACGATCCTGCGACGGACAGTTGGTCCCCAGGTGCGGATTTCGCTGGACCGGGACTAGCGAACGTTATGGCAGCGGCTATGGCCGACGGGATTCACATTCTCGGAGGTGCGGCCTGCGCACCGCCCTCGTTGACTCGTCATCAAGTCTACCACCCCGTATCCAACACCTGGTCTGACCGGGCACCGCTGCCTCATGGTCACACCGCATCGGTCACGGAAGTAGTGAATGATAAACTGTACGTGATCGCCGCCAACGATGTACATGTGTACGATCTTGCCACCGATTCATGGTCGCTGGGTACCCCCATGCCTACGGTGAGGTTCGAAACGGCGGGCACGGTGTTCGACGGCAAGATTTATGTGGCGGGAGGGCAGTCCCCTGGCTTCGTTACATCAGACGCGCTTGAGCGGTACGATCCTGGCACGGATACATGGGAGCAGTTGGCACCGATGCCCGCACCGCGCAGCGCACTGGGCGGTGGCGCCGTCGCAGGTAGATTCTGCGTGTTCGGTGGCAGACTGGCTAGTCCAGGTCCGACTGGCGACGCCTTCGCTGACACGTTCTGCTATGACCCGGCTGCCAATTCCTGGAGCAGTGAAAGTGACATGATCACGCCGAGGGTCGAACCCGCGTCGGCGGAGTTTGGGGGCGCGATCTACGCCATAGGTGGCAGGACACCGACCGCTTTCGCTGTTTCGGCCAACGAGGTACTGAAGTAGCTGGGACAGTCGGCAGCTAGTTGTGGTCAAGGCGCCATTGTCGTAATGCCGAATCCCGAATAGAGCACGGAGGCAGGTATACAGAGCACCGACCCTAAGAGGCTATCACGTCTTCGTAGCTGAAACGCTACTCCGTTAGGCGGATTCCTGCATGCGGATCTGACCCAGCAAACAAAGCTGCCGAGGTACTACCTATGATTCGTCTCA
>JBDGZZ010000739.1:0-2031 GCA_039588335.1 Gemmatimonadota bacterium | reverse complement strand
TCGCTTATCTCGAGACCGCCGTAATCCAGATCGGGTACTAGCGCAGGCAGTACATCCTTGATGCTGAAGCCGCCGTGGAATTCGGGATGATAGACGTGGTTCTTTACTACCGGGTGGAGGTCGACCAGCCTCGCGTTGATTCCATTCAATTCATCGGCAAGGTGTGGTAGTGCTCCGGCGAGTTCGCTGATACGACCGTGCTCGAAACTCGACCAGTAGGCAACGACAGTACGTGCATCACGACACGCGTCGATCAGGGCGAGAGCCAGTTCCTCCCGCGGGTCTCGTCCGGGTTCTGCAAGCCATGCCCGGTGTTTGTACTCGGCGGAATCCGTCTCCTGGTGACAACTGAACTGGACCGGCACCTGTTGCCACGGCCAACAACCGTCCCACACAGGTATGGCACGGCTCACGGTCTCGAAGTCGAGGAATGCCAGGGGACTCTCGAATTGACGCAGCGCGTCACCGAGTTTGGGCCCTACGATCATCTCTTGCTTTTGGACGGCGCGTCGTTGCCGCTGAGCGGCTTTGGGAATCTTGACGTCCGGCGGCAGATCGTGGATCGAGTGGAATCCTTGCTGCATCAACTGCCACGTCTTTCTCAGACCGACACCCGCGAGCGATCCGACGTGGTCTCCGCTCATGTCCGGCCAGCATCGTCCGGTGAAGGGACAATCTCGGCCACCGAAGCACTGCTCCCCGATTGCGATCTCGGGCTCGGGATTGTTCATCAACGCCAGTTGCGCCGCGATCAATTCGGGCACTTCCGGTAGCAACGGCTCGATTTGGTCAGTAACGTCTTGGCGCATGAACAGGTTGCCCAGGTCGGGATAGCGACACTCCCTGTTCAGGTGCATGACCTCGGCGCGGTGGACATCGAGTCCGCTCCTGCGCAGCACGTGCGTTTGGATCGCGGCGTCCGGCAGGTGTTCTTCCTTGAGGCGCGTGGAAGACTTGACCTCGATCATGTTGAACCCACCGTCTGTTCGCTCGAGGATGTCCACGGCCACGAACACGTCGTCTTCCATGAAGGAGGCTTCGTAGATCGCCGGCACGCCGTTCTCCAAGGCACTGCGCGTCGCCGCCAGACGCTCATCCATTGCTGAATGCGGCAGGTCTATGAGAACGCCGCCCGGTACCTGCTGCTGTGCCAACACGCCGACTTCATGTCCCTGGTCGAACAGGTCCTGTAACGCGGGTTCCAGCCGCTCACGAACCTGGACTTGGATAAGCGATATGCCATAGAGGATCCCCCGTGCTGTTGGAACGTTAGTCAACAGCGAGGCAGGACGCAGTAATGGGAATCACAGGGGCGGGAAGGGGCGGGAAGAGGCGGTAAGGGACGATGGGGTGAGCTAGGTAGCAGGTAGCTCTGCGCGAAACGCGTGTCAAAATGCGCAAGGTTGTGGATAACAGCTTGCGGGTCTAACGCTTTGCAGGTTCTCGACCGGCCTCCCGCTCCAACTCCGCCCAATCCACGTCGGTCCTAACACCTTCCCAAACCTCGAGCGGCCCGACTAGCAACTGTGCACCGACCGGTTGCCCTGGTAAGCAACTTGTAATGCTTGTCCAGGGTACCCTCACGGCACTTCGAGCGAGTGGGCGTCCGTCAACTGCTTTCCCACACGTCCTGTTGTCCCTTACCGCACCTTACTCACCCACCACAGCTAACCAAAACAGCGGGCGTCTTCGCCACCGGAAAGAGCCCCTGGCCCACGTCGGTCGCTGTCTGTGCGCCTACCCAGGGAGCACTGCCGAAGCCAGCAGTCGTGGCGAATCCGATGTTGGAGTTGTTCGCCGGATCGTAGGCGTAGTCCATCAATGGCCCAGTCGGGTACACGTAATCCACCGCGAATGCGACCTCAAAGTCTGGATTACCATCCGGTAGAGCAAGGCTTACTGTTCCGGCGATCACGCCGTCTGGCTGCCATGCCCTGTTGGTCCACCGGTGGGAGATCACCTGGCCGTCCAGGAAGTGAAATTCCACCCAGGCATATTCCGCGGAGCTATCAGGCGCGATTGGCGGTGGGG
>JBDGZZ010000738.1:0-3658 GCA_039588335.1 Gemmatimonadota bacterium | reverse complement strand
AGTGGACGAATGGAACAAGGCGCTGAAAGGTGCGTTTCCGGATCTACCTGAATAAGTAGGGTTTAGGGTTTAGGGTGTGGGGTATAGGGTGGTGGTGGGGGCTGGGGTGAAACAAGATAGCCGTCCGATGCGAATAACGGGAAGCGAGGTACAGACCCGCTTCCCGTTTGCTAAGTCCATCAGCCCTTGGACGACTGGTACTACCTGCGCCCGAACTTGACACGTGCGATCTGCACGACATCTTCGGGAACCCTACACCCTACACCCTACACCCTACACCCCATACAGCGCACTCAGGAGGAATGGAGATGATAGAACGCCCAGATCTGAAGCAGGTGGCTCTTGCATTGGTTATCGCAGTCGCCATCAGCCAGCCGCTGGTTGCCCAGGAGGTCGGTCCGGCAAAGGGATCGTTGGTGATCGTGGGCGGGGCGTTGCGAGGAGTACGACCAGTACTACTCGGGCCTCGAACAGTTTCGGGAAGCTGGAGCCACCAACCTCACGGTTCTCCACACAAAAGACCGTAACGTTTCCGATTCCGACGAATTCGTACAGCCGATTCGCGAGGCACGCGGTGGGCACGCGGTGTGTGGTTTGCCGGCGGTCGCCAGTGGCGGCTCGTCGATTCGTACCTCGGCACCAAAGTCCATGAGGAACTTTGGGGGCTACTCAATCGCGGTGGTGTGATCGGTGGATCGTCGGCGGGAGCCACGATTCAGGGTTCATACCTGGCGAGGGGCGACACTAGGACGAACACCATCATGATGGGGGATCATGAGGAAGGGCTGGGGTTCGTGAAGAACGTTGCTATCGATCAGCACCTGCTCAAACGCAACCGCCAATTCGACCTTTTCGAGATCGTAGAGGCGCGCCCCGACCTGCTCGGAATTGGGATCGATGAAAACACGGCGATCGTTGTTCAAGGTGACGAATTCGAAGTCATAGGCCAGAGCTACGTGGCTATATACGACAACCAACGGACTCTCGACTCAGGGGGACGGTTCTATTTTCTCGCGCCGGGGGATGTCTACAATCTGAAAACGAGAGAGGCCTTTCGGCCTACGCGAACGCGGGAACCGCTTGGGAGAGTTACTACCCAGCCGTGGGAGCGTCGTTAAGAGCAGAGGGGGCAGGAGGGGCGGGAGGGACCACCCTTCCCTGCCCCGCCCCCACTGATTGCAGAGTTCAGATTGCAGATTGTCGATTGCAGATTCCCCTCGCCCCCCTGCCCTCGCTCCCTGCTCCCTGCTCCCTGCTCCGTGCTCCGTGACAACTAACAACTAATTACTAATAGCTAACAACTATCTCAGAACCCCACATCCATCATGTTCTCGGTGAGCCGGCCGATGTCTGCGAAACCATCCGCTTGGAACACCTGCGAGAGCCCACTAGTCACCCGCAGATTACGACTGTGCGTGTAGGTCAGCGTGAGATCGACTTCTTCACCAAAATGCCCTGTGCTCAAGCCGTTACTCTTGGCAGCGTGGAACGAGTGGACGTCCAGGGCCAGGTTGACCCGCGGGTCCGGCCTGTAGGAGCTCTTGACGGCGATGTCCTGGAGACCGCGGCCCCCTGTGTGTACCGGTATGTTCAAGAAGAGATCTGCAAAACCATAGAACTTGTGGTTCGTGGCAAACAAGGTATCGAAGACCTTGGTGTCGGTGTCCGTGGCGTCGTCGTCGCCCGAGAGATAGTCGTACCAGAGCGTGATGCTGCCGGCGCCATCTGCGAGGGTCGTTCCCACCCTGCCGCCGAACATGAATGCAGAGACATCGAGCCCGGCTCGATCTCCGGTTTGGTACGACGCCTCGGCGCGAAACCTCACGTTACCGCTTTGACCCCACCACCGAGCGCCGAACGTGCCCTGCTCTATGTCGGGATCGCCGGCCCCACTGCGGTCAAACCGGGTATTGAAGAGCCCGTACACATCCAACGTCCCGGGGCCAGCGTCGCGCAGTTGCGCATACGCACCGACGAGGTATGCGTCGTCGTCGTTCGCCGCCGCCGTGGCGTCCTGCAGCAATGCCCCGATCACGTCCAGCCGCACCGTACTGCCGTCAGCGCTCAAGCGGAGTGCATCAAACGAACGAGCCTGCTGTGTCCAATTCACTGTTCCGATCAAGCGATGCCCGCCAAACGCAATCTCTTGCCTACCCACTCGTGCGGCATAGGTGATCGGCCCTTCGCCGCTACTCACATCCACGTACGCCTGATGGATGTCAAGGTTGTCGGCACTGAAGTCCGCAAGAGTGCTCGTCTCGCCGCCCCAGAACCCGCCCCAGAACCGCACGTCCTGGAACTGCAGCATCACGCTTACGTTCTTCTCCAAATCGGCACGTACGTGGGCGCGTGCTCGCATCGAGGTGAACACATCGTGCTCGAGACCGGCCGGTGCGCTATATGGGTCTCGGAACTCGAAGCGGGGCCTCAGCTGACCGCCGACTGTTATGTCCTGGGCATTTACGGGCACAGTGTAAATGAGAGCTGCTAGGGAAAGAACCAAAACGCAAAGTCGCTTCATCTGTAATCTCCCAATGGTAGAGAAGTGATCGTGGCTTCGTGATACACATCGGAGCGATGCAACGCGGGGACTGCATGCGATCACCTTTGGATGATTGCGGTGGGTGCGAATGGCAAAGCGGGTGAGCCAGAGAGACTCACGGACTCGCCTGAGCCCGAGGTGGGCGCCGATGGCGATATTGTGTTTGTAAGAGGCCGAAATGCCACTGCCAGCCTTTGGGTTCGGTCTGTCGATGGTGGTTTACTCCGGCTGACGACAGAGCGCGGCTCCGAACGTTCTCCGACATTCTCGCCGGACGGGCGGCATATCATATATGTCTCGGTGCGGAGCGGACGGCGACAGCTCCGCCTTCGAGCCTTGTTTAATCAAGACAAAGATAATTCATTATTCCCAACATGCCCGCGGAATTCCCGGCTTGGTCGCCCGGCCGGCGGCTCATCGCGTTTACCACGGGGGGGGGGTCGGGGGGGGCCGGTAGCCGGACTGGCAGCACCTGGCCCAGGCTGAGTTGCTTCCTCTGGGTGTGGATACAGCGGGGAGCTGCACTGTGTGCCTGACCGAGAGGCCTGGGACGTCCGACCGTCGGAGGGTGGACTGTGGATCGCCGACGCCGACGGCGCCATCATCTATGGCGCGCGGTGGGATCTTCCCACTCCTCCGGGTGTTCAAAACAGCGTACATTTCAATCCGGCTCTATGGGGAGTTTTTTCAAGCATGCGTAGACAGGGCAGATTGAGCGTACTCGTGACCGCTACTTTGCTTTACGTACCGGTGGGCGCGCTGGTGGGGCAGAGTGAAGGAGCTGCGCTCAGCGGTATGGTAACAGATTCCCTCACCGGCCAGACTCTGAGTGCAGTCATCGTCTCGGTCGACAGCCTGAACATCGGCGCTGTCAGCAATGACTTTGGTGCCTTTGAGGTGCGGGCACTGCCCCTTGGCACACATCTCATCACGTTCCACAAAGGTGGGTACGTGACGCGAAGCTTCAGCTTCACGATCACAGAACAGTTCTTGACGGACGTTAACCTCGGGCGGATTACTCTCCTACCCATTCCCCCCCACTTCGTTTCTCTAAAGGGTATTGTGACGGAGTTCCAAACCGGCGAGGCGGTGGCCGAGGTCCCGGTGATGGTGAAT
>JBDGZZ010000737.1:0-2654 GCA_039588335.1 Gemmatimonadota bacterium | reverse complement strand
GTATTTGCGCTGAGGATTTTCCTCGGTGCGATGTTCCTTTACTCGTCGATCCACAAGATTGCGAACCCCGGCGAGTTCGCGATTGCCATCCGCAGTTACGAACTGCTACCCGTTGGCCTCACCAATCTCTTTGCGCTCCTCATCGCCTGGAGCGAAGTGCTGGCGGGCATCATGCTAATCCTTGGCGTGATGACGAAGAAAGCCGCGGGCGCGATACTACTCATGTTGACCATGTTCACAGTGGCTGTCCTCGCAACTATGATCAAGGGATTGGTCATCGATTGTGGCTGCTTCAGCACAGGCGGCAACCAGTCCACCAGCTTCCCTCTTGTCATCAGAAATCTGTTTTTGATTGCAGCGGCCGTGATGGTGATGCTGTTCGACCGGGGGGCGTGGAGTGTTTCCTCTGCGTTCTCTAGACGCCGCTGACCCCAACCCGAACGGTGGACTCGATTACGCCGAGTGTGGCGCCCGTCGGGCGCCACACTCGTGATCGAGAATCGATTAATCAGCACCGATCCGACTATCCCATTTCAGAATAGTCTTGTACAGCTCCCGATTGGTCCTTGCGCCGGCAAAGGCGTCGAGGAACTCGGGTGTCGAGCACAGTCGCGCGATCCTCGCGAGAGTCGATATGTGAAACTGTGGCTTGGTCTCGTCACCGATCACAAAAAACACGGTCCTCACGCGCCCGTCTCCGTTGGACGTAAACTGGACATTGCGCTTCAGAGAAACCGCACCGACAACCGGTTTGTCGAGATCGGGAACAAACGCGTGCGGAATCGCTACCCCCCCACCGACAATCGTCGGAGCCTGCCGCTCCCGTTTCTTCAGTCGCTCCAGCACGAGATCGCTGGCGAGTGACTTCTTGCGCTTGGTGACAAGCTTTGCAAAACGCTGAAAAAGCCTGTCCTTGCTCTGCACGATGACTCCGGTCACACACAGTGTCGGATCCAGGTAGTTGGACAGATCGTCGGCCGTGTCCTTCTTCGAGCGCTTCTTCTTGCGTCCCGTCCCCGGCAACGTCGCGCGTCGGACGAACCCTTTGGCCTGTTTGTTCTTGAGCGCTTCTCGCAGATCGGAAAAATCCTCCGGCTCCAGCCCGCTCTGCATGGCAGTGATCATGAACTCTGCCGCCTCGGGCGTGCTCTTGAGAAACTCGAGAACGTCGGGATGAACCTGCCTTGCCGTACCCATCAAATAGCCTGCGGATACCCCGAGCATATCCGCCACCTGGACGATTCGCTGCTTTGGAATCTTGTGCTGCCTCCCCGCTTCGATCTGGCTGAGAAACGCGGGAGAGACGCCAAGCTGCCTTGCTAACTCCCTCAAACTGATGCCCTTAGCCTGTCTTAAGAGGCGTATTGTAGGTGATTTGGATGAACAGGGCGAAAACCTAGGCATTTCGAGGCCGGGACAAAAAAAAGAGTGTCGCTCCTACAAAGAACTAGTGCTTTGTCCTACACGTCGACAGGGAATCACCGACAAGGACCTGCAGGGGCGCCGCAGCCGGGCCACAATCTTAGTCCTGCAGCGCTACGTGCGCGAAGACCTTCGCGTCATCCAGCGTGGCGGATATGCGCGAGTACTCATCCGCTGTGTGCGCGACCTCATCCTGGGTTGCCCATACAGCACAGTAGAAGCCTGCGTCTCGGAAGTACTTGCCGACAGTTCCCCCACCGATTCCCATGGGCTTCGGCTTTCGCTTGCGCAGATCCCTGATCGCTCGCGCGATCGCCGTGGCAACCGGCGCATCGGGTGGCGTGGGTGGAGCAGCGGTTTCCATCTGCGGGTAGTCCACCGCGATCTTGACCTTGTAGCGTTTCGCCGTCTCCCGAGCCACCGTCTGCACTGCCTTCTTCACGGCGCTCAGTTTGTACTCCGGAAGCACCCGGCAGTCGACGTAAAAAACGTCCTCCCCGGGGATCGTGTTGACGTTCGGAACGTTGGCTTCCCTTTTTGTGGCTTCGAAGGTGGGTTTGCTTGCCTCTCGTGTGCAACCGGATCCAGAGAATGCTCTTCTCGGCGACCTCGATCATGGTCCCCTTGTGATCACCGGCGTCGGGGATGATGATGAGATCGTCCTTGCTGAACAGCGATTTGTGTTTTTCGAGCAGGTATCGCACTCCGTACTCGTTGCCCGTCTCCTCGTCCGCGCAGAGAATGAGGCCATACGGCAGGTTGGGAGCGACACCGGTGTCCTTAAAAGCCTTGGCGGCAAGCAGCGACGACACCATCCCTTGCTGGTTGTCCTCGGTTCCTCGCCCGATCACCTTGTCACCGTCGACGCGAAGCACCCATGGGTCGCCCGTCCACTTGCTCAGATCGCCTGGTGGAACAACATCTGTATGCGTCATGATCCACACGCGCGGCGACTTTTGACGTCCGGGAAGCAACGCCACCACGTTCGGTCGATACCCGGACGGGACACGCTTGTCCGGCGCATTGTACTGCTGAATGTCGCTAAAGCCGATCGATGCCAGGTATTCCTTGAGGAATTCCACCTTCTCGATCTCGCCATCACCTTCGTTATCCGGTCCCAGCGCGGGACGCTTGCACAATTCCGTTTGGAGACGGATCACATCATCACGGTAGCCGTCGATGGCCTTCGCCATTTTCTCGATTGCATTCTTGTCCATTTGTTCTCCTGTCTT
>JBDGZZ010000736.1:0-2270 GCA_039588335.1 Gemmatimonadota bacterium | reverse complement strand
CAAGGCGTGGGTTGTCGATGAGGAACGTCTGACCTTTTCCTTCATCGGTCTAGAGGCGGGTGTCCCCAAGTACGAGGATGACCAGACGGGGTCGACGTGGGACTTCAACGGGCGTTGTCTTGAAGGCCCGCTTGCTGGCAACGCGTTGGAAAGGATGCCCTCGTACCTCGCCTTCTACTTCTCCTGGTGGAGTTACTTCCCTCAAACAGCGGTCCACGGCGCAACCGAGTAGCGTCATCGAACCTCGTCCGCAAACTCGCCGCCTTGCGATCCTGACGATTGCCGTAGTGTTGCTGGCCCCGGGCGCAGTGCGCGCGGCGCCGTGGCTGATCGGCAAGCACAACGCCCAGTTCAAGCTGACCTATTTCGCACACGTCACGGACGAGGAGTTCATATTGACCCGCCGGCTAATTGGCTCGACAGTCGTTGAGCCGGGGGAGAGACTGCCTTACTCGTTCAATGGAAAAAGCGTCTCGCAAGCCTATCTGCTCGAGGCGCGATACGGCGTCTGGTCCTTTCTCGACTTCAGGGCGCTCTTCTCATATTATGATCTTCAGTTCAACGACGACGGAGGGGACCGAAGGAACACGGGCTTTGGTGATATCTATGCTGAGACGGTTCTGGGGGTGTGGCGTAACCCTCTGGCCGTTGCGATACGTGCCGGTGTCAAGGCCCCGACGGGGGAGTTTTCGATCGATCCCCAGCGTGTCCCGCTGAGTGAAAACCAGTGGGATGTCGAAGGGGCGTTGTCGGTGGGCAAGTCGTTCTATCCGCTGCCCGCGTACGGCAAGGCAGAGATCGGGTACCGGTACCGATTCGAGAACACTGAGACAAACGGTCTTTCTCAAAACCGCCCTCGAGGGGATGTTCGCGAACCAGCGTGAAAGTCGCGAGTTTGGGTTTGTCGTCAGAAACGCCAAAGGGAGAAAGTTCATCAGTCTCGCACCTTTCGTGACGATCTTTCCGACCGGAGGCCTCTTTGTCGAAGCGGGCGCGAGGTTCCTTCTGTCGGGCAGAGACTATCCGGCCGGTGTACAATACATGATCGCCCTTGGGTGGCGGCACTTCTAGGTTTTTCCAAGCACACTCAGATTCGACATGGAACGTTTGTTTGTTGTCACGAAATGGTTACACAAGTACGTCGGGCTGGTGATTGTTCTGTTTCTGGCCTGGATGAGTGTCTCCGGCGTGCTCATGAACCATCCGAACCTCATCAGCAGGTTCTCCGTCCCCCGCTGGCTCGTGCCGCCGCAATACCATATCCAGAACTGGAACCGGAACTCGCTGACCGACCTCGTGTTTTTATCACGTGATCCGAATGTCGCGTTTGCGGCCGGCAAACAAGGTGTGTGGAAATCGGTCGATGGTGGCAAACGCTTTGTACGCTTTTCAGACGGGCTCCCGAGTTCGGCGTACTATCGCAAAACACGCGATCTGTTTCTATACGAACGGGGAACCGGATATTTGTTTGCTGCGATGGACGGGGGCCTCTACGTATGTGATCTTCGAGGAGAGCTGTGGCGGGCCGTCGAGTTGGGCTCGGGCGATGAGCCGGTCAAAAAAATCATCGCGGTAGGCGATCGCCTTGTAGTAGCGACCGCGTCTGGGCTATACGCCTCGTCACCGACGCCTTCAGACATTAGCTTTTCGCCTGTCTCGATACGGCGCGAGGAGCCAGAAAGGCGGGTGTCGCTGATCGAGCTGTTCTTCTCCCTCCACTCCGGTAGCGCCTGGTTGCTCGCCGGTCGACTCCTGTTCGACGTCGTGGGGGCGATTCTGTTCTTTCTCTGCGTGTCCGCTTTTTACACGTGGTATTTCCCTTGGCAGCGACGACGGTCGAAGAAGAGCCGGCTCTTGACCAACCCACACAGTGCAAAGGCATTCAAGTTGATGTTCAAATATCATTTGAAACTTGGTATATGGATCGCCGCCGTCCTGCTCATCATAGGCGGCACAGGTTTTTTTATGAGACCGCCTCTACTCGCTGTAATCGTCCACGGTTCGGTGCCGGCCTCTGCCTATCCGGGCCTGCTCTCGGCCAATCCCTGGCACGACAGGATTCAGAACATGTTGTACGACGCCGTTGACGGCAAAATTATCGTTCAGGCAAGCGATGGTCTGTGGGTCGCCGACGCCGATCTTGCGCAGCCCTTTCGTCCGCTCGATCTCGATGTTCCGATCTTTGTTATGGGTGCGACGGTTTTCGAGCCGCGTGGCACCGGTGGACACCTCATCGGGTCCTTCGCCGGCCTCTTTCACTGGAGTCGATC
>JBDGZZ010000735.1:0-2543 GCA_039588335.1 Gemmatimonadota bacterium | reverse complement strand
ACTAGCCCAGAAGGTACTCTTCTAGCCGCCTAACCCGCCAAATCGCCTTGACATCGCCCCAGACGCCGCTATAGGCTAACCAAGCAAAGGAGGCGGGTATCATGCCAAAATGCGTCGGAAGTGCTCTAGCGGCCTCTCAGGGACTCTGGCGGCATGGGGGGGCTGGGGGGTTGGCGGTGCTCCTCGCCACTCTGGCTGCCACTCTGGCTACGGCCCAGCCTGTCGCCGTGATTGTCGGCCCGACGGAGAGCCAGCCGGGCAACCTCGTGGTCCTGAGAACGACCGGCACGACCGGCAGTGGCCACGTCTGGCTGGTGCTGCCTGCCCCATCGGCGGTCAACTTTTTGCCGGTGATCGACTCCACCGGCCAGCAGGCAGCCGTCTTCGCCTCGGGCACGCCCGGCACGTACACGTTCGTGCTGGCGGTCGCTCAGGGCGACCTGGCTGCCATGACGACGCACGAGCTGGTGATCTTGGGCGATGTGCCAAACCCGCCAGATCCGCCCGACCCACCTGATCCGCCCGACCCACCTGATCCGCCCGACCCACCCCCAGGTGGCTTGCGTGTCCTGATAATTCACGAGACATCTGCCGACGACGAGACGCGCGAGCAGGCGGCAATCTACGCCTCGCCAACCGTGCGAGGATATCTCGAAGACAAAGCCCCGCAGATGTGGCGGATACTTGACGATGACCTGACAGACCGTGACCTGATCGGTGACAAGTGGGATGCGGATTGGAAGGCGGTTTACAAAGACACAGTGGAAAAGGCCGCTGGCAATACGCCGTTTGTGCTGATTGCCAACGATAACGAAGTGGCGACCGGTCCACTGCCGGCGAACGAAGAAGAGATGATGAATCTGCTGCGGAGGTTTGGCGGTGAATAACTACAAGACGCCGACCGACGGCCAACTCATCATCAACGATGACACCGATATCTACTCACTGTGGACGCCGACGGTTGACGGCGAGGTGAAGGGTCGCGGTTTGCACTACCGCGATTACGAAAAGGATGCCTTCGGTGATTTCGCCACACCGTTTCCGTCGTCGATGCTGATCGATCCAGACGAATGGGACGAACGAATCGAAGAGAAGGATCGCAAGAAAACATGGATCGCCGACATAGTCAAAGCCAAGGGCATGCGCAGCAAGGATCAACAGCGAACGAACTATTGCTGGATTTTTGCGACGACTTCGGTTGTGCAAGCAACTCGCATCTACCAAGGTTACGACCACATGGAGTTGTCACCTGCGTCGGTAGGCGGGCCGATGACGAATTACCGCAACGTCGGAGGCTGGTCAACGCAGGGGATGCGAGAAGGTGCCGAGATTGGCTGGGAGTGGTGGGAGGCACGAGCCCGAGCTGTAGCGGAAGAGATTTCGATGCTGCTGCGAGACATTGCCTGTGCGTGCGGATACAACTGGTGGGGCCACGCCGTGTTCATCGGTGCGGTGACAGCACTCGGCAATAGACGATATGGTAGACGCGGCCTAAACTCATGGGGTGAGAGCTACGGAAACAAGGGGTGGTTCAATTTGGAAGGATCGCGGGCCATCTCGGACGACTGCTGCGGTCCACGGTCGTCAGCGTAATTCCGACGAAGTTGATAATCGACGAGCAAAAGGAAGTGGTGTGGCTTCTTCTAAAAGACGACCCGCCATATTGGTTTGTCGGAGACGGTGAACGTAAAGTAATCTACTCGGCAAATACTGGAGAATTTCTTGGCTACAGAGCAGAACTGATTGACACAGAACTGGAAGTGTATCGCGTGAAGAGGTAGCACCATGAGCAGGACACTTGCATTTATGGCGGCTGGGGTCGCAATGTGTGGCCTGCTTGCGGTTTCTGCCCCACCGCAGCAACAGCCGCCTTTACCAAACGGCTGGAACGTCGCACCGGTAAGCACGATAACCCCCCCAGAGGTTCAGCCTCCTGCGTGTAGCCGGTGCGACGCTTTAGAACTCAGGATTGAACGAATCGAACGACACCTAGGATTAGCCGGAGGGGGCAGGGACGACGCGCACCCCAGAACGGATGCGACTCCGGCTACTTTCCGCGGACACTTTGCAGCCCCGATACGGTCGATGGTGGTCGACGGCAGAACGGTCGAGTGGCGTAAAGTGTGCGACGGGACAACATGCCACTGGGAGTATCGGTGAGACTGGCCCTCGCAACGCTGACGCTTTTTCTCGCTGCGGCCTACGCGGATGCGCAGGTATTCCGTCGCGGCCGAACGTGGAGTGGCTGCGGTAATGCGGCGTGTGCCATGTGCTACCCGCCACAGCAAACGCCCTATTACTTGGCACCGAAGTACACCAAGCCGCAGACGTTAGTGCAGGCGGCCGAGCCGTATGTCGATCTGAAGTTTGCGCCTTCGCCAACCGAAGTAATCGAGACAGCCCTGGCGATTGCCAGACCACGACGTGGAGAAATCTTCTATGATATTGGATGCGGTGACGGGCGAGTGCTGATCCATGCCGCGACGAAATACAACGTCGGTGCCCTTGGAATCGAGCTGGACCCACAGATTGCCGAGCTAGCT
>JBDGZZ010000734.1:638-2090 GCA_039588335.1 Gemmatimonadota bacterium | reverse complement strand
GAGCTGACTGATATCCGCCCGAAGCTGACCGTGGTTGAGCAGTGGATCGCGAGCACGGGCGACGTCACGCCGCGGGAGGTGTTGCGGCGGCTCGACGAGATAGACGCGAAGCTGGAGGGCGATTGATGCTGACGATAATCCTTCTTGGCGTGATCATATTGGTGTTGCTGCATACGGCATCGCTGGCGGTTCTACGCATCGTCCATCGCGAAACAAATTCGACGTTGGCCAGGACGCAGCAGAAGCTCGACGTTGCGATCGAAGAAATACGGCGACTGAAGGAGTGAGGAAGAATGACTGACCTGTTAGGTATCGCTGCGGTAGAGACTCAGGTTGAAACACAGTTGCCGACCCAAGGCAATCAACAGGTTGCGGCCGTCAATGAGAGGACTACCTTTCACGACCTGATTGACACCATGGTCAATCTTCGCCAGTACGTTGCTGTGTGCTACTACGACGACGGGACGAGGAGTACGCTGGAGTTCACTGACGGTACTGCGGCGGCTGGTAGGGCGAACTCGCTGCGGACGTGGCTGGCTACGTTGGCGGCTGGCGGGACGGGCATGACGATCTACATACCGCCGGGCCAGTATCTGGTTGACACCAATCCGATCGAATTTGACATGACCAACGTGCGGGTGTTTGCGTACGGCGCGGTCTTCAAACGCGATGACAACACGGACTCGACGCAGGTGATACTGCTCGACGGATCGGGGTCGTGTGAGATTCATGGCATGACGGTTGACGGTAACCGCGCCGGCAACTGGGCAGCTGCGACGACGCAGTGCGACAACATCCGGGCACAGACCTACGACAAGGTGACACTCGTTGACGTGCGGCTGGTGAATGTGCGGACGACGGGCGGCGGTGGCTCACCGAGGGGTGTGCAATTTCAGAAGACGGTGGGTCACACTGTGATGCGCAACTGCACGATCATTGATGGTGCCTACTCATCTATTAGAAACCGGGTGGGTATTCAGGAGTACTACAACGTAGATTGCGAGATCACCGAGCCCAACGTAGACGCAGCGGCGAAGAATGCGTACACGTTCTCGGGCACGACGCTAACCGCAACGGACGGGACACACGATTTGCTGGTTGATGACCGGGTGATCTTTCTCTCGACGACGACACTGCCGACGGGCATTGATAACCGGACGATATATTTCGTGAAGACTGTACCGACTGCGGACACGTTCACGATCGCGCTCACATCGGGCGGCACGGCCATAAGTTTGTCGGGTGGAGCTGGAGTCCACAATTGTTACAAAATAGACCCGACGGTTAACCCCGATCGGTTCTTGGCCGTCGACGGAGGTACAATCAAATCGCTCAAATGGTACGGCGGGACCTGGAAATCTACGCTACCGGTGCAGACGGGTGGGACGGTTACACCGGACGATGAAGACGAAGACGTGGTAATGACGTGCTCGGACGACTCTCCCGATGCAC
>JBDGZZ010000734.1:0-633 GCA_039588335.1 Gemmatimonadota bacterium | reverse complement strand
GGATCGCAGCGGCCGGCACGTCGCTGCCAGGTGGTTTCAACCATCAAGATACCTACTGGGTGACCGAGGTGCCGACCCTAAAGACATTGAAGCTGTCGTACCTCGAGCACGGTGCGAACATCGCGTACCAGTCGGCCGAGGTGGGCACCTTGCACGTCAACCAGTTGTACACGGCCGATGGCGTGCTATTTGACGGGCTTACGATCGACTGCCCGAACCGCAACCCGAACACGGGTGTGATCGAAGGTTTTATCAAGACCGACAACGTATGGAATATCGCATTGAAAAACATCAACGTACCATTTGCCGGGCATCACGCGCAGCAAACGGCATTGTTGATTGTCGATGCGCCGACACTCTCACCGATCAGTGATAGTGCAACGGCTGGCGGGCGACGCGTGAGAATCTCGATCGATGATTGCAAGTGTCAGCAAGGCGGCGTGAAACATTTGAACGGGTTTATCGATTCGATGGTGATCAACAATTGTGAATTCGGTAACGAGCGGATGACGTCCAGCGGGGTGCTCGACAACATCCTGATCAGGCACTGTGAGGTCAATAACTCGATCCTGCGATTGGGTGGCACCGGCAACTACGTCGATCTATCGGCCAGCTGGGACAGCACGTTTGAGT
>JBDGZZ010000733.1:0-2512 GCA_039588335.1 Gemmatimonadota bacterium | reverse complement strand
CACGGACCGAAGTCGAACCGCTCTCCCTGGGGAGCGCGGTACGGCGTGAAGTCTTCTCAGTTGACAGGGATCAACCCATATCGCAAGTACGAGCGATGACTCAAGTGCTGAGCGGGCAGTTTGCCCGTCAGAGGTTCAACACGATGCTAACCGGCATCTTTGCCGGCGTCGCAGTGATATTGGTGGCGGCGGGCATCTACGGAGTGATGTCGTACTTGGTAGCCCGAGGTACGCACGAGATCGGAGTACGCATGGCACTGGGAGCCGGAGAAAGGCGGGTGCTCCGACTGATCGTGCTGCGCGGACTGACTCTGGCGCTGATCGGCTCGGTTCTCGGGCTCGCGGGAGTGTTCGCCTCCACGAGCGTCACCCGAACCATGCTATTCGGTATGAGTCCCATAGACGTCCCGACAATAGCAGCAGGGACCCTGTTCATCATAACCGTTGGCATCGTTGGTTCTTTGGTTCCGGCAATCCGAGCAATGCGGGTCAGTCCGGTGACGGCGCTCCGAGCAGAGTAAAGCCGCAGATGAACGCAGAAACGGGCGGATGGGAGCGGATCTGCCCCTCTGCCCCTCATGTCTCTCCGCCTCTCTGCCCCCTGCCGTTCGGGCGACGCATGCGTCGCCCCTCCACCATGCCCTCCCATGCCCTTTGCTACCTAATCGGCACCGACACCGACACTTGATTGGTGAACACCGTCACATTCTGGAGGGTGAGCGGTGCGCTGGGCGCTAGCAGGATGTCGTTGGCCGACGAGAAGTCGGCCGCGCGCTCGGCCACGGCGCCGTTCCAAGCCACACCCGGCCGGCCCGTACCAGTTGTTACACGCCCTAAGTAACGCAGCTCCAAATCACCCAATCGCAGCCGGATTCCCCAACTCGGGACCCACTCCATCCACTGCTCGTCCTGCCGCCGGAACTCATCTTCCACGTGATCCCACTGGTCAAGGTGATAGTCGTAGGCTCTGAGGCCCAGGCCAAGCTGAAACGCTACCGGACCCACCTCTCGGTTGACTCCCACGTTCACAAACGCGTTGGAGTCCTCCTCCGCCTCCGCCCAGGTATCGCTGTTGCCCGGCTCGTACACGATGTCGATACCAAACGTCGTGGGACCTACAACCTTTGCTATGCCCAAACCGACGTCGAACGCCGTACTGTTTCCGGGGTCCCTTGGAATATTCATGATCTCGTAGTTGGGAATCTTGGGATGCGATTTCCAATTCGCCGTGAAAATGCCGCCGAGCCTCCAGCCATTTGACCCTACCGGCTGTACATATCCCAAGTGGATGCCCCACGTGTCGGTCTTGTCAACGTTGTTTTCGGTTCTGATCACCTGCTCCCACTCCCAGGTCGTCGAGTCCACCAATACCCAGTCGACATATGTCACGTCGTGGCGCATGTCGAAGCGACGGTATAACACGAGTGCCTCGGCAGTGCGCTGCCCTTCGAATGTCTTGGTGGCTCCAATGCGAAAGTCCTTCATGTTTCCCGACTGTTCGATCGCGGAGCTCATTGCGTAAAGGTGTTCCACTCCGTCGATTCCGTTCAGGCCAGATAGGAACGCACTACCTCCAAGTGAGATTTCACCGGGTAGCACCGTTCCGATGCTCAGGAAGCCGTACTTATTAGTTGCGGATTTAGACTCCAACGCGTCCGGTGGTAGCACATCGAGTTCGGCAAGAAAGATTGGACCGAATTGATCGCCTCGATTGAGCTGCTGGAGAGCAACCATTCCGCCACCGTAGATCTTGGAACCACCGAACAAGGCACCAAGCGATAGGGCGCCCGCGCTGCCGGCTTCATTGCTCACGTTGTAGTAGGTTGGTGCCGCGAACACCTGAGACGCAGCGACCCTGGCACCCTTGGCGGGATTTACAAACGGATCGAGAATCGAGTCGTCCACGGCTATGCTTACCGAACTCATCCCGAGATTGCGAGACGGGAACAGCAGGAATTGGTCGCCGGCGGCCACCGGCACGGTCTTCAGGGCGATGAATTGTGCCGACAGCGGTGCAGGGATTGCGACCAGAGCTGTAAAGCTTACGATTCTCCATGCTCGCGACAACGAATGATCCATGTCTACCCCCGGTGCGCGTTTGTCTGTGCTCGTCATTCTGGATACCCATGCTACCTCCTCAGCGGTCACATCGACGGCGTTGAGTGACCAACACGTGACCCCGGCGAGGTTCGATGGGTATCCATGATGTGATGGGGGAGAGTGACGCTGAACTCGTCGGGCGGGTTTTGGCGGGAGACACCGATGCCTATGCGGGGCTGGTCGCGCGCTATCGAGACCGCCTCGGACGATACGCAGTACGCATGTTGGGGAACGCGGCCGACGCGGAGGACGCTCTACAGGAGGCATTCGTGAGGGGATATCGGTCTCTTGCTCGATGCACGGACACGGGCAAGTTCGGGGCGTGGCTCTTTGCAATCCTGGTCAACCGCTGCCGGACAATCGGCCGGCAGCGGGCGCGCCGACAGCAACTAGTGGTTCCAGACGAAGCCGC
>JBDGZZ010000732.1:0-2287 GCA_039588335.1 Gemmatimonadota bacterium | reverse complement strand
ATGAACAAGGGTAATTTTGTCAATGATCAGCAGAAGGACGCCGATGACTGTTATGGTCACGGGACCCCGGTTGCGGCCGTTGCAGCGGGGAGTTCGTTTGGCGTCGCGAAGGACGCGAAGATATGGGCGTTGAGGGTTCTGGACTGCAACGGGATTGGCTATGCCGGCCAGGCGCTGGCAGCGGTGGACTGGATAACGCGGTTTGGCGAGCTTCCCGCCGTGGTCAACATGAGCCTGGGCTACGCCGACAGTCCGGCGCTCCGCGTGGGTATTGAGAACTCGATTGCTGCGGGGTTTGTCTACGTGGCGGCGGCCGGCAACTCTATGGTACCCATGGATGCGTGCATAGTGAGCCCGGCCAACGCTCACGGTGTTGTTGCGGTTGGGGCCACGGATGCCTGGGACGACGAGGCGTATTGGTCCAATTACGGCTCGTGCGTAGATGTGCTCGCCCCGGGTGTGGCGATTGAGTCGGCAAGCAACGACGGTGGGTACACCACCGTTATGAGTAGCGGGACGTCGATGGCGGCACCTCACGTGGCGGGCGCGTTAGCCCTGTACCTCGAAGCGTACCCGCGTACGGCTCCCGGAGAAGTGGCAGAGATGCTTGCCGCGGAGGCCACGCCTGGACGAATCAGGTTTCACGGCCTTAGTTCAGGGGGCGGCACGCCAAACCTCCTGCTGCACACGGCTCTGCCTCCCCCACGGCCGAACGAGCTGCCGGTCGCGGCGATGAGACCACTCTGCGCGGATTTTCTCTGCACTTTTGACGCGGGCTTGTCGTCGGATTCCGATGGTGCGATTGTGGACGGATGTAGTGACCGCCGACGTCGAAGTTGATACGGATGGTGGATGGGGAATCATCGATCGGATTGGCCACGATCGACCGGGGAATTGACTCTCTCTCTTAGCTGCGATGGGACGATATTGTCCACCGGCTCAGGTCCTCGCGGCCGTTTAAAGGTCAGGGGCCGCTGCGGATTTGCCGGCGGACAATATCGTCCCAACATTCACAACCTGACACACTCCCGCATCCCCTACATTCACTTCCGCAGACACAACACCCCGATCAAATCTGTTTGTTTGAGTGGATCGATGCGCGGCGGACTGGTCTGCAAGGACCAGGGGATGTCCCTTTGGTGCCGACCAACCCGCCGGCATCGTGGCGACCTTGCGGCCGCTGCACGCTCGTGTAAGTGGTAAGAGGGAGTTGTGAACGATTGATGCGCGGGTTACGCAGGACTTGCCCGCCGCGTTCACGGTGTTTTCAGACGACTATACTGAACCCCGACACCTACGGACACGGACTCCTGTCGAACATCGAAGCCGGCGTCGAGAACATTGTACTCCGCGCTGACGTTTATGATGGCAACACGAGCTGACATACCCACTGTGAGTTGGAGCACATTCTGCCAGCCGAAAGTCACGTCGGCCCGGTCGCCCGGGTCACGTTCATACTGGGCATCGAAAGAGAACTGATCCCAGCTGAGCCCCGTGTACGGTTCCAGGCCAATGCCCCAGGACTCGAAGACGGGAATTCGCTTACTCACCTGGAACCCCAGGCTCAGCGTATTCGCGGCTATAAAGTGGTAGTCTTTGCCGTTCTCACCCATGTGAAAGCGCTGGTAGAAAAGACTCGCAGCTATGTCGATCGGAAAGTCGGTCAAATACTGGGAGACGCTGTGGCGCAAACCCGCACCGTAGAGATCGAAACGAAGGTCGCCGAGCATGCGGTTACCGCGATTTAGGTAGGCATACCGGAAGATCGCCTCTGTGCCGTAGAGCGAACCCACTCTGAGCTGAGGAACAGCGGTCGAGAACGACGTAATATTGAAGCCCCCAGGAAAAACATACCTCAACCCGTTGTCGCCATCCACGTATACCGGATCGGTTATGCCGACTACCGTCGGTACCAGAACGGTCGTCAACGGCTGGAAGGTTCCCTCAGTCGTCGCCGAGAACGTTCGATCTGCATCCGAGAAATAAACGGACATGGCACGCAACTCAAGGCTCACGCTCAGGCTTTGTTTCGGAATGTAGGCGGAATGGAAAAAGCCGGCAGTCAAGTCGGCCGCAAAGGCGTCGACCAGAGGCCCGAAGTAACCCTGTGTGTTAACGCCCGTGTACGCGCCAAGCCTTTGCTCGAGCTGTGCCTTCGCTGGGCCGGGCTGGATAAATAACATGCCCGCGATAGGAACGCTGCCGAGATGAGTAGATGTACCCATTGATGCCTCCAACAGATGTTTCAGGTGCGTCTCCAAAGGGCCTACGTTGAGTTAGATTATAA
>JBDGZZ010000731.1:0-2291 GCA_039588335.1 Gemmatimonadota bacterium | reverse complement strand
CGATTCCGGAAGCGTGCGCCATCGCTGCTCAGACAGCCAACCGATGTTTCCAGACGACGCCAGAATCTCAGAAGATCATGGACGATCTGGTCCTCACCACCGGGATTCGAGCCGCGATTGCCCTTGATAGATGCATCTCAGACGATAGGATCGAACTCGAAGCCAAGGACGGTGTTGTCACAATTATGGCGAACGTGCGCTCCCTCGGCGATGCGGACGATGTCAGGAAGTTGGTGCAGCAGATCCCTGGTGTCAGAGAGGTTCAGACCAAGTTGGCAACAACCAGCTAGGAAGCAGGGAGCATTCTCAGGGAGAGTGAGAGTTTCGCGAACGTATCGCGGTTGACACTAGCTCACAGCTCGGGACCCTGGGGGAGCATCACCATCGTCGCCCGACTGGACTGTTTCGGGGCGGGCGTCGAATTGGCCGGCGAGACGGATGAGAATGTTGCCCAGGAGTCCAGGCAGGCGGCGATTCGACTGTCACTAGACTAGCCCCGCCACCAACGTCCCACCTGAGGTAGGTTCAGAGGGGGCAAGCAGACCCCAGAAAAACGCGCAGGGGCTAGCGTGCCGCAGACAGCGGGAAACATGGGCCACCTAGGTTCCAGCCGGCGACGCAAAAGCTGCCATACCTCACCATCACACTGACCGAGAATCAGTAGGTCGCTCCAACTCGGAAGATCTCCCCTCACGGATCGACAACGATGGCGAAGTCATAACTGCAGCTGAGCCAGTCGGTCTCGACGATGCGAGGCTAAGGCGTGCGCAGGCACTGTTGAACAGCTAGTGTCGGGTGCACTTGAGCCCACGAAGCTGGGTGAGCGCCAAGCACAACACCGACGCGCACTGTCCAAGTGGGACCGCGAACACAAGAAGCCGGATCCCGCCATATTCAAGCGTGAGATCTGGCCCAAGCTCAAGTCACTTCAGGTGATCACGCTGGTGCGGGCTACCGGCCTATCCTACTCCTATTGCAACCACATCAAGAATGGCAGGATGGTGCCGCATCCGAGGTGGTGGCTGAAGCTTCGGGACCTTTCCTGATCCGAGAGAGTGTCTGTTTTCTCGGATCAGTCCATGCGCAATGCCGTGCCGGGTGACGTGAACCCCGAGCCTACTGATCAAGAGGCGGGCCAAGTCTTACATGATCTCGTTACAACTTGTTGTCAAACCGCGAGTTCGTATCGTCCGTTGTCGTACTTTGTACCCCTCGATGCAAGACTTTGTACGACCCAACTGACACAGAAACTGACACACCCGCCGGGAACCCACACACCCCTGAACCCCATGCTGGACGAAAACTAGGTCAAATACGACAAACAGTAGCACTCACGCGGTGTTCTGGGCATCGGTGTCGTATCTCGCAGGCGTTTGGTGAGGCTGATGTTGCACGCAACTCACAACAATACTCACAACACAGGTGCTAGACGGCATCACCCCCCGGGGCCATTCAGTACGTCACTGAGCATGACGCTACGGAATACTTCACGCTCCTCGAAGAAAAGCGCGTGCGCAGAATTCTCAAACCAAGTCAACTGCTTGCCGGCGGGAGCTTCGAGCACGGATAGGTACTCTGCAACGAGTTCTCCCGGTGTTTTATAATCGAACCTCCCGGACAGAAAGAACGTTGCCATTTCCAACCGGGGCACTTGGGTCGGGACGTTGAGCCCATATACCCAAGCTTGATCGGCATTGGGGTTGAGGGGCGACGCCTCGTAGAGTTGTTCCCACTCGTCTCGGTTTGCGAGGTCCTGCGGAGTGTACTCGGTAGCAGGCCTGAGCGAGTCAATCAGCGCCGCGTACAATGACGTGTCGTGAATATCCCCTAAGCCGAACGCTTCAAGCCACGGAACCACAACTCTCCACTTGTCCCACTCGATCTCCGGATATAACTGGATGGCAGACAGCTCGTCGATCGCCTCCTGGTTGCCCAACTCGGTGGCCTTGTCTAGGGCGGCTGCGTGGGCGAGTCTCATGGTTGCCTCCGCATCGACGAACTGCCCAACTCCGATGTACGCGTGAAGCAATTCGGGATAGTCTCTTGCGGTGAAAACACCGAGTACCGATCCCCAGGAGGCGCCCATCAGATACACTGCAGGCGTCCCGAAACGCTCTCTCATCATCAATATGAGTTCTCGAGTGTCGGACAAAAGTTGCTCGACTGTGATGGTCTGCGCATCGATTCCCGGACTGTACGACTTGCCGCAGCCTCTTTGATCCCAAGTCACCACTGTGAAATGCTGTTCCAGCCCGCTGAACGCGAACCGTCCGTAGAGGATAGCCGGACTC
>JBDGZZ010000730.1:0-2603 GCA_039588335.1 Gemmatimonadota bacterium | reverse complement strand
GGTCCGCAGCCTTCTCGCCCTGCATCACCTTCGGCCCGATGATCCGCCAGAAGTCGCCCTCGTTCGCTGGCTTCCGCGCCCAACGCAACATGCTCACCGCTGTCGGGTCCACGTTCGTCAAGTCCACCTCACCGTTGTGTAGGTTCCGACTCACCCAACGCGCACACTCCACGAAGCTCACGCCCTTGCCCTCGAATGACTCCGGCGAGAACTCGGCCAAGACATCTGCCACGTCCCCACCACCGACCTCACCACCCGGCTGAACCTCGGCCTCAACCTCGTCCCCAACGTCGTCCGAGTGCCGGTACTTCTCGCTCTTGCGCAACTCCCAGTACGCGGCCTTGGCCTCCGCACTCCCGCGCTTGGCACCACGCTTCTTCTTGAGCTCACGAACGTCGGCCTTGAAGTCGTCCTCCAGTCCAGCCGCCCGCAAGCGAGCTTCGAACTCAAACGAGTTCTCCGGTGATCTGCGGTTGATCTCAGCCATTCTTACAAAACTCCAAATGGGCCCGTCCGGTGGCGTGAGACAAGTGAGTACGGACGCAAGGTGCCGGGGGGCTTGGGCGGGATCGTCGTGGGCACGAGACCGAAACCCCGCGACACACAAGGAGGAAGGTCCCCGGCAGGCGGCAGCTCCTCCGGGCAGGCGGAGCACACAGGCCCCACCGGGGGCGAAGCCCCGGCGACGGGAGAGAAGGCCGACACCGGGGTGAAGCAAGGACAGAGCCGACGATGGGCGTTGAAAGAAGGAAGCACACAACGACCCGCACAACGGTTCGCGCTGGAGGGGCGAGAACAGGTCATGAGACGGCCTCAGCGGCCCGCTGACGGGCTTTCCTGACGACGGGACCATCGGCTCCACGGGCCGGAGGTCGTGCCAGAACGGCCAGTTCCGCCCGGACGAACTCATCCAGTTGCGGACGCGAGAACAGGTAGCTCTTGCCCCACCGCACCGGGCGGATCTTTCCGTCACGGATGAACCGCCCAAGTAGGTTCTCACCCGCTGCGACCGTGCCACATGCCACGTCCAACCGCAGGTAGCGGACGGCCTCAACGCGGGACAACAAGTCCCGATGTCGTGTGTGGGAGCTTGTTGTGGATGTCATGTTCGCGCACTGGTCGGATGAATCTTTGTCCGTGTTGGGCTTGTGGTGGCTTCGTGATCACATTGCCTGATCAGTCCTGTGGGTGATGTGTACATGATTGCTTCATCTGGTCGGCATTCCGTTTGATGGTCAGTGGGGATGACGGATGTGAGTTGAACCGGCGTCGCGCACCAACCCACTGGGCCCCCGGCTCAAGCGTCCATGCACATGAGCTATCGGCAGCACTTCCTCCACGCGGGTCAGGGGTGGGCTCGACCCCCGCGCTTCGCAGGCAGTTTGGTACTCGGCCTTTGTTTGCCTGAGCATGTAGGTAGCCGAATCGTTGAACCGTTTGGCCAATCAGGGGCCTATGTCTCAAACCCCCGATGCCGAATGAACGGCACCGGGAGCTCTAGGAGCTCACCGTCATGAGCACTGGTCACGCTGCTCCCCTTGCTCGGTGCTGATCCGCTCCATCAGGTTCGTGGCCTGTGTCAGCACATCGCTGAATCGAGCCTCCATCTCATCCACTTCGTGCCGGGGGACGCGACGGGGCCCGTGGCGGTTGCGGGCGATCATGTCGTCCATGTCGCCCGCCATCAGTTGCATGAGGACGGTCATTCGCACCGTCTCCTCCTGCAGTGCAGGACTCATCTGGTAGGGCATCAGGCGGTCTCCCTATAACTGGAGGCAAACTCTCGCAGGGCCAGCCGCTCGCTCTTTTCGATGTTCGTGGTGGCCTTCAGGGCCTGCTCGTCGATGTGCTGGGTGATGCAGTCTTCGGCCATGCGGCGGATTGTGGTCGGGGGGATGGCATCGACTTCGACCGACTCCCCCTTGAAGTCCTTGCTGCGGGTGTCGGTCTTCTTCGTGGGTCGGGTCGGCAAGCTCAGCGCGGCGATCTGCTCGGTGGTGACGGCCACCCGTTCGAAGGTGATGTCGGCGAGCGGGGCCAGCTCTTCGATTCGCTCTTCCACATGCCGAGAGATGTCGATGCCGCTGGGATCGTGGTCGCCGAAGTAGTAGAGATAGACCGGCACCTCCTGCTCCGCCATGGCCTCGGCGGCTTCGTACACGAAGGTCAGAGAGGGATAGCCCCGTGTGACCATCAGCGGCACCTCCCACGGCGCGGTCACTTCGTACAGGACACCGGCCAGAGCCTCCTTCTCCAGCCAGATCTCGACATAGGCATCCTGATCATTCCAGAGGTTCCGGCGATAGAGGCGGGCCGACTGTTCGAGCATGTCGGCGAGAGAGTCGTGAGTCCGGGGCTTGCGCATCCATCTGGAGTTGTCCGCGATCCAGCCGAAGGGCAGCTCATCGTCCCGGCGCATCTCCACCATCAGCCGGACCACGGTGCCCTTGTACTCGGCCTCCGTCTTGGCGATGAGTCCTTCCGTGACCAGCCGGTAGAAGATCTGCCGGACGCTGACGGGATGATCCTGCGCGGCCACGTCATAGATGGCCTCCCGGATGACATCCATCTCTTTGCGAGTGCGCCGGGAACGCTTTATAGGT
>JBDGZZ010000729.1:0-2248 GCA_039588335.1 Gemmatimonadota bacterium | reverse complement strand
TGAAGGCCACATCACGGAATCGCACGCCATCTTTGCGCGACGCTCGCACGAACCGTCCCTGTTTTGTCGGCACCACGAACACGCGACCTCGAGCTGTGAGAACTACGCTCTCTCCCTTGGGGTGGATGTGTGCCGACGTTACGTACTGCATGGGATCCTCGACCCACTTCTCACGCAGCTGGTCGAAATCTGAGGCAAGGGTGATCGGGATCAGCTCGGCGTGGTCCGCAGCGACGTCGTACGACCACAAGTCGGCGCCCAGCTGATATACGATTCGACCGTCAGCGAGTGAAGGGTGCTTGACATGCCAACCACTGTGACGGGTGTGCTGGCGCACATCGGCACCGTCTTCGTCCATGGACCAGACGTTCATCGTGCCGTCTCTGTCAGTTACAAAGTAGACCCGGCCGTCCCACCACATCGGTGAGTGGCTCTCGCCATCGTAGTCGCCAGTCAGTTCTACCGCTTCTGGTGCATTTGTCTCGAACTTCCAGACATCTCTGGCCGTGCCACCCACGTATCGTTTGGTGACGTTGTTATGGAATGCCGGGCGCGCGAAGAACAACTTGGTGCCCGTCCCGTCATAGGCCCCTTCACTGGCTGTGGCAAGGGGAACCATCTCACGTGTGCCGTCATCCAAACTGAGCTGAACCATCATGAATTTCGGCAGTCCAGAATAGCGTCTCGTAGTGTAGACGAGCTTACCATCCGGCGTCCACGTGGTAGCAACTGAGGCATCAGCCTCGTATGTCCGCCGTACGGGCACCCCGCCTGCGAGGGGCATAGTGTAAAGCTCGGCCGGTCCCTCGTAGCGGGCGGTGAATGCCAACGTCCTGCCGTCCGGAGAGATGACAGGATCAGTTTCCTCAGCGTGGTGCGTGGTGAGTCGCTGTGCCACGCCCCCGCTTGCCGACGCGATCCAGAGATCGCCCTCAGCAGCAAAGACTAGGGTATCACCGTGCAGCGCCGGGTAGCGGTAGAAGCCCAGCGAACCCTGATGTTCTCCTGGCTCCTGAGCTGCTAGCGGGGAAGGGACGAGAAGGTAAGCTGCTGAAAGTACGACGTTTAGGACGGAATAACGCATCTTCGACCTCTTCTGACCGGTGTGACGCCTGATTTACTGATTGAAGTGGGAGTCTTTTTGACCGGTCGCAAGTTAGACGCACGCCATTGGAGCTGTCCAGCACTGTTTGACCCAACCGAGTCGAGGGCCCGACAAGCGGCGTTCGCGCTGTCGCCAGGCTGGCAGGAGCGCAAACCAGGATGGAGTTGGAAAGCGGACAAGGTGTGTGTGGTTTGATGGTAGCGGGCAACTACTCCTGGTTTGGGATCCGGAGCACTACTTTGCAGAACCTCTTTCGCCAAGCCGGTGTACAACGTCGGCAACGAGTGCCTGTTTCCATTCGAAACTGCCCTCCAGGAGCCACAAAGACATGATTGGCCAAACTGCCAAAGGCTGGATTGCCGCCGCGTCGCTCTTGATGCCAGTTTGGACAGACTCCACCCGGGATGGAGCCGGAGATCTTCGCGCCGGGCGTCGTCTCCACAAGCGCGGGCGAAGGTTGCATCGTTTTCTCGGCCGACGGCAGGAGGGTGGTGTTTCGAAGATTTGGCATAGCACAGCTTATGCTGGAAGGTGAGGATGCGCCAGGCGGTTGGAGGATGTTTCGGGTCCCGCCGCCCTTCTCCAGGCTCGATTGGTACAGCGGAGACTTCACGCTCGCACCTGACGGGACGTCTTTTTACTTCAGTTCGACCCGGCCGATTGACGGGGGGTCGACGCCCCGCGAGTTCTCGAGAAACTGGATCGTGCAATGGGATCATGGTCGGTGGTCCACGCCGTCGCTTGTGCTAGGTCCAATGGGCACGCCTGAGCATCAGGCATATCCGACTGTGACAACTGATGGCGCACTCTACTTCTTCTCCTGGAATCCCGACGAGGAAGACAGCGACCTGTTCCGCTCGAGGCTGGTTGACGGGGAGTACACCACACCAGAGAACCTGGGTACTCCGATCAACTCCACACATGAGGAATTCGATCCTTACGTGGCGCCGGATGGCACCTATCTCATCTTCACCTCGTACGAGCGACCGGATGGGGACGGCGCCGGGGACCTATACATCTCTTTCAGAGAAGGAGACGGTTCCTGGACCGAGCCGGTCAACATGGCGCAGGGCGTGAACTCCACGGCGAACGAAAACCGACCCTTCGTTACCATCGACGGCAAATACTTCTTCTTCACAAGCA
>JBDGZZ010000728.1:0-2161 GCA_039588335.1 Gemmatimonadota bacterium | reverse complement strand
GGGACTCTGTCCGCAGACCGGACGGAGCCGGTGACCCATTCGAACGGTTGTTCGGGAGCCTCGTGGCAGGAAGCCAGACAGATTCCGACGCCTAGGACGAGGACCCTTGTGGACCGGCTTCGTATTCGCATCTTCACCGCTCCCCGGATTCAAGCGCACCCGTTGGTTCGCCACCTAACGTCTGGCCGCTAAGCTGCCGCCGGCATGGAGTTTACCATGGGCGCCCCACCCCGGGGGACCCTGACCACCACCAAGCATCGGTGGTGTACCGCGTTCGGCCGTCAGCTTCAGCGGCTTGTTAGGCAGCGGCGAGCAACTGAGAGATAACGCGAATTGCCATGGCCTCCCAGCCTTCGGCATTGAGCGCTGCCGGACGGACCTTGCGGACTTGGTCAAGTGACTCGTGAGCTGTGAGACCCTCGGTTCGCGCAAGGTGATACGCAAGTAGCATGCCGGTGCGATCCTTGCCGGAGACGCAGTGAACGAGAACTCTACGACCCGCGTGGAGCTGCTCGGAGAGATACGCTTCGGCGCGGGGGAGCAACTCTAGACACGTGCGCTCGGCGTCCGCATCCGGCGGAACCGCGGTTGGGAGAGGAATCCAGGTGAACGACGTCGATCGCGGAGCGTAGTCCCGCCGGGCTCCAAGGCTCTTTTGTAGGGCCGGGCCGACCTCCGAGCTGACCGTCAAGTACCCAGAAGACGTGGTCCATAGGTCTGCCGCTGCCTAACGGCTCTGCGCATCAGCTGCGGCGTGCTACCGCTCGCGCTTTGAGAGGCTGATCGGGTGACGAACCTCACCAACTTCATGACTGCAATGGCCTTCCTTTAAGAACCGAGCCGCGTCGTCTGCTGTATGCGCTCGTTAGACGGCACGCAGCAGATCGAGCCCGGCGATCGTTAGTTGACTATGTTGGTGCACTGCTCGGCCAGCAGTCGCCAGGCGCCATCATCAAATACCCACGTGAGAGTGCACCGTTGATCGTCGTCGAAGGGCTCCCCCTCATATGTTCCGGAGCCACGCCAACGGCTGCTCACCACAGCAGTGTTATCATGCAACGCGACCTCCAGTTCATCTCGCACACTGCTTTCCAGAACGTGCTCTGGAGATGAGTGAAATGCCAGGAACCATTCGCGTGACCGAACAATGCCTCTCGAATTGAAGTATCGGTACTCCTCGGCTAGCAGGCGGCGGATGGCAGTGCCATCTTTTTGCTCCCATACCACATTGTAGGCCCGCACCGCCGCGAGCACTTCCGCGATAGAATGTTGGGCGTCGCCAGGTGTACGCGAATTACTGCAGGAAACGGCTGCCGCCGTCACCAGCACCAGTGCAGTCAGCGGACGGAAGAACATCCTTTCCTCCTTTTGTAGTACGTGCCGTGTAACAGTGCCGTTCAGCGGCGAACGGTGCCGCCTTTCCCTCATTTCCTAGTGAGGCCGGCGCCGGTCGTCCGCTGCAACGGCTGGTTAGCTGCGGCGTTCAAACCAAAGGGAGATCGCATCGCACACTCGGTGTCCGCAGAAACAGTTATTCGAAGGTTCCGTCGATCGTCTGTTTTATAACACGTGTGGACGGCAAGCGCGACTTTCTATTCGGTTCGCGCGCTACTTTTCAGAGGTTCCAAGTTGCCTGGTTATATGGGGTTGGCACGGGGGAGGTTGGAGGCGGCGAGCTGTTATCGAGCGGATGGGGGATTGATATGACAATAAAGGCTTGGGGCTTGGGGACGCTTGTCGTCACCTACAAGGTCCCACCGACCTCCCCACGTCAAACCTTCGTGTCGATGGGGCTCTGCTCGCCGCGACCGCCTCGGTTCTGGGCGTGGCAATAGACTATGGTCGTGCTGACGTCCTTGTGGCCGAGCAGCTCCTCGATCCTACGGATGTGTTCCGTAGAACCGCAACTCAGCCCGCCAGGGCCGCAAGCTGTTCCATAGAACCGCAGCCTGTGCGATAGTAGTGGCCGATGCGCAGATCCATCGCCGTGGCCGCAAGCGGCGCGCTCATCCTCTTGGCCTGCGGGAAGTCACAACGGGACGTCGTCGACGAGTTTCTGACCGCCACCAAGAACCGGGACTTGGCTACGCTTGCCAAGGTCTCCATCGTTGGCTTCCCCGGTGAGGTCCAGTCTTGGCGCATCGCCAGAGTGACGGCGCCT
>JBDGZZ010000727.1:0-2080 GCA_039588335.1 Gemmatimonadota bacterium | reverse complement strand
GGATTCTCGTTGGCGTCGAGTAGCACGGAGCCGGCAGTTGCTTGCTGGATTGCGGCACTCGAAAGTGCTGCGATGCGGCGTGGCATGGTGGCAAGTGCCCCGGCGGTCATACCCATTTGCACAAAGGCGCGTCGCTTCATCACCTGCTCCGATATCTGAGGTCAGGATTGTAAATGGGGGCCTCGGCAGATAGCCCACCCAATCCGAAAGATATGTGCCTATTGCAGGGCAAACCAGCATGCTTCATTGAGTGGGCGGTAGAGTCATGTTGTTGGGCGATTCGGATTGACGGATCGTGAGCACGTGGTGCACATTCTGCAGACCGCGAGCCGTGGAGATCTTGCTGAGGTCGTCGGGCAATGAGCCGTATCTCAGCACATCACCGGTCTGTAACAACTCTAAGGAACATGAAACTACTCATCTTCAGGTCAGCCATGCTCAAGTGCCTCTGCATCCCTCTCGCTGCTTGCTGCGTTTGGAGCTCCGCATCGCGGGCAGCGGAGCCATGCTCAAGTGCCTCTGCATCCCTCTCGCTGCTTGCTGCGTTTGGAGCTCCGCATCGCGGGCAGCGGCACAGGAGCCACCGCCAGTGCGGGTGTGGGAGGACACGGTCTCACTACCGACCTACGAGGAGGGCCCGCCGGACCCGAATCCTCCCTTTGACTACTTTGCACCGAGACGCATCAATTATCCCTACACTATCCGCAACAACCTGACGGACCGCCGCGTGTCGAAGTCCTGGCGCGCGCTCATGCTCGAGAACGAGTACTTGAAGTGCGTCGTGTTGCCGGATCTTGGCGGCCACCTCTACAGCTGTACTGACAAACTGAACGGCGCAGAAATGTTCTACGCCAACCCCTCGATCAAGCTGACTCAGATCGGGTACCGGGGAGCATGGGCCGCTCTGGGCATCGAGTTCAATTTTCCGGTTTCGCACAATTGGATGACGACGTCACCCGTGGATTACGCCATCACGACTGAACCCGACGGCAGCGGGTCGGTCTGGGTGGGAAACATCGACCGTGTGCATGGTATGCAATGGACGGTTCAGCTCACCATCAGGCCGGGCCGTACCGTGCTGGAACAACATGCGACGCTCTACAACAGAAGCGATTCACGCCATCGGTTTTACTGGTGGACGAACGCGGCGGTAGAGGTGTGGGATGACAGTCGGATTATATACCCGATGCGGTTTACCGCTTCACATGGCTTCCGCGATGTGGACACGTGGCCAGTGGACTCCAGGGGCGTGGACAACAGCGTGGTGGGAAATCACCGCTATGGTCCGGTCTCCCGTTTCAGTCACGGCAGTCGTGAAGCCTACATGGCAGTCTATCATCCACGCACGCGGGCTGGTGTCGCTCACTACTCACCCGCGCTGGACCTCCCAGCGAAGAAGATCTGGTCGTGGAGCAGTGATGCTGACGGCCTGGACTGG
Source organism: Gemmatimonadota bacterium (assembly GCA_039588335.1). Classification (GTDB taxonomy): domain Bacteria; phylum Gemmatimonadota; class Gemmatimonadetes; order Gemmatimonadales; family GWC2-71-9. The sequence continues at coordinate 642 of JBDGZZ010000727.1, read as the reverse complement.
CGGCGGGCCCTTTCCGACAACAACAGCGCCTACGTGGAGATCCAGGCGGGATTGTTCAGAGATCAGGAAACATACGGCTTCCTCGAGCCCCAGCAGGTAGTCCGGTTCTCAGAGTACTGGATGCCAATCCGCGACCTAGGTGGGCTCGTGCGGGCGAACCCCAATGCCCTGCTCAACATGACCCGCAGAGCCGATGGTGACGGAACCACTGCGGTCGATATTGCCCTCAACGTCACCCGGCAGTTCGACGATGCTGTTATTACGCTGCGAATTGGTTCGGAAACGGTAGCCACGGAGGAAGTGCATCTCGATCCCGCCACAACGTTCACGCGGGAATACACTGGATTGCGCGTCGAGGCACAATATACGGTCGAGCTTCGGGCCGGCACCGGTACCGTTGTAATCGCACACACTGAGGGAGACTACGACTACACGCCGGCATCGGAGATCAAGGTCGGTGTGCAGCCCACGCACTCGTACCCGCCACTGGAAGAACGCAGCGAAGGTGAGTTCCTCACCGTGGGTGATGATCAGGAACGCAACGGCAGGCGTCTCGAAGCGATGGAGACCTATCGCGCCGGGCTTAGCCGATTCCCTGATAGCTACGGCCTGCACAAGGCCGCCGGCCGACTCGCCGTTGCG
>JBDGZZ010000726.1:0-2943 GCA_039588335.1 Gemmatimonadota bacterium | reverse complement strand
GGATCCGGACACAGGACCAGGGCCGTGGGTAATCGATCGTTTGAAGTTCAAGGACGATTACGTGGGTTATTTGAACCGGTTGCGCTCTCACCTCTACGTTTTTGACATAGACAAGAAGGCTGTTACGCAGATCACTTCAGGCGACTATGAGGACTACTCGCCGGCCTGGTCCCCGGACGGCAGCAAGATCGCTTTTGTCAGTAACCGCACTGCCGAGCCGGACGCCAGTTCTAATTCCGACATCTGGTTGGTGGATCCGGGCACTCCGTACGACCAACAGGAACCAGTCCGGGTAACCACGAACCCCGGCTCCGACGGCTCGCCGATCTGGCACCCCGATGGCGAGAGAATCGGCTACATTATGACGTACACGGACCGGACCGACGTACCCGATTCCTACTTGCAGTCGAAAGTTGCGATCATCCGTGTCGGCGACGACGAGCCCGTGCTTCTCACCACGGAGTCTCTCGACCGGAAGGCCTACAATCCGCATTTCTCTCCGGACGGAAACCGTATCTACGTGCTGCTCGAGGATGATGGTCAGGTCCACCTGGCCGCCGTGTCGGTCGCCGATGGCAAGCTGAGCCGGCCAATCGCAGGGCGAGTCGCAGTCGGGGCGACCGCCGTGGCGCCCGATGGCAGCGTCGTCGCTGTTGTCAGCGAGCCTCGCCTGCCGGGCGAGTTGTTCGTCCTCGATTCGCCGTCTGCCACGTCTCCGGAGCGGCGCCGCCTCACGCACGTCAACGACGGACTGCTGAAGTCGATCGCGCTGGCGGACGCGGAGGAGCTGCGCTTCCCCACTCTCGACGGAACCGAGATTCAGACCTTCGTTTACAAGCCGAGTGGCTTCAATCCGCGAAAGAAATACCCGGCCATTCTCTGGCTCCACGGCGGTCAGGAGTCGCAGTATGACTATGGTTTCAATTTCCGGGTGCAGCTGTTCGCCGCCAATGGCTACGTCGTGGTGATGCCGAATGTTCGGGGTTCAGGTGGACGGGGGCTCGACTTCGCACTCTCCCTCAACAAAGCATATGGCACACACGATGTCGAAGATGTGATCGTGGCTACTGACTACGTCATCGAACAAGGTTACGTCGATCCTGATCGGCTCGGCGTCGGCGGCTGGTCGTCTGGCGGGACGCTGACGAATGTAGTCATAACCAAGACGGATCGATTTGCAGGCGCCGTCAGTGGCGCCAGCGTTGGATGGTATACGACCACCTACGGTCACGATCCCTACGTGCTGTGGTGGCATACGGAACTCGGTCCCCCGTGGGAGAATCGCGATCTCTGGGATAGCATCTCACCGTTCATGGAGGTGGAGAACATCACCACGCCGACGCTCTTCATCGGAGGGGAGGCCGACGCTCTTCATCGGAGGGGAGAAGGACTGGAATCAGCCGATCATCCACTCCGAGCAAATGTACCAGGCGATGAAGCAGCTGGGCCGCGAAGCTTCGTTGGTGGTCTACCCGGACGCGCACCATGGCATACGGCGGCCGGTCTACCAAAAAGATTTGCTCGAACGTTTTCTAAACTGGTTCGACAGGTACGTGAAGAATCCGCAGTCCGATAACTGACAAGAAGAAACTCATTGCCATGACAAAACGACGATTTAAGGTACCGCACACGCTGGTCATCCTCTTCTCGATGGTGATCTTGGCGCAAATCCTTACTTACGTCGTTCCCGCCGGGAGCTTCGAGCGAGTGGAGACCGAGTCGGGGCGGATGCAGGTGGTTCCCGGTAGCTTCCATCTAACGCCGGACGTGCCAGCCGTTTCACCGTTCGCAAGCTTGACGGCTATTCCCAAGGGTTTTAGCGGCGCTCACGAGATTATATTTTTCGTTTTCATCATCGGCGGACTGTTTGCAGTTCTCCGCGCCACAGGATCACTCGAGGCGGGCATGGCGAGCTTGCTTCGACGTTGGGGAGATAAACCCTTCTGGCTATTCGCCGGGGGTATGACCGTGTTCGCCTTCGGGTCCAGCACCGTAGGTTTTGGCGAAGAGTATTACCCGTTAGTGCCCGTCCTCGTCGGTATGTGCCTGGCACTTGGCTATGACCGGATGACGGCAATCGGGATCATTATGGTTGGCTATGGTGCCGGCTACGGGCCGGCCATCATCAATCCCTTCACCACGCTGATTGCACAAGACATCGCCGGGCTGGAGCCTGCGTCGGGTATGTGGTATCGCCTTATTTGTTTTGTCATCTTCGTGGGGATCGGTATTCATCACGTCTGGTCTTATGCGAAAAAAATCAAGCAGGATCCTTCGGCGAGCCTGGTGGCTGATATCGAAGTGCCGGCGGGCGCGGCGATGCCCGGTAACCAGGAAGCGACCGGCCTGGCAGATCTGGCGCCAATGTCAAGTGTGCAAAAACGGATCATGACCGCGGTGGGTGCTGCAATGGTTCTTCTTATTTACGGGATGATCGTCTGGAAGTGGGGCCTGTTCGAGATGCAGGGCTTATTCGCCGGCCTGGTTCTTGTCATCGCCATCCTTGCCCGCATGGGTCCGAACCGGACAGCGACCGAGTTCAGCATTGGCGCCGGCAGCCTGACGAGCGTGGCTATTTTGATCGGCGTGGCACGCGCCATCCAGGTAGTCCTTGATGAGGGCGGCGTGGTGGATACAATGGTCTACGGCATCAGCGTTCCTATCCAGGAGCTTCCGAGCGCCATTTCCGCAGTCGGGATGTTTTTCGTACAAAGCGTCCTTAACTTCTTTATCCCGTCGGGAAGTGGGCAGGCCTACGTAACGATGCCGATCATGGCACCGTTGGCGGATATCGTGGGCGTCGAGCGGCAGGTGGCGGTATTGGCCTTCCAGTTTGGTGACGGCTTCAGCAACATTCTGATTCCGACGCAATATGTGCTCATAGGCATTTTGGCGATGGCGGGAATACCCTACGACCGTTGGTTGCGATTCATCATGCCCTTT
>JBDGZZ010000725.1:1391-3647 GCA_039588335.1 Gemmatimonadota bacterium | reverse complement strand
AATCTTCTTCAGGCCGGCCACGTAGACGTAGGTCTTGGGATCCTGCAACAGGGTCCAGACTTCATCGGCGTTCTGGGCTATGGCCCCTTCCAAGTCGACTGGCACGTCGAAATGGGCACGCGGACTGAGCGCCTCGAAAGCCTTGAAGGTTTCTTCGTCGTAATAGTATTTCAGGTCGTCGTTCTGGTCGTTCATGTAGGCCAGTTCAATACCTCTCATGGCGCCGTGGTACAGGCGCACATCGCCCTTCCAACCACCCAGTTCACTGTAGATATGCTTGATGAAAGCACGGAAGGGGGCAATCCCCGTACCCAGCCCGATCATCAGCAGATTGGCGTCTTTTTCCTTGGGCAGAGTGAAAGCCAGATTGTAGGGGCCCACCAACGTCACCGGGTCGCCGTCCTTCAGATCGCAAAGATAGTTGGACGCCTTACCGTCGTAGCGTTCGCCATTGAAATCGTCAATGTAGAAGCAGCGCTTCACTAACAGCGAAATCACCGGCTTGAAGTCATCGGTCGTATCGCCGCCGGCGATGGAATAGAGACGCAGGTATTCCTTTTGGCCGAATTCATGGGGACCAGGTACCAGGACACCAATGCTCTGTCCTACCTGATAGCTGAAATCTATGCTGTCCACGGCTAGGTCAATGTGCCGTAGTTCCGTTTTGCTGTCATCGGGCGTGATCCGCGTTGAACTCACTACTGTAGCACTCATCGGACGGGTCGTATCGTAGTCCTTCAGCCGCATTCTATTCTCCTAATACTCCATATTCAGGGATACCGAATCACATCAGGCCACCTGTCAGTAGCCGCACACCTGGCTGAAACCGTGTAGGCGATGATCCGGCGCAGTGTCGTTTCCATACCACTATACCACCATACAATGATCTTATGATGTTTTCTAGGGAGGTCGTTCTCGGCGTCCTGACGGGTGGAGAACCTGACCGGGCCGTCGCCGGCGCGTCGCGTTATCCTGTCACTCCATGAATTGATTCGATACGGCTAGTCTTGCGGCCCCCCGACACGAGTGAACGGCCGCCCCACACGGTGGCGGCCGTTCGCGCTCACTGTTACCGTCGCCACACTCTTCGTCGGAGCGTTCCCCGTGGCGCTCGCTGCTCAAGGCGCTGCACTGCCACTAGGTGTCACCGAGGAGATGGTGCAGAGCGGTGAGCAGCTCTTCAAGATTGAGGGCAACTGCTCGGCGTGCCATGGAGAAGACGCGACGGGCACGCGGGGTGTCGGGGCCGATCTCACCGGCGACGACTGGTGGCACAGCGACGGGTCGTACGAGGCGATCGTCTGCACGATCACCAGCGGCGTCTCCAGCGAGAACGCCCGTAACGCGTACGGCGCCATGATGCAGCGCTACTACGGCTGGTGCGCGTCGCGCGTTAGGGGAATGCGGCGCAAGGCCAACAAGGGAGACGAACCACAACCGCTCGTCACGGTCGACCCGCAGCCCGAGGCACAACCCGATATACCTGTCCATTGGCGTTCTCCTTCCGTGCTGGGGGAACCTGCTCGTCTGACAACCGCAGGTTGCCATCTCCCAGCGGAGAATGTCCATTGGCGTTCTCCTTCCGTGCTGGGGGAACCTGCTCGTCTGACAACCGCAGGTTGCCATCTCCCAGCGGAGAACGCCATACTTCTGTCGCACTCATTGTCAGTCGGATTGAACAAACATCGGCTGCGGACGCCATACCACTATGATCCCTATCGTGATTCGGCGATGATGACCACGTCACGTACGGTGTGGCTGTCGGAGACATCAACGGCGATGGATTCCCAGAGATCGCGACCGCCAACTCCGACGGCCCGAACGTCATCTACCTCAATCGTGCCCCATCCGGACAATGATGGCTCGCGGTCCGACACACGTTTCGACCAACTGCTACGACCTTTGGGTTCACGACCGACGGGTGCTTGATCGATAAAGGAGAGGGTAGAGACTGAGAATGCTTAACACCCTTTCGGCAACTGGCTGTTTCGCTCTTTTCTTGGTTAGCGCTGCGCTCACAGCCTGTGAGCGTGAGCAAGCTTACCCTCGGCCTTCCGAGGAATACCCCGTTCTTGCTTCTAGTGGCGCCTGGTGTTGGTTCGGGGATCCGCGTGGACTGCGTTTCCATCGCGACCATGATCGGGTTTATGCCGGCTGGGTTGACTCGGCTGGCAGCATCGTCGTGTCGAGTCTCGACCTCGAGAGCGGAGAGCGCGCCGAGTTCACTGTGCACCCGGCCTTCAATCGTGACGATCA
>JBDGZZ010000725.1:0-1342 GCA_039588335.1 Gemmatimonadota bacterium | reverse complement strand
AGCGATGCGATGTACTACCGTATGTCCCTGCGGCCTGAGGATATCACCGCGTGGAGTGAACGGTATGAAGTCGGCTCGAACACCGAGGGGCCGAGAGGATACACATATCCGAATCCGGTGCGTCTGAGTGAAGAAGGAGGGCGTGTGTACCTCTTCTGGCGCGGCGGCAACTTCAAACCGAGTTTTAGCTACACCGACGACTTCAGCACCTGGGCGCCCGCCCGCACACTGATTCAATCATACGACTCTACGGTAGTGCGCCCATACGTGAAGATCGCAACGGACGGACGCGGAACCATCCACTTCGCATTCACGGACGGGCATCCCCGTAACGAACCGCAGAACAGCATCTACTACCTCCGATACCGGGGCGGCACCTTCACCAGGGCCGACGGCTCGCTCGTCGGGACGATGACGGACCTGCCCTTGATCCACCAGCGAACTGATCTCGTGTACGACGGCCGCGTTACCGGTGTAAGGGCCTGGATCTGGGACGTTGCGGCGGACGAGCAGGGCAATCCTGTGATCGTTTACTCACGTCTGCCGGAAGAGTCCGACCACCGTTATCACTATGCGCGTTGGGATGGCGAGGAGTGGCTCGACATCGAAATCACGGCGGCTGGTGGCTGGTTTCCCGATACGCCTGAGGGAATCACGGAGCCGGAGCCGCACTACTCAGGTGGGATAGTGCTCGATCACGGCGACCCAAGCGAGGTATACCTCTCTCGACCGGTAGCGGGAAGGTTCGAGATCGAGCGTTGGTGGACCACTGATGAAGGTGCCAACTGGCTCTCGAGGCCAGTCACTGCCGGCTCTGAGCACGACAACGTCCGCCCCTTCGTGATCAGAGATCACGGAGAATCGTCACCGCTGCTTCTCTGGATGGAGAATCGTCACTACCGTCATTATCTCGACTTCGACTCCGCGATCAGAATAGACCGCGTGCCCCGGTAGCGCGCTGATTGTAGTTGAGGTTCAGCATAGTTGCTTTCAAAGGCCAACAAAGGAGACGAACAACAACCGCTCGTCACGGTCGACCCGCAGCCCGAGGCACTAGTCGAGGCACGGCGACGTTGGGCCGAGTTGCTGCGACGCATCTTCGAGGTCGATCCGCTAGCATGTCCCCGCTGCGGCGAAGAAATGCGCATAGTTGCTTTCATCACCGAGCCCCAACAGATCGACCGCATTCTCGACCACCTGCGACCGGAGCCGCTTGCCACTGGGACCGATCGTGGCGACCTACAGCTTGACGTGTGGGCGTCCAGCCCGATATACCTGTCCATTGGCGTTCTCCTTCCGTGCTGGGAAAACCTGCTCTTGTGATAACGACAGGTTGCGATCT
>JBDGZZ010000724.1:0-3105 GCA_039588335.1 Gemmatimonadota bacterium | reverse complement strand
AGACGTTTACATTATAACCTGGAAAAGGAGGTATGGCAAGCAAAGTAGGCACAGGGTCTCCGCAATAAGTCGGCGGCGGAGACGACATAGGAACTAACGTGAGGGAATAGGAACAAAAGGCTGGAGGCAAGTCGGTGAGTTGATCGTGTTTTGGGCAGTTGACTGAGCGGATAACAGGGTGCAGAAACGCAACAAGTAGCGGATAGGAGGCGCAACAAGTCGAGATGGATACAAAACGAAAAGCAAGGCGCGGCTCGGAGGCGCGGGAAAGCAGACGGAGGGAGTCCAAGAAGTGTGGGAGTTGGCGAGTAGGCGCGGGCAACTGAGCCATCTGTGTCAACACAACAGATAGAACGGATGTTCGCTAGGTTGTAGAGGGGAGGCAAGCTAAGAGAAAGTGCGTCCCCTCCTGCTCAGATGCCGGTGGCAGCGGAGTGCTCTGCAGCGAGCGTCGCTTCGCGCACGAAACGGGCGACATTGAGCGCACAGGAGAGGATATCGCCAAAGAACTGAGCCTTGGTGCTGTTGGGTTTGCCGAACCAGGGAGAGCGTTTGAGGTCTCGACGGGTCTGGTTGGCGTTACGGCTTTCAGAGTAGCTGAGCCGGCCGATACGCAGTTTCCAGGTAGGCGAACCGATCCTCAGGTCGCGAGCCAAACGTACGTCGTTGTCCTTTGGGAGGGTGGCATTGACGACGACGCTGTAGCCCAAGGGGTGATCGGGGTTTCTGTAAGGACAGGTGAGCGCAGCGGCACGTTGTTCGTCTGTCCAGTCGTCGGGGACGAGGTCTGGGGTCGGATGAGCAATGCAACGCAGTCGGCAGAGCCACTTGCTGTCTTGGCGCGCATAGTCGTGCCCGTTGAAAGAGAGGCGGTAGCCGTGCGGACAGAGTGGATTGCCTTGCCCATCATATCCACGTTTCAGGCAAGTGAGTGCGTTCTTGTCGCAGGCGTGGTGACGGATCTTGATCGTGCGCAAGGCGTGGAGGGTGTGGAAGGCAAAGAGTAGAATCTCATCAAAGCCTTCACCGGCATCGCCCAGCATCTCTGCGATCTCGAGGCCCGGAAAGCGACGACAGAGGTCTTGGAAGCCAGGGATGGTCAACAGGTGGTCGTTACGATTGGCAGAAGCAAAGGGTCCGGAAAGAGGCCAGAAGGTGAAAAGGCGGTCGTCGACGACGTTAAAGGTCTTGTCTTTGTAGCCGAAATGATGCTTGCCCCGTCGGGAAGGCGTGGTGTCGGATGACTGTCCTTCTTGTTGGGAGGGAGTAGGCTGATTGGAGCCAGCATAGTAGACGTAGGTGGCATCGGGGTCGCGTGGGGTGACCAGACGACAGTGTTCTGTGCAAGCTTCCGTGTCACAAGCGCAGCCTTCTTTGCCTGCCTCACGAGCAGCACAGGTGCGCACATCGCGGGGGAGGAAGCAGTTGGCGTTCTGATGGCGACAACGCATATGAGAACGTGCGGCCACCAGTTGGCAGTCGGTGGCAACGCTCACCCCGCGCTGTGGCGGGTCGCTCCGTAAGCCATCAGACTCAGGGCCAGACTATCCGCACACTGTAGCACCCATGGTTTCTTGGTCTTGCCAACGGCCATGCGAAAGGTCGACTCGCAAGGCAGGTCGTCAGGAGCGAATCCCAGACGACGGCAATAGCCCCCGCCACGATCATTAGAGTGCAGTTCTGTGAGCAACGTCGGCCATCCCCACCGCTTCCAACGGGCCAGGAGGACACCCAAGCCCAAGCTGACCGGGTCGAAAGGGGGCGGTCCCAACTGGCTACGAAAGCGTTGCGCCAGGATAGGGCGCCAGGCACTAAAGTCAAATAGGCGCAGCACCAGGTCAAAGTCGTCTATCCCCCTCAGATCCTCGGCGGTGAGCGCCTCTTCTGGGGGAAGCCACTTGTAGTACGACCGGCAGTGTCGAGGTTGCCAGGGTGGCACGTCCGAGGGCACGACCAAGCGCAGCGGAAGCAGAGGATGAATCTCCGACCAGGCAAAGGTGCTCACAAAGTGTTTGGTCAGCAGTCGTCGCTCCGGAGCTTCCACCCCGCGTGATGCAGCCATTTCAGCGCGCGACAGAGCGACTAGGTCGTGAAAAGGGCTGTCCGGCACACAGGGCAGTTCGGTCTGGTCTGGGGGGAGGAACAACGCGCGCTCCTCACTCAGCGCAGGAATGAGCAAGGTCCTCATCGTACCTTCCTCCTCCGTCGCCGTCCCAACCACATCCCATTGAGCGCCTGTGCACGCGCGTAGGCAGCTCGGCTGGCCTGTCCACATAATTGGCGCAGATGGGCGGAATAGAGCGGCATTCGCAACTGGACCAAGGCATCGTTGCGCCACACACGGACCATCTCTCCCGTAACTCCATACCAGCGCCCCAGCGCCGCCAGCGTGCTCGGCGGCCCGCCATCTAGCCCGTAGAAGACGACAATTACCTCCTGCAGCGGTTCGGGTAGATGCACGACCATCTTGTCCAACGTAGCACACACCGTCCCCCACCACAAGCCATCCTCGGCTATGTGCAATGAGTTTTCTGGCTCCGACCATGTACACCTTGCTCGTGCCCACGCATCTTCTCGCTCCCTTTGCCTGCAGTCCCTACGTATCGCGCGCCACATCCGGCGCTCAATCGCATACCAAGCATATGTCGAAAACGCACCCCCGCGCTGAGCGTCAAACTGCATGACCGCTTGCCACAGCCCAATCCGACCTTCCTGCAGCAGGTCGGCGCTCGCTACTTCTCCCCGCCACTGTCGGCGCAAGACGCTGTGCACCAACCTCTCGTGACGGTTCAACAACGACTTCACACACCTCTCGCATCCGGCCTGCGCACATGCAAACGCGGCTGGACTTTCCACGTCCTTTGGATGTACAATACACATACGGCACCTCCTTCAAGTGAGTTGGGAATTATGGTACCCCTATTATCCCTCACTTGGCAGAAGGTGCCGTATCGCCTGTCCCCTCCCGGGGACTTGAGTTGATTTCCGTCAGTTGGCAGCGCTCAGTTGAGTTGATTTCCCTTGACGGGACTTATTGCGGAGACCCCCCCTACGTGCACGCGGATTTTGGGGCGGCGATGGCCCAGGGCTACAGGTGGAAGGAGG
>JBDGZZ010000723.1:0-2965 GCA_039588335.1 Gemmatimonadota bacterium | reverse complement strand
CACCTTGATTGCCACGTCGCGCTCCAGGTGCAGGTCGCGCGCACGGTAGACTACCCCCATCCCGCCCGCGCCGATCTTCTCGACCAGGCGGTAGTGGGACAGCATCTGGCTCGGCTGAAGTGGCACGGAGTACCCCAACTGTTATGGTCTCCCCGGAGTCTATGAGGATGGGCTGCCGGAACGCAAGGGGGGCGAGTCCGTGGAGTAGAATGCCCTGGAAGCACAGCTAACCCCGCCGGCCGGGTTTGTGGTGGCGGCCAGACGGCTCGCGTGCACGAGGGTTCTACTCTACTAGGCCGGCGAGAAGAGTAGAGGGGATGAGCAACCAGAACACGTTCACGCCGCAGGCCGCCCGCCGATGGAAAGAATTGGGTGCGAGGTCTCAGACACTCTATCTCAACAACGTCTGGTGCGTCGCTTGTCGGAAATCGACGACCATCGTTCGATTCGAGGCCAAGATCGAGCGGGGCGATCTGATCCTCCAGGGTGAATGCATCACGTGTGGAGGTTCTGTCGCTCGAGTGATCGAAGGCGGTTGATGCAGGTGGAAGTCTCTGAGCCAGCTGACAACGCCTTGAAGCAGCCGGTCCGCCCTGTCGCGCCCGCGCTCCCGCACGGCCCGCGCCAGGGCGGGGCGCAGGTTATGCGAAACGTTGATCCTATGAGGAGAGTTGACCTTGAGAATATTAGCACTCGCCGCCGCAACCTTCGCGCTCCTTCTTCTCGTTGCCGGCCATGTGCAAGCTGGACGGGTCGCAGATGGGTCCGGCAAAACACCAGCCGTGGTCGAGGCGCTGGCAGCACACGAACGCTTAGTAGCCGCGGCTCTCACAAGCGATGCTGCAGTGTTTGACGAGTTGCTGTCCGAGGACCTCGTGGTTAACGCTCCAAACAACAAGATCTATCACCGCAACGATCTTCTGTCCCTATTTGCGAGTGGTGAGGTCGAGTATCGCTCGGTTGAAACAGTCATTGACTATGCCGATGAGGTGGGCGACCTCGTTGTGATCATGGGCAAGGAAACTACGGTTCTCGAGTCGGCGCCCGAGGGGAGTCCTTGGGGACCTGGAGCAACGCTTCACCGGCGGTTCACCAACGTATATCGTCAGGAGAATGGGGAGTGGCGGCTTGTCGTGAAACAATCCACAGTGTTCTCATTTGAACGCCCTTGAGCTGCAGAAAGCGGGTTTGAGCGAGATACGCCTCACAAGACTGTCGGGAAGGGCTTGCGGTGCGCCGCCTAACAATCGCATGAACCTGCCGATCCAATCTGCCCCGCCCCTCACTCCCGCACGGCCCGGGCCAGGGCGGGGCGGGGGTTGGCCGCACGTCAGACGCACTTGAGTAAGACCAAGGAATGACCTCTACCGACCTCACGAATTGGCTCAAGACCTACGGACAAGCGTGGGAGACCAGGAACCCGGATGCAGCCGCGGCGTTGTTTACTGAAGATGCGGCATACTACGAGACTCCATTCGGCAGCCCCCTAGATGGGATCTTCCTTCTCGATTTTGATGAGACTGGACTGTGTCGGGAGTTAAGAGAGTGGTGGCACAGGGTGGAACTGCCACAGGAGCAGTGATTTTGCCGAACCGCAACTCGCATTGACGCCGCCGGCCGGGTTTGTGGCGGTGGCCCCCGCTTGTAGGTCAACTGCACGTGTTTGGTGACAACCCAAGAAAGGTCCTATGGCGGTCTGTTGCGTAAGGAGCTGATCATGTTGAGGTCCGCATCGATTCTTGTTTGCACTGTGGCCTTGCTCACTTGCTCCTCATGTGCTCAGACACCGGAGGAAGTAAGTCGGAAGGGCAAGGCTTCAGCATCGAAGACAAGGGAGCAGCAGACGTTCGAGAATCTCTGCGCTGTGTGGTCGGGCGGTGACCTAGTAGAGGTGGATCACATCTTCACGGACGATTTGGTGTATGAAGATGTAACAGCTGACGGATTCCGCGTAACAAGCAAGGAGGAGGTAAAAGAAATCATAGCCACGAACCTCGCTGCCGTTCCTGACATGAAAGATGAGCTGACCCGATTCATCCAAGCTGGTGACTGGGCGGCAGCGGAATGGGTGTGGAGCGGAACGCATACTGGAGACTATCCTGACTTTCCTGCGACAGGAAAAAGCTTCTTTGTGCGAGGCGTCTCAATCCTCCAGTTTGAAGATGGAAAGATCAAGCGCGATATCATGTATTGGGATGTGTATGATTTTCTTCATCAGTTGGAGGTAGTCGAAGAACTCAAGGAGGATTAAGACGCCACGCCGCTAGCCCTGCCGGCCTGGTTTGTCGTGCCGCCTCCCCCGCGTGACACGTCTAATCGCTGCGCCTTGACCGCACCTTATGGCCTTGCGTTGCGGCCTCGAGGGCCTGGAGCTTGGCGTCGTCATGCAAAAGCAGGGTCAATCCTGCGCAGTGGAACCAAGGCGCTCGAGTTCCTCCAACCAGTTGAGAACCACGTAGAACTCGACAGACGACTTCTCTGCCGTTCTGACCATCACGAACTGCCGACCGTCGGGCGTCACATCATAGTTACGCCCGCGGCGCAGTAAGTAGGGCCCTTCGAATAGTATGCGCGGAACGCCGGCAGAAAGGAGCCGACCCGGCTCCACATCGACCGCCATCAGCCGGTAGCCGTGACGATAGAACAACGTCTTTCCATCGGGTGACCAGAGCGGCTCGGTGCCACCGTCCACCGAGATCGTCACCTTGCTGCCGAGCGCCGGAAAGCTCTGCACGTAGACCTCGTCGCGGCCGGAGTCGTCGGCGACGTAGGCGATCCATCGATCATCAGGAGACAGGGCGGGCTCGCGCTCGTCCGCTGGGCCGGAGAGCAATTCGGTGACGGAACGATCTTCCTCGAGACTCAGGAGTGAGATATCGGCGAGACCTTCGGCCATCGTGGCAAGCACGACCATCGCACCATCGGATGTCCACGCCTTGGCGTAGTCGTTCGGCCCTCGCGAGAG
>JBDGZZ010000722.1:0-2429 GCA_039588335.1 Gemmatimonadota bacterium | reverse complement strand
GTGGTGGGAGGGTTGCTGGAGTACTCCTCGATGATCGTGGGGATCAAAGCGCTCTATCTTGTTGCCGCACTCGCCTACCTAGGCGCTTGGCTGACCACCCGCCGCTCGGCGGCGGGTACAATGGATACTGTGGTCCAATAGCAGGTCGTTGTAGCTCTACCGCCACAACCCAGCCGCGCACCACCGCCTGTCCGAGGGGGATATGAGCCGGGACATTGAACGGGTACCTCGAGGGCGAGCTCTCGTTGATCCCTCGGGCGGAGCAGCTCGGCGGGTGTAACCAGTTATGGGCTATGCCGTTACGAGACAATGCCCCCCGGTGGCTGGCACCTTTCTTGCCCTCCGTCTCTCCGACCGACACATTCTATGGTTCTATGCCCATGATCTCTGTTCATCGCCGACCGTTGATTTTGGCCGCCCTAGTGGCGGCCGCCGCCGTGGCCCTTAGCTGCGCAGAAAACGCGGGCGGACCCGAACCGTTCCGCTCTGGTTACGTCGCTCTTGCCCCAAGATTCACCGCCGCTAACGCGGACATTGTGGAGATCACTCAACTCCACATTGTCCTGACCCGGGTGGACAACGAAACGGTTGCGCTGGATACGGTCATAACGGTTTCGCCGGACGCTGATTCGGTGGACCTGGCCCTACCCGTGCCGATCGTATCGCAGTCGGACCTCTTCGTGATGACGGTCGAGTTCCTCACGCCGGCGGGTGATGTCGCGTTCTCAGGGGGGCCGGTCGAGGTCAGCCCCAGCGAGGACGAAGCTGCAGCGGCTGTTCCGGTGGAGCTCGAGATCGAGTACGGTTCCGGTGGAGCTCGAGATCGAGTACGTGGGAGTCGGTGCAGAGGCGGTGGAGGTCGAGATCCTGACTCAGGTCGCTTGGGTGAGGCTGGGGGAGACCATAACGCTCGAGGCGGCTGCCTACGACGCCAACGAGGCTGTGCTCGAGGGCACGCCCATCGCATGGAACTCGCTCGATCCGTTGCACGCATCCGTGCCAGATCCTGCGGTAGGGGAGGTGCTGGGAGGCTCCGAGCCTGGTACCGCCCGCATCGTCGCATCATTGCTCACCGGCCAGGCAGATACTGTGGACGTCATCGTAATAGGCGAGGGAACTGGCCGGGTCCTGATCGTGTCCAACAGCGATTTCGATAATGAGGCGGTCCTACAGGAGTTCGGGGTCCGCATGCTGGGCATCGAGTTCGACACCATGAACGTGTCCGGCCAAACGCCCACGCTCGCATTCCTTGCGACGTTCCAGGCCGTGCTGCTGTACGAGAACGGCCTGTTTGGGAATGCGCCGAGCGTAGGTGATGTCGTGTACGATTTTGTGCAGGCAGGCGGGAACGTAGTTATCGGCACTTTTTACTGGCAGGACCGCAGCGACAATCTCAGACCCGAACTCACCAGCTCCGGCTGGGGAGCCCTGGAGATGATCGACCCGTTCTTGGGTCCCCAGGGTTCCGAGTACGTCCCCGATTCCCTGGACATGGCATCGATCGTGGCTCACCCACTCACAGCGGGGGTGGACAGCTTGTTAGTGGATTCTTTTCACGGCGGCGTGGCGCCAAAGGCAGGAACAACGGTGGTAGCGTCATGGTCCGACGGCGTGCCGCTGATAGGGTACCGCACGGAGCCCGGGGGACAGCGCCTCGTTGCTGTCTCCACGTTTCCGTCCTACGCCCGGCACTGTTGCTTTGAAGGAGACTTCTACCTCATCTGGGAGAACGCTCTTCGTTTCGCTTTGAGCGGCTCGATACCGGCGGCTTCACCTGCTGCCGTTGCCGCGCGGGGGTTGCAGGTCCAACGTGCCATTCCCGCTCAGCAGCTACCGCAGCGGAGCACAGGCGGCACGCGCAGGGAAAACTGACGCACAGCTTCCGATACGTCGGCCCTACCCAGCTTCATCTCACATTCACCTTCGCTTCATGGTCGCGGTGCTAGCGACAGGCGGCAGTCTGTGGGCGTAGCCCGCGGCTGTGAGATAGTCTTGCGTTTCAGATTAAAACTCAGCACCGGAAGAGACTGGAGCATGTCCGGTATGCGTGCTGGTGGGATTGTTGCGCTCGTCTCGTTGATTCCGACCGTTGCTGCGGCGCAGCAGGGATCGAGCAACGGAGGATACGTCGAGCCGCCGGTGGCGTCGGCCACGCGAACGGCGCAGGAGATCGATCTCGACGGTCGTCTTGACGAAGCCGTTTGGGCAACGGTAGTGCCCGTCACCGAGTTCACGCAGGTCGATCCCGAAGAGGGGCGGCCGGTGAGCCAGCCGACTGAAGTACGCATCCTGTACGATGCGGACGCGCTGTACATCGGGATCCGCGCATGGGACGACGGCCCCATCACCACGCGACTGGGCCGCAGAGACATGGATTTGTTGGACTCCGACTGGTTCGGTGTGGTCATCGACAGTTACCACGATCACCA
>JBDGZZ010000721.1:0-4007 GCA_039588335.1 Gemmatimonadota bacterium | reverse complement strand
GAAAGCGGCAATCTTAGCTTCGTCGCCGTCGAGGACGCATGTGAACCTCGTCTGTCATTCTTGCAGGGTGTGTTAGATAGGGAGACTGGTGAGCCGTCCGTCGAATTTGCGCCTGTTGAGTGAAGAGCTGCTTGCCCAGTATCCGCAAAGGGAGCTTGGTGAGGTTACGCTACCAAGCTCCCAGTCTTTTGCGGAAGCTCAATGCCGAAAGGTGTCCGGCTACTAGGACCCTAAACTAGCGATACTGTTGGCGAACTCAAAATCATGCGGCCAGGGCGGCCAACCGGGAAGTTCGCGTGGCGGCCAGCGGCACCGCATTGAGCCAGTTGATAGCGCGAAAGAGATTGAGGGCAGCGGCGGTGGCCACACAGTGGAGATGGGTCTTGGCCAGGCCGACATAGCGAGAGCGACGTATGCCCCCCACACGCACGGCCTGGGAAATTGTCCCCTCAACCCCGGCTCGCTTACGATAGTCTGCCCAGAACGCATCGGTCTGTTCGCGCTGGCGTGCCTGCTGCAAGGCTTCATGCACCGCCTGTAAGCGCAAGGTCAGTCCGCGTTTGAGGCCCCGGGTACAGCGTGAGCGACGCTCACAGATCCGACAGGCAGCCGGTGAGAAATGAACCCGGATGACCGGTGTTCCTTCCTGGCTGAGCCCCTCTGCCCAGACCACGCTGCGTTGATCGGCAGGACAGGTCACCGACCGGGCCTCCCAATCGACGGCAAACTGCAACCTATCCAGACCCTCTTCGGATTGGGCCTGCCAGCTGGTATCCGGGCGGGTCGGGCCAAACAGATCAACGCCGTGCTCGTGTTGGCTATGGGCGAGATTTTCCGCGTCCACGTAACCTGCATCAACCAGGTGAAGCTCGGGACGCAGATCATTGGCCGCCAGGTCGCCCTGGATCTTGTCGACGATTTCACAGTCCTGCAGGCTGGCCTCTACAGTCCTGCAGGCTGGCCTCTGTCGTCTCAACGTGGGTGATGAGGCGCGGATGGCCCTCATCGCAGGTTTCGGTGATGTGCGTCCGATAGCCGACCCAGTCCGTACTCCGCTTATTACAGTAGCGGGCCTCGTCGTCATAAGGCGAACGGATCCACGTGCTTGCAGGCGGCATCTCTTTGACGGGGCGCTGTTTGACCTGCCCCTCGTCGCACCAATACTGCTGCACCCACATCCGCCGTAGAAGCTCAATGGCTGGCAAGTCCCGCAGCCAGGCAAGATCTGAGGCCGCCGCGATGGCCTCCAGGAGAAGATAGCCATCGGCTCCGATCGTATCCGCCAGCACCTGTCTTTCGGCTCTGGTTTGAGGCAGCCGCCAGTTCTCAAAGCGCTTGCCATAGCGGTCCAACCATTCGGCCGGGATGTGTTCCACCAGCCAATCGGGGGCCCCGGTCGCCAGACTGTTGAGGGCGGCCCGCAGCGTCTCGCCTATGTTCTCTAGCCGGTTCATCTCTCGAACCGCTGCCAGCACGTGCGTTGAGTCGGTGCGCTGCCGCTGCTTGCCCTTCAGCAGGCCCTTCTCCTTGAACCGTCCCAGCAGCGCCTCCAACAGCCGCCCGGCGGCAGCCTGCTCAATCAGCCGCGTTCGAAACTCGCTCAACACCGAATAATCAAACCCCGCATCGCTCAACTCCAGGCTCAAGGCGTACTTCCAGTCGATCCGTGCCCGCACCGCTTCGGCAGCCTGCCGATCACTCAAGTTCTCGGCAAACTGCATCACCGTTACCAGGGCCAACCGCCATGGTGCAATCGCTGGCTGCCCGTCCGGTGGATACAGGTCGGCAAACAGATCGTCGGTATAGATGCTCCCCAATTCATCCCGCATCTGCATGTAGACGTTCCCTTTGCGAAAGGCAGCACGGGCAGCGCTTGCGGTCGCTTCGGGAACCGGCGGGATAGGCTGTGCTTTCAAGGACATGGGCCACCTCTATATGCTGGAATCTTCTCAGCATTATATGCCCATCTGGCCCTTTTGGGGGTTCGCCAACAGTATCACTAGCCACCGGACATCTTTGGCTGAAGTAGCGCTCGATACAATCCGCAGGATTTCTATCATATAATGGATCCATCTCAAGCAGGGCTTCGTCATTGAGAGGAGATTTCGATGGACATCCTGTACGCTATCTTCCGAGTGGTCCACATTTTCGCGGGCGTATTCTGGGCAGGGACAGCCTTGTTCTTTGTGGGCTACCTAACACCGACTGTGGAGGCTACGGGCCAGGAAGGGATGAAGGTCATGCAGCAGCTGGTAGCCCGCACGCGTCTAATCGCGGTCACAATTGCCGCGGCTGCCTTGAGCGTCCTCAGCGGCATCTTTATGTTCCTCACGCGCTCCTGGTTTGCGTTGCTAACAGCGGGCACGGCTACCGGCGTCACGCAGATTCAGGATGGCGGCGGGCCGCCCTCTGAGTCACAGGCTGCCGAGCTTGGGAGGTTGTCCGCCCGGGGTCAGAAATGGGCCGTGTATGTACCGTACCTGCTGGTCATCGCGGTCGTGGGCATGGCACTCAACGAAGCGATGTGAGCCTACATGCGGTTGGTCACCTCTGGTGTCCAGGTACCTAAAGTCAATCTAGACAACAAGGTGACCCGCATAGGACGGCTGGGGCTTCGTCGAATGCTGCTTGGCCCTTGTTGATCCGGTACCAATTGCCTTCATTCCTACCTTTTCTGCAAACATGTCCGGTGGCTAAACCTAGAGCTAGCAGCCGGACACCTTTGGACATGCGCCTTGATGGTAGCACGCCCGCCACGCCATGAAGAGACACTCACTCTTTTGAACCGTGCCGGTCAACTCTTTCAACAACGTGGCAGGTGCATGTAGCGGGTTCGCCGCCTATGAATTGCTCGCCAGCAATGATGTGTAGCTAGCCGGGCGATCACCCTGTTTTCTGCGCGAGCCAGTCATCCACCTCGCGCCACAGCGGGCGCGCCGTTGACTTGAAGAAACCGATGTGCCCGATCTTGTCGAGGCCGAGATCGTCGGGCGTCACATGCCGCCTTTCCAGCGAGGCCCCGGTGTAGTAAGACATCATCGCGTCCACCGACCGCGCTGAGCCCCAGACGTCGTCGCTAAAACTGTAGGCCAGGATTGGCGCGGTGAAGCGGGGGAAATTCCGCCGCGATTCAAGAGTCCGGTCGCCACCCAGGTAATCCGGGGAGCGGCTCCAACGCGCCCATTCCAGCGCCGCCTGCTTCGGAAGATCCTCGCCGCGGACGAGGCGGCTCCACGGGAGATAGCCATACAGCGACGACAGCAAGAAGAATCCAACGTGGGCGAAGAACCACACCCGGACCTTCTCGATGCCCGGATGAAGGCCCCAATAGCCGCTCTGTGAGGAGACTGTGACCATCGCGCGGACGTCAGCTGTGTTCTCCAGCAGGCCAGCGGCCTGCCCGCCGAAGCTGTGCCCAACGAGGAACAGCGGGCACGGGCTGCATTGGGCACGCGCCCACGCGATCACCCCGGACATATCTTGCTCGGCCCACTCGCGCATCCTTGCCTGGAAACCCTTCAGGCTCTCCGGGCGCGAGTCGCCGGTACCGCGATAATCATAGGTCACGACGAAATGCCCGGCCCGGCTCAGGTAACGCGCGTAGACATCGTAGAGACGCCGGGGCGTCGCCATCGCCGCGCTGATGATCGTTACAGAGCCGGGGTCGCCTTTCGGTTCAAATATCGTCGCTGCCAGCTCAAACCCGTCAGTTGCCGGGATCGTGGCGTCGCTGCCACTTTTTCTCGCCATGACTTCCCCCTTCCCCCTCAGGGCAAGAGTAGATTAGCTGCTATGGGCCGCCACCTTATCAAAAAGAAAGGGGTGGAGTTGACTCGAATGAGCCGGCTTGAGGGCACATTCTTTGGCACTGTCTTTCTACCCGGTTCTTAGCTAGATGGCAGCTGGTGACAACTTCTCCACTTTTGCGCCTAAAAGAGTTATTTTGTCCAGTATAGTGGTAAGTTAGGCTGGGGAAAAGCGTCCGAGGAGGTCTAGAAGCAAAGGTG
>JBDGZZ010000720.1:0-2036 GCA_039588335.1 Gemmatimonadota bacterium | reverse complement strand
AACGCACCGGAACGGACGTTGGAGAGCCGACTAAAGGCGCTCGGCACACTGGAAGGTGTTACGAAGGATAATCCGCGTATCGTACTATGGCGCAAACTGTGGGCCGAAGTCGCCGCGCTGGAGGAACGGAAGTTGCCTCCACGCCTACGCAAAGAGAGGACGAATGCACAACTTCCTGACCCACTCGCGTAAGAAGTGGCGAGCCCAAGGCTACTTCGTGGAGGCGGGCGAACATATCTCGCGCATAGGGAAGATCGTTCGCCGCCACGACACCTTCGGGTTCGCAGACCTGTTGGCAGTTAGGCACGGGTCATTGATACTCCTGCAGGTAACAAGCTGGTCCAACGTATCGGCGCGAGTCAACAAGATCGCATGTGGCGAACATGGCAAGGGGCGGCACGCCCGCCCCATGATCGAGATTGCCAAAGCCCTGCTGTCCATAGACGGAGTCCGGATCGTGGTCGAGGGCTGGCATCTGAACGCCCACCACCGCTGGGAGTCTCGCGAGGTGGAGATCACCCCGCTGCTTCTGGACGGACGGAGGAGGAAACACTGTGGATGAGGAGAACACGATGCAACGGCGCATAGTGGCACTGACCCACGACGGAATGAGCGGGCTGTACGCGGCCGACCAGTACGGTACGGCATGGTATCTTGACGACGAGGAGGTGAAATGGAGGAAGCTCCCGACACTCAGCGACAACTCTACCCTTTCCAACGAGAAGGGGTGGCCTTCCTCGTCCAGCGAAGACGAGCCTATCTAGCGGACGAGATGGGGCTGGGCAAGACCGTGCAGGCGGTCGTAGCAACGCAACAAGTCGAGCCGCGCTACACCACGGTGGTCTGCCCGGCCAGCGTACAGGAGACATGGAAGCGCGAATGGAAGCTCTGGGGAGGGCACGGCGAGCTTGCCGTCATCTCCTATGCCTCCTTGATTCGGTGCGACCCCATTCACCTGACTCGCAGGTTCGACCTTGTCATCCTCGACGAGGCCCACTACTGCAAGAGTCCGGGCGCCAAGCGCACAAGGGCTGCACTCAGGCTGGCACGGGTTGCCGACCGAGCGTGGCTCCTCTCCGGCACGCCCGTACCCAACGACGTGCGGGAGCTATGGCCGCCCTTCAAGGCGCTATGGTATGAGAAGCCTCACTCACGCGGTATCACGACTGCCTTCCAGTGGATGAACTACTTCTGCCGCTGGTCGGACAGCGACTACGGCCCGCGGGTCTGGGGCAACAAGCCCGCCGCCCGCGAGGTGTTGAAGCCGTGGCTGCAGGAGATCATGCTGCGCCGCCGCCTGCAGGACGTGGCGCTGGAGCTTCCGCCCCTGCGCGTAACGGTTCAGCACCTGCCGAAGGATCCGGACTTGCGGAAACGACTCATGGGATTGGGCGGCATCAGTCTCACGTCAGATGACCTGAGCCTATCAACGCTCCGCAGGGTGCTGGGTCAGTACAAGGCAACACCGATAGCGCAGGAGTTGGTGCGCGAGCTTGCGAACGACCCGCAGGCCAGCCTCGTAGTCCTGTACCATCACCACAGTGCCGGGACACAGCTTGCCAACAGCTTTCTCAAGGCAGGCATCCCCTTCTCCGGCTTCGACGGCACGTGGCCCGTCCCCCGCGTGTTCCTCGCACAGCAGGGCGCGGCCGGGCTGGGCATAACGCTCACCCGCAGCCATGAGATCGTGCTGGTGGAGCCAAGCTGGTCCCCGGCAGACAACGACCAAGCGATCAAGCGGATCCACCGGATCGGACAGGACAAGCCGTGCCGGGCGAGGATCTTCGCGGTCCCCGACTCTCTGGACGAGTCGCTCATGGCTACGCTGGCTCGCAAGTCCACCATGATCGGAGAGGTTGGCCTATGAAGACATGCCCAAAATGCGGTGAGGAGAAAGCCTTAAGTGAGTTCCACAAAAAGTCCGCATCCAGAGACGGCGTACAGTCGTGGTGTAAGGTGTGCCTCTGTTTCACGGTTGAGGAGAACGAAGCACGGTGGAAAGAACACTGGGCCAGCTATACTACCGCTGAAATTTA
>JBDGZZ010000719.1:0-2182 GCA_039588335.1 Gemmatimonadota bacterium | reverse complement strand
CAAAGAGGCGATTGAAAAAGCAACCGCAGCCCTAAAAGAAGAAGGGTTCGGCATCTTGACCGAAATTGACGTAAAAGCTACGCTCAAGAAGAAGCTCGATGCCGACTTTCGGCGCTATATTATTCTGGGGGCTTGTAATCCCAACCTGGCTTACCAAGCTCTGCAAAACGAGCTGGAGATCGGTCTGCTCCTACCCTGCAATGTCATCGTCTACGAGCAAGATGGAGGCAGTGTAGTCTCCGTTATGGACCCCCTCTCTATGCTGGCCGTCACGGAAAGCTCAGCCTTGGAGCCGATAGCTAATGAGGCTCGGAGTAAGCTACAGCGAGTGATCGAAACCTTGAGGGTCTGATCGCGCTGCAGGCACATCTCTCGAGGCCATAGCCAAAACATTCTATGCAACTGTTCCAACTCAGCAGTTGCATTCGCTATTGGTCTTGATTTATAATCAAGGGGTGTTGTGTATAGGACAAACTTAACTTTGTCCTATAAATTCTGTTTTCAGAGAAATGTGACAGTCCCTGGCGGGACGACACCATCAATTCAATTCATCATTCATCGTTCATCATTCATCATTTTATACGAGGAGAACAATCATATGGCTAATGAGAATTCCCACGCCGGTCACGATGCCGGGCACAGCGCCCATGCAGACCACACCGGCCACGAGCAGATGTTCCGCGACCGGTTTTGGGTCAGCCTGGTGCTAACCATCCCGGTGTTGCTCTACAGCCCGATGATTCAACTGTGGTTGGGCTTCGGTATGCCGGAGTTTCCGGGCAGCTGGTTGATCGGCCCGTTCTTCGCCATCGCCATCTTCTTCTATGGTGGGGTACCTTTTCTGCAGATGGCTGTACCGGAGGTGCGCCAGCGTAAGCCGGGTATGATGACCCTCATCTCGCTGGCCATCACGGTGGCCTTTGCCTACAGTGCCTTTGCCGTGTTTGCTGCTCCCGGCAGCGGCTTCTTCTGGGAGATGGCCACCTTGATCGACGTGATGCTGCTCGGCCACTGGATTGAGATGCGCAGCGTGCGCCAGGCCTCGGGCGCGCTGAATGAACTGGCCAAGTTGATGCCCGACACCGCCGAGCGTATCCGGCCCAATGGCGAGACCGAGGCCGTGCGGGTCGACGAACTCAAGAACGGCGACTTGATCCTGGTCCGCCCAGGGGGTAGCGTCCCGGCCGATGGCCAGGTTGAGGATGGCCGTTCCGACGTCAACGAATCTATGATCACCGGCGAGTCAAAGCCGGTGTCGAAGCAGCCCGGCGATGCGGTGATTGGCGGGACGATTAATGGCGATGGCAGTTTACGGGTGCGGGTGACGGCTACCGGCGACAAAACCGCCCTGGCCGGCATTATGCGGCTGGTGGAGCAGGCTCAACAGAGCAAGTCCAGCACCCAGGTCATGGCCGACAAGGCGGCCGGTTGGCTCTTTTATGTTGCCCTGGGCGTCGCCGCCATTACGTCTGGGGCCTGATCGCCTGCCCGCACGCGCTGGGATTGGCTATTCCGCTGGTGGTGGCGATCAGCACCGGGAAGGGGGCCAGCAATGGCATCCTGGTCCGCGACCGGTTGGCGCTGGAAGAAGCTCGCCAGATCAACACGGTCATTTTTGACAAGACAGGCACGCTGACCGAAGGTCAGTTCGGGGTGGTGGCCATAGCCACCGTCGACGGCCAGGACGAGCAGGGAGCGCTGGCCCTGGCCACCGCTGTCGAGGGCGACTCCGAGCACCTGATCGCCCGCGGCATCCGCCGCAAGGCCGAAGAATACAACGTCACCCCGCTCCAGGTCAGCGGCTTTGAGGCGATCAAAGGGCGTGGTATCCGCGCTACCTACGACGGACGCACCGTTTTCGTCGGCGGCCCCCGCCTGCTGGAGATGCTAGAGCTGGATTTGCCGGATGCTCTCAGTCGCTTCACCGCTGAGACAGGCACAAAGGGACAGGCGGTGGTGTATCTGGTGGAAGAGCGACGGGTCACCGCAGCCTTTGCCCTGGCCGACGTGGTCCGGCCTGAGAGCAGGCCGTCAGTCGAGCGCCTGCGCCAGATGGGTATCGAGGTGGCTATGCTCACGGGAGATAGCGCGGCGGTGGCCAGAGCTGTGGCAGACGAATTGGGCATCGACACTTATTTTGCCGAGGTGCTGCCGGAGCACAAAGACCAGAAGATAGCTGAAC
>JBDGZZ010000718.1:0-2039 GCA_039588335.1 Gemmatimonadota bacterium | reverse complement strand
CACCGCGCTGATCGCGATCCTCTTGGACGTGCAGGATATCCTAGGGTACTTGCCTGTCATTGCCTTGAAGCGCATTGGCTCCAGTCTGGACGTCCCGGCCACCCAAATCTATGGTATCGCCACGTTCTACAAGCACTTCCGACTGCGTCCCCCTGGACGCCATCAGTTCACCGTCTGCACGGGCACGGCCTGCCACGTGCGCGGTGCCGCACGGGTGATGAGGGAGTTCGAGCGCCGCCTGGGCATCGGCGCGGGTGAAGTGACCCCGGACCAGGAATACGGACTAGAAACGGTTCACTGTGTCGGGGCGTGCGCTCTTGGGCCCGTCGTGATTGTTGATGACCAATACAAAGGCCAGATGACCGCTCTGAAGATTCCGGTCCTGCTGCGGCGTCTGCAACACCGGGCGAGGATCGAGGTGCCAGTGTGAGGCTGGCGGAGCCCATTCGGTCGGCTGAGCAGCTGGAGGCCCTTCAAGCCCGTCTCGTTGAGCGCCGCCGGGAGCAGCGCCCGTGCATCGCAGTATGCACGGGAACAGGTTGTTTGGCGGGAGGGGCGGAGGCCTTGGTCGGCGCCTTCAAGGAAGCCCTGGCACATCGCGGTTTGGCTGATGAAGTAGAGCTGAAGTGCACCGGCTGCCACGGCTTTTGTGAAATGGGCCCGCTGGTTGCCTTGCAGCCTTACGGGTTCTTCTACACCAGGGTTCACTCGCATAATGTGAAGAAGGTGTTGGAGCAGACAGTACTGAACGGCGAGCCGATCGAAGAGCTCCTTTACAGAGATCCCCAGACACAAAAGCTAATCCCTCGCGAAGAGGACGTTCCTTTCTACAAGTATCAGCGCCGCGTCATCCTGGCTGAGAACGGGCGACTAGACCCCACCGACCTCATGGACTTCATCTCCGTTGGCGGCTATCAAGCCCTGGCCCGAGTGTTGAAGCAGATGAGACCCGAAGGAGTGATCGACTTCGTCACCCGCTCCGGCCTGCGGGGTCGGGGCGGCGCCGGGTTCCCCACCGGCCCCAAGTGGGAAGCCGCTCGTAAACGGCCCGGCGAGCGGAAGTATGTCGTCTGCAATGCCGACGAGGGAGATCCGGGTGCCTACATGGACCGGAGCGTGCTGGAGGGCAACCCTCATCGAGTCATCGAGGGGATGAGCGTCGGTGCTTACGCGATCGGTGCCAGTCAGGGGTTCGTGTACGTGCGACACGAGTATCCCCTGGCGGTGAAGCGCATCACCAAGGCCATCGAGGACGCGAGGAAGGCCGGACTTCTGGGCGACAGAATTCTAGGTACTGATTTTCGCTTCGACTTGAAAGTGGTCCGTGGCGCGGGCGCGTTCGTGTGCGGCGAGGAAACGGCCCTCATCGCGTCTCTGGAAGGCCGGAAGGGAGAGCCTCGCCAACGGCCGCCCTATCCTGTCGAAGCGGGCTTCATGGGCAAGCCTACGGTGATCAACAACGTCGAGACCTGGGCCGGCCTAGTGGAAGTGCCCATGGGGACCAGTATCCGCTCGATCATATACGACATCGGTGGTGGGGTTCCCAATGACAAGAAATTCAAGGCCATCCAGACCGGTGGTCCCGCAGGAGGCTGCCTCCCGGCGAGCTTGCTCGATCTGCCCATTGACTTCGAAGCGCTTCACCAGGCCGGGGCGATCATGGGCTCCGGGGGCCTGATTGTCATGGACCAGTCCACCTGCATGGTGGACGTGGCCCGCTACTTCACTCGCTTCCTGGAGGAGGAGTCTTGCGGAAAGTGCTATTCCTGCCGCAAGGGTACTCAGCGGATGACGGAACTCCTGGACGATATTTGCGAAGGGCGCGGAACTAGGGGACATCTCGAGCTTCTCGAAGACCTCGGGCATACGGTAAATATGACGAGCATGTGTGGACTGGGCCAGAACGCGGCCACGCCGCTGCTTTCCACGCTGCGGTACTTCCGTGACGAGTACGAAGCCCACATTGAGGAGCGACGCTGTCCTGCCGGTGTGTGCACGGCGCTGGTTCGCTACGAGATCGTGCCGGAGCACTGTGACGG
>JBDGZZ010000717.1:0-2807 GCA_039588335.1 Gemmatimonadota bacterium | reverse complement strand
GAAAACCAAGTAATCGTAGGAATGCTCATCGAATTGGTTTGGGCCCTTGCAGTTGTGGGCATTATCGTGACGCTGTTTCCAATCTTGAGAATCATAAATGATTAACCAGCATCGAAGTGCGTCATTTGAATTGCGCAGAAGATGATGGAGTATCCAGGTGATAAGTAAACAGCAATCGCCACGGTTCACCGTCATCCATAGGGACGCGGATGTCGCGTTGGTTAAGGATGACGCAATAGCGTTCATAGGCGGCCTGTATGCGGCGATCCTCAAAGCGATCGGCAACCATCAGGATAATGCGATTCGTCTTGTGGCGCACAAACTCACCGGATTGATTGAGCAAGCGCTCCAAGATGGTCTCGCGCTGCAGGTTGGCCAGTTTGATCTGGTAGAGTTCATCCACGTTGGTGCTGAGCGGCTCTCCTGCGCGTCCTTTGGCGGTGGAGCGTTTGCGCTTTGCGTGCCGTCGCCGTTGAGCGGCTTGCTGTGCGGCCTCTTGACGCAGCACGGGCTTGAGGGCGTGCTCGATGAAGTCATCGAGCAGCGTCTCCTGGGCGGTGAAAACATCCAGCTTGAGTTGGGTCAGGATGGACTCGCGCGTCAGGTCCAACTCAGCTACGGGTGCTTGTTCTGGCTGAGGCCCACTGTCTTCAGCCCATTTCAGCCAGGCATCCAGTTCTTCCAGCCGCGCCGTGGCGCGACTGATACGCTGTCGCAGGTCTTTGATCAGTTTATTCAAGTCCTGAACTCCCAATTTCAGGCCATTGGTGGCGAGTTCTCCTTGACGCAGGCGTGTCAGTTCACGCTCGGCTTCTTTCAATTTGGTCTGATTATTGACCAAGCGTGTGGCGACTTGACGTCGGTTCTTCAGCCACTTCTTGGTCTGCTGCGCGTCGGGTGTCGGGGGTGCCACAGGACGCTGTTGGGCCTCTCCGCCACCAAAGGCAGACCAATTGACGCGGCGCTGCAACTGTTTGAGTACAATCTCCACCCGCTGCCGGAAACGCAGCCCCTCCGCCACGGCATCTACGTCCATCTCTTCCTGCTCGACCCCCACCACCAAGCGCACCCGCTTCTGGCTGCCCTCGTATGGGCTGCTCCAGATCATAGATGGACAGCTCGGTGTCAAGACGGTAGCCTACTTCCTCTTTCACCACTTGCCCCGTCGCCTCGTCCTGCACCTCGACCGTGACAGGGTGTTGTTTGAGCTCCGCTTCACTGACTCCCGCCAGCGCTTCCCGAATGGTTTTGTGGTCCTTGCCCCAGGTCAGCAACTTGGGTCCTGTCTGCAATGCCCGGCAGATGACCGTTTTGACGCTCCACCAGCGGTCGGCAATGACCAGTTTCAATTGCTTGCCTTGTCCTGCACGGTCCAGTCCGCCATTGATCAACTGCCCAACGCGCTGCAGCACTGTCAAGGGGGTGACGTCCGCAGGCCCCAGGGGGCAAGTCACAGTGTGTCCGGTGTCCACGTCCTGCGTCATATGGCGACGGAAGGCTTTGCAGATTCCGTAGCGTGTCCCGTGCTTCGTTCGGGCCAGCGGTTCGCGGCGAAAGACTGCATTGACATAGTCATCCAGGTAGACTGCCCGAGCCTGAATCAACCCGCTTTTCAGTCGCTGGGCTATGCTTTCTTCTTGGTAGTCTTGCAGGCGGGTGATGCGCTCTTGGCGCCCATCCGAGCGGCGCACAGTGATGGGCTCCTTGGCACGCTGCGCGACCGCCACCAACCAGTTGCGCAGACTCGTGGCCGACAGCCCAGCACAACCACTCAACAGTCCGCGCACCCCACGCCAATCGAAGTACTTGGCTTGGCTCACACGCGCCCCACCGCTCACCAGCAGGTAGACCAGCAAGGTATGCCACACCCGCAGCAGCGGCCATTGACTCAGCGCGGCCCCAGGCGCAACGTCCAATCCTCTGAGACTCTCGTAGGCACCGTTGAGCGCCAGATGGGCTACACCCAAGGCTGCTCCTATCAATCCCCTCTGCGGCGTGTGCCATTCACGTGGGCCGCTACTCGTCAAAACGTTCTCCAGCGGCTCTCCCGCTACGCCAGCCCAGTACGCTCGCTGCCGCTCTGCCTCCACATAGGCTGCCACCGCTTCTGCCAATCCGGCCTTTTCCGCCTCCCGCCAGCCTATCCCGTTCAGATGCCGCCCCACCGTGCGGTCGCTCACCGCATGCTCCAGTTGAGCTGCCAGTTCCCGCTCACTGTTCCGTTTCCCTTGCACCAGGTTCAGGGTAGCTTGGCGTATCAATGCCGCCTTGTGGGCTTCCATTCGATAGTCGCTCTGCTGCCCGGGATTGAAGTGCCGCCGGTCCACCAGCTCAGCACTGTTGCCTGTCCTGGCGTAGGTAGCTCGATGGCTCTCAACGGTGCGCGCCGTCACGCCTTGTATCGCCGCTGCTTCTTCGACGCTGACCACTTGGCTGTCTGCCAGCCAGGTTGTGATGGCCTTCAGCCCCTCGCGATCACCCTCCCGCAAGGAGACCAGCCTTTGTCCCTCCAACGTGACCCACACCCGACCCTCATCGCTGTCCGCTTGCATCGCAATTCGTGGCATCAACGCTTCCCCCCTCAGATAGTTCGCCATGGAGATAGTTATGCCACTAAATTGTCATTTTGTTAAGGAACTACCTACGATCCATCTGCGCGATTCAAATGACGCACTTGATCCCTCTTTCGGGGAAAGATAATCATTTATGAATATGAAGTTGTGCTCTCGGTTATCCAATCACGGCGAATGATTTGCTGACCGTTCCATATTCCGTTTCTCTGGTACAACAGGCCAAAGCGTGCCATG
>JBDGZZ010000716.1:0-2474 GCA_039588335.1 Gemmatimonadota bacterium | reverse complement strand
TATGCCGAAAACGTGTTCGTCGCTTCGGTCGGGCAGGAGGTGGGAAGTCTTGAGGTCAAAGCCGAGTATCGTGACTACCTGCCGGGAGGGGTAAAGCCGACCCGCGAAGAGGTCCCCTGGTAGCGCTTCCGCACCTCCGGGAGGCGGTCCCGCGAAAAGGTCTGGAACCGAACAAAGAGTCGGTCCTCGGCGGTCCCCTCCCAGCTTCTCGACGATTCCTGTGGAAATGCAATCAGATTCTCGGTAGCCTTCGGCATTCGGTGATATCTCCTAGTGCTGGGTTGTTCGCAGCTACCAAGCAGTTGCCAAACTGACAGGAGGGACATGATGTTTCACAAAACCGGAATCTGTTTTCACATCGCAAGCGCCATCGTACTGTTGACGCTGGCGGCCTGTTCGTCGGAAAACCAGCCCCCAGCGACGGCTGAAACGCAATCGCAGAGTCAGGAGGCGACCAGCGCTCAAGACCGCAACCTCGAAGAGACCCAGGGCATCGTTTTGCTCAGGGGCCTGCCGACCCTGGGAACCAGCCACGGCGTGGCCATAGTGGAGCTCGATCCGGAAGCACAGAACTTCGGCGAAATTCTCCAGCAGTTCGAGTTCACCGGCTACGAGGCGCCTCTGCACCATCTCTACTACAGCCCCAACGGTCGCCTCTATGCCACGGGCCTCGATCCCAGGTGCAGCCTTGCCGAAATCGGTCTGTCGCGCGACTCGACCGGAAGTCCGGTCATCAACATGTGGCACAGCGTTAACGACAGGCAGTACATGTTCGTCACGTTCATGGGCGGGACCGGTGTCGATCAGGCTGATGGCGGTTCGGTCGGAGTTTTTGATCCGCAGACCAACGAGGTCGTGAAGATCATCGAGGCCAGGAAAAGCATGGTTGGCGAAGGCAAGCCCTACATCATGTATCCGCATGGCATTTCCGCCTACGGCGACCGAATGGTGGTTTCATCAACGATACATCCGGATCTGGCAACCGGGGTCGGTAGTGCGGTCACCGTGATTGATCTCAATACGTTTGAACCCATTGAAAACATCGTCATCGAAGACGCGAAACCGGTCGGCTTCCCCTCCTCTCCGGTGGAGGTCCTGTTTGTTCGGCCGAGCATATCCGAGCGCGCCAAGCCGAGTCTGCTGGTCAATACGATGTTCGGTTTCGAGGTCTGGAGGCTTCTTTTCAACGAGGAGGACAAGAGCTTCGGTGCGCCCGAGAAGATATACGACGGCGCGACACAGAGCACAGGTGTTCCGCTCGAGTTCTACGGAACCCAAGACGAACTGTTCATCAGTCATGCGATTCCCGGCGTGGTGAAGCGCTACCAACTCGACAGCTTGCCGGATCTGGTGCCGGCCGGGCCTGACATCAAGGCCGAGCTCGGCGCGCACCACATGATCTTCTTTTCAACCAGGTCTGGGCGCAAGGTCATCGCCGTGCAGAACAACCTGCTGAATCTCGGCAACGCGGCTGACAACGACCCCACCGATATAGACTTCATTGCCAAGGTGAACGATCACTCGATCACGGTGAGTGACCTGGACACCGGCGAACGACTGGCAATGGTCAATTTCAAGAGCCGTTACCAGAAGGGTGTGGAAAATGTCGACGCCCTGTTCGGGTCGGGCTTTGTGCATCACCATTGACGGGAAGAGTGACCACGATCCTTGTTATTGCGGCGGTGTTGGCTGCCGCGATTTCTGTTGTTGCTTACCGCGTCTTTGGCTCGGGCGCCGGGGCGCCGACGCCCCTAGCGGGCTTCTCCGCGCCTTTCGTATTCGGCAGATTTCAGGTTCCGCCGGACAATCCGCTGACAGAAGAGTCCGTCGAGTTGGGGCGCCGGCTGTTTTACGATCCGCGTCTGTCAGGCAACAACACGGTGTCCTGTTCGACCTGCCATCAGCAACAACTGGCGTTCACGGACGGTCGACCAACCGGAGTCGGAATCACCGGCAAGCCGCTCGCCTTTAGCACCATGAGTCTGGCTAACCTGATGTGGGGGCCGCGTCGTTTTTTCTGGAACGGGCGCGCGGCCTCGCTTGAGGAGCAGGCGCTGGTTCCGATCCAGCATCCCGACGAAATGGCGCAGGATCTGGACGAGTTGCTCGATGAGCTTGGCGAGGACGAGATCTACCGGGAGCTGTTCGATGTGGCCTATGGCGAGATAAGCTCCGCGACCATCGTCGCGGCTCTGGCGTCGTTTCAGCGCACGCTGGTCTCGTCCAATTCCCGCTACGATCAGTTCCTACGTGGCGAGATCACGTTGAGTGACACCGAGGAACTGGGCCGCAAATTGTTCATGGCGCACCCGGACGTGAAGGCCAGCCTGCGTGGCGCGAACTGCATCGACTGCCACAGTCAGTTTCTAACGGGCGGCTTCAGCACCCGCTATGACGGATTTGCCAACAACGGTCTCGACGCGCAGGACGATCTGCCGGCCGGCTTGCAGGAGGTGACCGGCAAGCCGGAACAC
>JBDGZZ010000715.1:0-3336 GCA_039588335.1 Gemmatimonadota bacterium | reverse complement strand
TGGACTCATGGCGCGCAGGTGTACGTATCCAATCTTGCCGTCGCCTGCCGTCTCAACGATTTGCCGGCGCGAGTACTCCCAATCGCCATAGCGCAGGTTGTACTCATTCGATGTCGGCACGACGATCACGTCTCGCGAGTCGTTGCCTGACCGCACCGTCAATAGAACTTGCCTACCCGCTTGATTCCGTAACAGCGCACCGATCTCCGTCACATCCAGCGTCCCCGCGCCATTCACAGCGGTGATCACGTCGCCAACGCCGACACCCAGGTCCGGATCAGCGAGCGGAGAGATCTCGTCGGGGTAATCCGGATCTGTCTGGTAGATGTAGTCGATGCGGTAGCCCCCAGCTTCGGGGTCACGGAACAGTCGGGCACCCAAGGTTGGCACCCGTATGTTGTCCTGACCGGTCCTCCGGTCGCCGCCTCTGACGCTAGTGTGTAGTGCGGACAATTCACCGACCGCGCGCCCAATCAGATCGGACAACTCGTCGCGTGTGGTGACGCGATCCACCAACGGCAAGTACTTGTCGCGCACGGCATCCCAGTCCACCCCGTGCATGTTGGGATCGTAGAAGTAATCACGTTCCATCCGCCATGCATCTACAAAGATCTGACGCCAATCCTCACGCGCATCGATTGCGAAGGTCCAACCCCCCAAGTCCACCTTGTTGTCGCCGAGATCGCTGACCGTTACGGGCTGTGCATCGATCACGTACAGGCCGCTGTTCTTCCGGAGCAGGATATGCTTCCCATCTCCGGAAAGCTCGAATTGGCCTATGTCCTCGACGACGGTCGTCGCCTCGACATCGTCGTTGTCGATCTTGACTGCCATGAGGTGGGAATCGGCGTTGGGTCCAGAGTCGCGGGCGCGGAAGAAGAGGGCCGCGTCACTTGCGTAGAGTGAGCTGTAGTTGCCCGCGGCAACCGGCACTCGCCTCAGGCGACGCATCAATCCATCGGTGTCGATTTGCAGCGGGTTGGCAGCTCGTTCCTCGGCTTCAGGTCCGCGGTCATCCGCAGCCGTCAACTCGTCGTCGGCCTTGAAGGGCGACCGCAGTCCCTTTCGCAACGCTACTTCGAATATCTCAATCGTCTTGTCAAAGAACGGCTCCGGCTGGCGGGATCCCCACGGGCTCCCAACCAGCGAGCGGAGGTTGCGGTCGGACAAGAAGTAGATGAACTCACCATCGGGATCCCACGCCACGTTGAAACTGTTCACTCTGTCACTTGTGAGTGGTACCGTCGCGCCCGACTCCACATTGTACAGCTTTATCTGGCGGAAGCTGTTCATTGCAGCCATCGTGAACGCGAGCCACCGGCTGTCGGGAGCCCACGCCACGTCGCCGATGCCCTCGCGATTCTCCGAGATTCGTTGCATCTGACCGGATCGTACGTTGAGCACCCACAGATCTCTGTTTTGATCATCAAACGCGACCCAATCGCCGTCCGGCGACGGGTAACCCTGATATCGCAGGACGCTCCCGTTGCTAGTCAGGGCCTCGTCTTCGCCAACGCCGTTTGCCGGAATTCTGGTGAACTCAAACTCTCCCGTCTCGTCTGATAGACCTAGGAGTGTTTCGCCGTCGGGCATAAAGACGACGTCGCGGAATCGTACACCATCCTTCGGACGAATCGCCCCTGTTTGGCCGGAGCGACGAACACACGGCCGCGAGCCGTGAGCACCACGCTCTCTCCCTCGGGATGGATGTGCGCCGATGTGACGTACTGCATGGGGTCCGCGACCCACTTTTCGCGCAACTGGTCGAGGTCGGAGGCGAGGGTGATCGGGATCATCTCCGTATGATCCGCGGCAATATCGTACAACCACACATCCGCGCCCAGTTGATACGCGATCCTGCCATCGGCGAGGGATGGGTTCCTCACATCCCAACCGCTATGGCGAGTGTGCTGGCGCAGGTCGGTACCATTCTCGTCCATCGACCAAATGTTCATGGTGGCGTCGCGGTCGGTCACGAAGTAGACGCGTCCGTTCCACCACATGGGCGAGTGGCTCTCGCCACGATAATCACCTGTGAGTTCCACCGCCTCCGCTGCACCCTGCTCGGACTTCCACACATCCCGAGCTGTCCCACCCGTATAACCCTTGGTAACGTTGTTGTGAAAAGCCGGCCGAACGAAGAAGAGCTTCGTGCCGGTTGCGTCGTAGCTCCCTTCCGTGGCATGGGCAAGAGGAACAAGCTCGTGGACTCCATTCCCCAGATCGAGCTTCACCATCATGAGTTTCGGCAGTCCGGAATAGCGTCTAGTGGTGTAGACGAGCTTGCCGTCCGGCGTCCACGCGGTAGCCACTGAAGCATCGGCCTCGTAGGTACGCCGAACGGGCAACCCACCCATCAGAGGCATCGTGTACAGCTCGGTCGGCCCCTCATACCGGGCGGTGAACGCCAACGTCCTGCCGTCAGGCGATATGACCGGATTGGTTTCCTCTGCGTGGTGCGTGGTGAGTCTCTGCGCGACTCCCCCGCTGGCCGACACTATCCACAGATCACCCTCTGCGGCGAATACAAGCGTATCACCGTGCAGAGCTGGGTAGCGATAATACCCGGTGACGTCTTCTTGCTCCGCCGGCGCCTGCGCGGCCAGTGAGAGCGCGAAGACGAACTGCGCCGTCATCAACATGATCCCGACGTGTTTATGCATTTGAAGACCTCTCATGGCGGTTTGACGCAGACACAGGCATCGCTCGTGCCCACGAAGATGCACCGCCAGGGAATCGAACCCCGAACCTACTGATTAAGAGTCAGTTGCTCTGCCAATTGAGCTAGCGGCGCGCGGGGGATAAGTATCGCCGCGCCCCTGCCCCGATGCAACCCCGTATCGGCCTCCCTACGGCCGCCGCAGTGACCCGGCCGCCCGGTCGGCATCGGGCGTGATGGTGAGCTCCAGCTCGTCGCCCGGCAGGACCGACATCGTCTCCGTGGCAAAGCTCGCGGCACCCACCAACCGCACCATGATCTGCACTTCGGTCCACGTCCAGCGGAAGGTGAGCGCGCGCTGCGTGTTCCCCGGTACGGTGCCGATGCGCCGCTCCGGAACGGCGGGGGCCATGGCGTACACCGCGGCGTCGTAGAAGTTCTGGTTTCTCACATGGAGCGTGAGCACCGGCTCCGAGCGCGGCGCCAACTCATCCAGACTGCTGCCCGATCCGCCGCCGCACGCCACACCGGCGAGTACGAGCCAGATCGCTACCGTGCTGCGTTTCATCGCCCTCATGTGACCCTCCTCGGCAGCGGTCGGGCACACCGGCCGGACGCATCCCCCATGCAACTTCCTGTGTCTCACAAGGTACAATACACCGACCAGACCGGACTGT
>JBDGZZ010000714.1:0-3278 GCA_039588335.1 Gemmatimonadota bacterium | reverse complement strand
GTGAGGCGGCCACCGGGGCCTGCTGTGAGCCCGGCACCGAGAACTGCTTCCCGGACAAGACCGAGCTGGAGTGCGAGGACGCCTTCGGACCGGGCAACTGGAACGAGGGTATCGACTGCGGACCCCCAAATCCGTGTGCCATCGAGTACTGCGACATTTGCTACTCAAACACCAGCACTACTCCGCGGTGTCAGTGCGTCAGTGGCGGTTCGCCGGACGACTGGATCACCAACGTCACCTTCAACACCATCAACAACGAGACCTGTAGCGAGGCTAACCCCTGCAGCTACGGTGACTACACCGGCCTGGTCACGCAGGTCGTGCCGGGCAGCACCTACGAGCTGAGCGTGACGTTCTGCTCTGAGGGGATCTGGACCCAGTGCGTCACCGCGTGGTTCGACTGGGACCACGACGGCAACTTCGACGAGGGCACCGAGAGGTACGATCTGGGCTGCGATGTTGATGCGACGCTGGTCATGGACATCACGGTCCCGGGCACCGCGTTCATCGGCGAGACGCGCTTCCGTGTCGTCGAGAGGTACAGCAGCGCGGCACCAAACGCGTGCGACTCGTATAGCTACGGTGAGGCCGAGGACTACACGGTGCTCATCGGCGACATTCCGGGCGCCTGCTGCCAATTCGGCAACAACTGCACGCAGGAATTGCTGGCCGTCTGCAACTCCCTGGGTGGCGAGTACCTGGGTGGCGGCGTGCCCTGCGGCGGCGACTGCGACCAAGACGGGCAGGACGACGCCTGTGAGCTGGCCGACGGTGCGCCCGACTGCAACACCAACGGCGTACTTGACAATTGCGACATCGACGGCGGGACCAGCAACGACTGCCAGCCGGACGGCATTCCCGACGAGTGTCAGCTCGTGGACAACGACTGCAACTCGAACGGTGTGCCGGACGATTGCGAGCCCGGCGACTGGGACGGCAACGGCATCCCGGACGCCTGTGAGGCGGATTGCAACGACAACGGCCTGGTGGACGCCTGTGACATCTCCTGCTTCGTCGGCCAATGCAACCAGGCGCCGGTGCAATGCGGCACCAGCGACGATTGCAACACCGACGGCCTGCCGGACGATTGCTGCGACGTGGGCTGTGGTGCCGCGCGGGGCTGCAATTCGCTGACCACGGTGTTCCTCAGCGGCAACGGCCACCACGGCAACATGTTCGACGTGACCTTCGCTGCGGCCTACAGCATCGAGTCGTTCGACGGCAACTTCGACGCGGGTGGCGCTGCGGACGTCGAGGTCTGGTACCGCACCGATCACGGGTCCTATATCGGCCATAACACCGATCCGACCGGCTGGACCATGATGGGCGCGGTGACCCTGCCCTCGACGAACCCCGAGAACACCCCGACTCCGGTGCCGATCGGTGATCCGGGCACGGAGTTCGAGGGTGGACCCACCGGGTTCTACTTCAGCAGGACCGATGGGGTCTCGATCAACTACACCAACGGCCCGCTGGGCGAGTTCGACAACGGTGAGCTGCTGTTCCATGACTACGGCCACGGCGGGGCCTATTACTGTCCCGCTGGCGCCGGAGCCTGTAAGGACTGCAACGGGAACGGCATCCCCGATGATTGCGACATCAGGGATTGCGACGGCTCGCTGTGGTGTCAGGACTGCAACGGGAACGGCGTGCCGGATGGCTGCGACATCGACTGCTGTGACGGCTCGACCTGGTGTGACGACTGCAACACCAACGGCGTCCCCGACGAGTGCGACCTGGGCTGCGGGGAAGCTGGTTGCTGCTCCGATCCGGATGCGACCATCACCGTCCAGATCCTGACCGACAACTACGGTGGCGAGACCACCTGGGAGTTGGTCGAGCAGGATTGCGGCGTGGTCGCCTCAGGCGGACCGTATCCCAACGCCACCCTGATCGAGGTCAATGTGGACGTCTGCTCCACCAGTTGCTATGACTTCACCATCTTCGATGCCTTCGGTGATGGGATCTGCTGTGCCTACGGTGAAGGCTACTACAGGATCTACTACAACGGCGAGCTGGTGGGCGAAGGCGGCGAGTTCGGTAACGAGGAGACCGTGCCCGACATCGGCGGTGGTTGTAGTGAGGGTGGTTGCACCAACGACTGCAACAGCGACGGGATTCCGGACGAGTGTCAGCTCGTGGATAACGACTGCCAGCCGGACGGCATTCCCGACGACTGTCAGCTCGACGGCAACGACTGCAACGGCAACCAGATTCCGGACGATTGCGAATCGCAGGACGACTGCGACTCGGACGGGGTGCTGGACATCTGCGATGCAGACTGCAACGACAACGGCGTGTCTGACACCTGCGAGATCCTGGCCGACCCCACGCTCGACTGCGACGTGAACGGTGAACTCGACGAGTGCTGCTGCAGCGCCGGGTTCCGCGCCGGGTTCGTCTACCAATGGGACGACGGCGTGACCGAGAACTCGATCGGCCTGACCGCCGGCGGCGAGTTTGCCTGGATCCATCACTTCAACGTGGCGCCGGGCGAGGAGACCATCGGGGTCATTCAGACGTCCTTCGGTACTCCGGCCTTCCCGGGTGGCTCGGGTGTTTCGCCGGGTGATCCCTTCCGCGTATACATCTGGGATGATCCTGACGGCGACGGGAGCCCGGCCGACGCAGTGTTCCTGGCCGAGGCCAACGCTACGGTCGACGCGGGCAGCATTGAGACCGACGTGGTGCAGGACGTTTCTATCGGTCCGGTGACCATCACCAGCGGCAGCTTCTTCGTCGGTGCTTCCTACGAGCACGCGCCGGGCTTCTTCATGGGGCCCTTGGACGACAATGCGCCGCTAATGCATGAGTCTTGGGTCGACTTCAACGTCCTGCCGTATGACCCCACCCTGGTCGGCGCCGCCTTGAACATGGACGACATTGGGCTTCCGGGCGACTGGATGCTGCGGGCCGTGTCGGGTACCGGTGGCGGTGGATGCATCGACTGCAACGAGAACTGCCGCCCCGACTCGTGCGACATCGCGGAAGGCACCAGCCCCGACTGCAACAGCGACGGGATTCCGGATGAGTGCCAGTTGGAGGACAACGACTGCAACACGAACGGAGTCCCGGACGATTGCGAAATCGCCGATTGCGGTGAGGTGCTCGAGGAGTGCGATGCGAACGCCTGGTGTCAGGACTGCAACGGCGACGGCATCCTGGACGGGTGCCAGTTGAGCGCTACTGCGACGTGCTCGCTGACCACGGTGTTCACCAGCGGCAACGGCCACCACGGCAACATGTTCGACATCATTGCCTTCGAGAGCATCGACGTC
>JBDGZZ010000713.1:0-2026 GCA_039588335.1 Gemmatimonadota bacterium | reverse complement strand
AGTAGCTGATTGTTGGACTGAGTTTGAGATAGTTTTCGTCGCCCGCGATCACGCTGCCGCCGGGCTTCTCCGTATTGCGCACGCCTTCGAGTCTGACTTTCGCGAACAAACGACCAAGGGTATAGCCTCCCTCGATA
This sequence comes from Gemmatimonadota bacterium, assembly GCA_039588335.1. Lineage (GTDB taxonomy): Bacteria > Gemmatimonadota > Gemmatimonadetes > Gemmatimonadales > GWC2-71-9. The sequence goes on along the minus strand of JBDGZZ010000713.1, from coordinate 1,889 downwards.
TTGAACGGGATTTCATCATGCACATCGCCGCCGCGAAAACGATACGCGATGCCACCGCTTACGTACGCGTTGAGTGGGTAGAGGCTCTTTCCCAGATACAAGCCGATCTCCGCATCGGCAGCTCCCGTACCAAGCGGCGGTACGGTCAGAAATCCCTCGTCCTTCGGTTGTTCGTAGAGGGGGATCTTGACACCGCCCTGAAAAGCGGCGGCGAACGGTTTGACTGATACAGGCGCTCGCAGCGAAACCCACAAATCACCCAGCCCCTGGTTAGTCAGCCTGACCCTTCTCGTCGGCAGTCCGCCACCGGGGTTCTGCGTGAATTCCGATGTCAGGATCTTGAACGGTACGCTCGATACGAGTGTCAGACGATCGGTCAAGCCGTACTCAAGATACGCGAAGAAGGAAACATCGCGAAACCAGGCATCCGTTATCCGCGGATCGTCCGCCGCAATATCCTGCTCGTTGCCGTCGACGCTCCACTCGTTCGTGGTAAAGAGATAGTTGCCGGCGAACTTGACGAAATACCCCCCGTCCGGTTGCGCCCATGCCTGGGCCCGTAGGTCTGTCGCCGGCATCGCGACCCAGGCGACACAGAAAGCTAGGGCCAGTGTCCTGGCAGAGGGCATCAAACGCCTCCGAGGGGATACGACTGTTATGAGCTGAGTGGGCGGGATTTAGAAAAAGGTCCGTTTGCGAGTGGTTACTGGTAAGTACTTCCAACGGATCTCGACCAATATAGACAGTGACGACTGGTTTGTGAAGGGAAAACCGTGGGAGAGATGATGCGCGACAGAGTCATACATGCTTGTTTGGCCCTCTTGCCGTGCCTGCTCGGCATGAATATTTTCCTGGGCGACGCGCCCGTTCCGCGCATTGCATACGCCCAGGTCGACGCCGCTCCCGAGGGCGTCGATATGCTTCTTCCCAGGGGTGGGATTGCGGCTGATTTCAACCCGCGCTTCGTCGCCGCCGATGAAGCCGATATTCCCAACGACGCCTGGGTTCTCGGCATCGTGATCGAAGGGGAGGCCCACGCGTACAGTCTGAACCTGCTCAATCATCACGAGGTCGTAAACGACCGCTTTGGAGACACGCCGGTCGCCGCGGTCTGGTGACCGCTCGCCAATGCGGGCGTCGTGTACGACCGTCGTTATTCCGGCAAAGAACTTTTGTTTGAACCATCCGGCGGCTTGCTTAACGCCGGCCTCGTTATGCGAGACCGCCCGACGGACAGCTGGTGGTCGATTATGACCGGTGTGGCAATCGGTGGCGAGCTGGAGGGGACCCCGTTGAAAGAAATCGCGGTCAGCGAGAAGACGCAGTGGGGAGAGTGGAAACGCCGTTACCCGACAAGTAAGGTGTGGTCCATCGGGGGCATGGAACACGACGACACGAATCCCTATGACCATTACCTCGGGAACACGAAGACCTTCCGTGAAAGCAAGACACCGGACAAGCGCCTGCCGGACAAGGAGTCGGTCTACGCGTTTCAAATGGATGGCGTCACCTACGCCGTGCCGCATGCGTTGATCTTTGGCGGCGCGGTGTTGCAGCGATTTACGCGTCCACGTTCGCGTATGTGTCAAACTCTGATGGAGAGAAGAGTCGGTTCATCCTCGATGATGATGGATGGCTGGATTCACGATCACAGGTGAAGTTCTCTAACAAGCGTGGTTTTGCCACCGATCCCGAAGCACGTGACGGCGAGGGAGAGGCACCCTCGCGGCTGGGCGGTTTTGACACGTTCTGGTACATCTGGTCGGCCACCCACAAGGGCGTGACGATCCTCGGGGAATAAAGGGCACGGTGACGCGCCCTCACTTCATGACTCCCTCGCGCTGATGGCTCAATTGGAGCGCTCGGTCGTAATGTCCGTTCGGGCGCTC
>JBDGZZ010000712.1:0-3328 GCA_039588335.1 Gemmatimonadota bacterium | reverse complement strand
CGAAATCGAGCGCATGGTGGCGTTGGTCCTATGCCTGGGCGTTGTGGGGCGCTGACCGCTGCGATGAGGGTTACAACGTCGCGAAGTCACTTGCAGAGGAGTTTCCAGCCGAGATCGAGTATGGAGGTCTCAGCGGCGGCCTCGCTGCCTGTAAAGGAGATTTGGAGGAAGCTCAACGGGTGTCCCACTGGCTCGAGGCCCTGGAGGGTCCCCAGTTGAGTGGAGAGCACACCTTGTGGCGATCCGTGATCGCAGCAGCACAAGGCGATGGCGAGAGTGCTGTTGCGCTCATCAGACAGGCAGTTGCACAGGGTATTACGCACCCAGTGACGTGGACCCTTGGTTGGATCGCCTTCGAGCCCATCCGCGACTACCCCCCGTGGCAGGAGTTTATTAGGCCCAAAGGATAGGAAGATTTGCGATTTGAGATTGGCGATTGGCGATTTGGCGAATGCCACAGATCATCGCAGAAACTAGCAGATCTACGCAGATAAGCCCCGTCATCGGAACGATCTGCGCAGATCTGTCTGTTTCTGCGTGAATCTGCGTCTTCTTAGTTCGCTCTGGTCTCTTTGGCAGTTGCCAAGTGGATGCCGTTGAACACGAACTTGAACGTTCTGTGCGGCTGCCCGCGGTATAACACCTCGGGTGCGAACATGTACAGCTTGCCTTCTCCTACATCTGCTTCGATTGCGGCAAGACCGTTCCTGACGTGCTGCTGGCCCCAGGCCCAGCCGCTTCTAAGCGGCTTAGCTGAATCGTACCACGCCACCCGACGTACTCCCTGGGCCTCCGCTCCCGCTCCCATCCGGAGAACCGGGCTGCGGTTGAACATCATGTCGACGCGGTCGCCGACGCCGTAGGCGATTGGGTTGGAGTTGTCTACCCGCGCCTCGAGGATGGAGCCAGGAATGAAGTACTCCTCCCCTGAAAGGGCGCTACCGTTGGCGTCCACCAGATGGTTGCCGACGGGGAGGCCGAGATGTTTCGCCAGGCTCGCGGAGGTACCGATGGTGATGATCGTGCCCCCATCCTCTAAGAACTCCCTGAGCTGAGGTACCGTCACGTCGGTGCTCACGCTCCCGAGGCGTTCGCGATACTCCTCCGGAATGGTGGTCGGATCGAAGTTCTGAGGCGAGTACGGGTCGTTAGCAGCCAGCGTAACGTCTTCAGGGATAGCTTCGGTTGGGAAGATCAGTACGTCGAAGTCCCTCTTGAGATTCCCCCGATCGAGCCTGGGCGGGAACACGACTTCGGTCGGAAACTCGAACTGCTCGGACAGCCAGCGAACCCAGCCAGAGGGCATCGACCCTCCGTAGCGGTCCCACAGTCCAATGCGAACGTCATCCAATTGCAGCGCTTCCGTGCGAGGCATCGAGGAAACACCCTCGAAGTTGACACCCAGCTCGGAGGCCATCCGCTCTAGCCTTCCCTGCGTCCCGCCCCTGGACCGGATGTAGATGGTGCCGGCCTCATACTGGTTGCCATCTATCGTGACGGGCTGGCTGAGCCAGTAGACGTTCTCACCGGTTTGCATCAAGCGGTTCGTTACCACCGAGGCGTCGACATAGTCGGGGCTCAGCATGAACCCGCGGGCGCCCTGAGCGTTGGACACCGCTCCCGCCGGTGTTTCGGCGAAACCTTCGATCTTCTCAAAGGGAAACCTTCGATCTTCTCAAAGGGACCGTCGAACCCATCGAGGATGCGGTCGAACTCTACCCCCATCTGGAACGCGAGCGTCCAGCCGGTTGCATCGTACGGCGCAATCGGTGGGCCGCCCGGATACGCGAAGTCGTTGGGATGATCCTGGGGCTCGAACATGTCGATGACATGCGGCCGGAATGCCTGCGCTGCTTTCACCACGTAGGATCCACGCGGATACGTCTTGCCAGCGACCTGGCACTCGGCCGTCGTACGGTGAATCGTGATACCGCTCTTGATGAGGGCGTTCACGAACTTAGTCGCAGTGGGGAAGTCCGCTTGGTCAGCCGACAGGATGTATCCCCTGGGATCGCGGTGCTTCGGATCGCGTAGGATCTCGTCGTACAGGCGTAACGGTAGGCCCCTGGCACCACGGCGGAGGGCCACTTCCTGGCCGGCCCCGGCCGCTTCGAGGGCCGCAATCCTCTGGGGATGGATCGTCCAGTGGTCCCTGCTACCGCGCTCGATGGAGTTCTTCCCCATACGATAGATATTGAAGAGTTGAAGAGCAAGTTGTCGCGATTCCTGGACGCGTAGTCGAGCACTGCCCGGTTGATTGTGACGGAGTACTCGATGGCCTCCCGGAAGGGAAGCACACCCGGCTTGATCGGGTACGGCAGGTCACTGTGTGCCAGTTGCCGATCAGCAATGAGCGGAATCTCCACCGGTGTTGGGTTCCCCTTTATCTCGCTGAGCAACCCAATCATGTTGTGCCAGTAAGGCGTGGTTCTCTGGCCACCGTTCCACCATGTCGAATACCTGGTGCCTGACCGCATGACCGAACCAGGCTTGTGCTCGGCAATGAGCCGCGCGTGCATCGCCGCCCCCACGCCCTCGATACCCATGATGACCAGCGGATCTATGTTGTAGTTGAACGGATCGCGGAACGGCGGCAACGCCACGACCGACCCCAGTGGACCGGTCTGGTGATGGTTGTACATGATCTGGGGGAACCACTCCCGATAGAGAACGCGACTCATGTTCTCCGTCTCGGCCAGGTTGTTTATGTAGCCGTCACGGTTGTTGTCGTGGCCGACGTACCAGTTGTACAGCCGTGGTAACCCACCAGCCACTCGATCTTCAGGATTGGGGATCCTCATGTACCAGCTAGACGTCAACTCCATCCCATCAGGATTGGCATGTACCGCAAGGAAAATGACGTCGTTGAGGAACCGCATCGTCTCTTCGTCGGTCTGGCTGACCATCCGGTAGATCATCTCAGGCAGCTGAGTTGCACCAACGACCTCGGTCCCGTGCAGGCCCCCATCGATCCACACCACGGCCTTGCCTTCATTGGCCAATGCGCGTGCTTCACTGTCCGTCAGCCCTTCTGCTAACGCGAGGCGTCGGGAGATCTCCTTGTACCGTGCAAGGTTCCGATGGTTCTCGGGAGATGTTATGACGGCCATGAGCTGCGTTCGGCCTTCGGACGTCTGGCCCATCTCCTCCAGCACCATGCGGGGTGATTCATCAGCCAGTTTGCGAACGTAGGACTCGAACTGAGTGTAGGTGGCGAGATGGTAGTCGTCACCGAGGTTGAAGCCGAAATGCTCCTTAGGGGTCGTTATCTGCGCCCGGGCAGGAGCAACTGTCATGATGGCTACAGCAGCAAATGCCACCATGAACC
>JBDGZZ010000711.1:0-2501 GCA_039588335.1 Gemmatimonadota bacterium | reverse complement strand
AATGACCACCTTGATTTCTTTCATGGTCTTCACGCGTCTAGATTCAGAGCGCTCTCGATCCGTTTCTGTGCCAGCGTTGCGCTCCGGTTCCTTTCGGCCCGAAACGAGCGGCCATCAGAAGGGCGACCCGGTTCAGGAAGACTCTTCTGGCGTTTGAATTAGCGAATTGTGGGATAGAGGGCTAAAGACAGGATCAGATCAGGAGTGTGCAGAGCAGATTCAGGGTTTTTCGGGAAGAGGCGGGCTGGGGTAGGTCGCAGCGTCTGACATCAAGGTGCATTCCCGATTTCTGAGTCTTGAACGCTGCGGTTTTGAGGAAGACGTCGGCGGGAGATGACTCGTGCGCGAATTCCTCAAACCTTTCAATTTCAGGAGTCTCTGCCAGCAGCGACTCACAATGCGAGCAGGTAAGATTGCCGAATACAAGAACCGCCAGGACCACGCTGGCGATGACCTGAAAGCCTACGGAATTGAGCAGGCAACGCATATGATTATCATAAATCAAATTCGATCGAAAAACACCATTCCTCGGCCTGTGCGCTGGAACGACAGCTTCTCGTATAGGCGTCTCTGGCTGGACACGAGAATCGATCGCAAGGGATTTCGAGGGATATGCGCCTAGTGCTCGCGCGGCGCCCAAAATAGCCTAAAACACGCCGCGTAATGGACACCCAGGTGGACAACGGCCTTCGGGGGGCGATCGAGCCAATCCCCGCAAGTTACTGAAACAAATGGTACCGGGGGTGGGCGGAAGCACCCGGGGACTGAGACCGACTGTGCAATGGTGCTTGCGAGCCCGTTTTTAAGTGTGGTCCATGGGATGTTGCGGCAACCTCATTGGTGACACGCCCCGGCGTGATCCCGTTTAGGAGAATGCCTCAAATCGCACCCCTGTCCCCGGATGCTCCACAACCTCACGATTCAGTATGGAGGAGTCGCCGATGGGACACAATCGTTCTCGAAGTCGCCAGCCGGGTGGGAAGAAGGTCAAGCACCCCTCGCTGCTCAAGCGGATCAACCGCAATGCCGCAGGGATCGACTGCGGGTCCGGAACTCACTACGTTGCCGTGCCGCCGGAGCGAGATTCCGAACCGGTGCGCTCGTTCAAGACCTTCACCAGCGACCTACACCGTCTGGCCGACTGGCTCGAGGGCTGCAAGATTAAGACTGTGGCGATGGAATCGACCGGCGTGTACTGGATCCCGATCTTCGAGATCCTCGAAGAGCGTGGCTTCGAGGTCGTGCTGGTCAATGCGCGGCACATCAAGAACGTCCCGGGGCGCAAGACCGATGTTTTGGACTGTCAGTGGATTCAGGAACTTCACAGCGTCGGGTTGCTGCGCGGGAGTTTCCGGCCCGCCGCGGAGATCGCCTCGCTGCGTGCCTATCTCCGGCACCGAGAAAAACTCGTCCAAAGCGCCGCATCTCATATCCAGCGCATGCAGAAGGCGCTGGTGCAGATGAACCTACAACTGCACAACGTGATCAGCGACATCACCGGAGTGACCGGGATGCGCATTCTGCGAGACATCATCGCCGGCGTCACGGATCCGATGGCCCTGGCGGCCCATCGTGACTACCGCTGCCGTGCCTCCGAGGAGGAGATCGCTGCATCTCTGACAGGTAACTATCGTGCGGAACATCTTTTCATGCTGCGGCAACACCTCGAGCTCTTTGATACCTTCCAACGGCAGATTCAGCTCTGTGACGCCGAGATCGAGTCGCTCCTACACAAGCTCGCGGCGAAGCAACGTAAGCCCAAGATGCCGGTCCCGTCTCCACGCTGCAAACTCCGTTTCTACGACAACGAACCCCGTTTCGAGATCCGCGATCCGCTCTACCGCCTTGCAGGAGCCGACCTGACCCAGATCGACTCCATCGGGCCGTTCACCGCGCTCAAGCTCGTCGCCGAGATCGGGACCGACATGACTCGCTGGCCGACCTACAAGCACTTCACATCCTGGTTGACGCTTGCTCCCAAGAACAAGATCTCCGGTGACCGACTGATCAGTTCCAGGACTCAGCCCTCGGCCAATCGAGCCGCCACCGTCCTGCGCATGTGTGCTATGGTCGTCGGCCGCACTTCCACGGCCCTCGGTGCCTACTACCGCCGCATCGCCTACCGTGTCGGCAAACCCAAGGCGATCACAGCCACCGCCCGCAAGCTGGCGATCCTCGTCTATCGCACTCTCAAAGGCGATCTCGATTACAGCGACCCGGGAGCCCAGGCCTACGAAGAACACCATCGGGCCCGCGCGCTTCGAAACCTGCGCAAGCGCGCCACACAACTCGGCTTCGGACTCATCAGCGTCGAAACCGGGGAGCTACTCGAGGGGGCAGTTTCTTAGGAGTACGAGAGGAGTGCTCTACAGTCCGAGCGTTAGGGACACCTATTTGGACACCTGGCCAATGAAGCCGACCTTCATCACTGCCCAGATTCGGCCCCCCACTCGCCGGCCTCCGGTGACTGCATCGAGTCAAATCGATCACCTCGCCCCTCG
>JBDGZZ010000710.1:0-2391 GCA_039588335.1 Gemmatimonadota bacterium | reverse complement strand
ATGTGGGCCCTGTGGCAATTCAGCTCGGTCTGGGTCTGAGGGCGTACGACTATCACCTGGACCAGTGGGATCACGTGGAAGATGAATTCCGGCGGCAGGACGAGCAGTGGATGGAATGGGTTCCAAGCTGGGGAATCCGGCTGCGATTGGGTGATTTGGAGCTGCGTTACATGGGACGTGTGACAACTGGTACGGGCCGGCCGGGTGTGGCTTGGAACGGTGCCGTGGCCGAGCGCGCGGCCGACTTCTCGTCGGCCAACGACATCCTGCTAGCGCCCAGCGCACCGCTCACCTTGCAGGATGTGACGGTGTTCACCAATCAGGTATCGGTATCCATTCCCATTAGATAACTGGGAGGCAGATCGGCAGATCCGCGCCCATCCGCCCCCTTCTGCGCTCATCTGCGGCCTTACTCTGCCCGCAGCGCCCTCACCGGACTGACCCGCATGGCTCGGATTGCCGGGACCAAGGAACCAACGATGCCAACGGTTATGATGAACAGGGTCCCGGTTGCTATTGTCGGGACGTCTATGGGGCTCATACCGAACAGCATGGTTCGGGTGATGCTCGTGGAGGCGAACACGCCCGCGAGTCCGAGAACAGAGCCGATCAGCGCCAGAGTCAGTCCCCGCAGCACGATCAGTCTGAGTACCCGACTTTCTCCGGCTCCCAGTGCCATGCGCACTCCGATCTCGTGCGTACCTCGGGCTACCAAGTACGACATCACTCCGTAGATCCCCGCCGCCACCAATATCACTGCGACGCCGGCAAAGATGCCGGTTAGCATCGTGTTGAATCTCTGACGGGCAAACTGCCCGCTCAGCACTTGAGTCATCGCTCGTACTTGCGATATGGGTTGATCCCTGTCAACTGAGAAGACTCCACGCCGTACCGCGCTCACCAGTGAGAGCGGTTCGACCTCGGTTCGTGCCACCAGGTACATGGAGTTGCGCGGTCTCACTGGGAACGGGAGGTACATCTCAGAAATCGGTCTGCGGTAGACGTTGAACTGTCTCACGTCAGCCACTACACCAACCACCGTGATCCAGCGTGGTGGATTGTCTCTGAAACTGAACCGCTTGCCGAGCGGGTTCTCGTCGGGCCAGAGTCGGCGGGCCATTTCCTGGTTGACGATTGCTCCGGGATTCGCCGACGTCGTGTCTTCCAGAGTGAGGTAACGGCCGGCGACCAAAGCGATGCCCATCGCCTGGAAGTACCCGTCAACCACCCGCGACAGCTCGATGAGAGGTCCCTCGTTGGGGTTTTCCGTACGTTCCGGGTCGTCCTCCGCCCATACGTGCGTGTTGGTTCCGCCCTCGAATGGTAGCTTCGATATCGCGCCCACGTGGCCCACTCCGGGCATTGCGGCGACGCGCTCCAAGGCATCACGGAGGAACATGTACCGGTTTCCGGCCTGTTCGTACTGTGGTCCCTCCAACGAGACCCGCAACGTCAGCACGTTCTCGTAGTCGAACCCGAAGTCGGTACCGCGTGCCTGGGAGTAGCTCTTGAGCATCAGGGCCGCACCATTTGCGAGCAGTAGAGCGAGGGCAAACTGGCCCACAACCAGAGCGTTACGCATATGCTTGCGAACCGGACCGGTTGGCTCGTTGATCTTACCTTCCTTCAGTGACTGCGTGAGATTGGAGATTGGTCCTCGATGCCGATAAGGCTGGTGCCAGGCCAAAGGCGACACCTGTGAGAATCGATACGGCTGTGGCAAAGCCCAGTACCCCCCAATCGACGCCAATCTGGTCGATTCTGGGGATGCTGGCCGGCATTGCGGCTCGCAGAATTCCCACGCCCCACATTGTGAGTGCAATGCCGGCCACGCCTCCCAAGGAGGCGAGCAACAGGCTCTCCGTCAGCAACTGTCTGATGACCCGGCCTCGGCTCGCACCGACGGCGGCTCGGATGGCGATCTCACCTTGTCTCGCGGTTGCTTTGGCAAGGAGTAGGCTCGCCACGTTCCCGCACACGATCAACAACACGAAACCGGCAGCCGCGAGCAACATCAACAACTGGAAACCGACCCGTCCGACGAGTATCGCGTGCAGTGAAATCGGGTAGACGGTCTTCTCCATGTTGCTGGCCGGGTATTGTTCTTCCAGTGCTGCTGCTATGGACACGAGTTCTGCGGTACCGGCTTCGAGATTGCTTCCCTCTGCTAGTCTGCCGTAAGTCAGCAGCCAATGACTGTCACGACCCTGTTCGAGTTCATCGGCGGGCAACGGCCAATACAATTGATGGGTCCTGCCCACCGTCCATGGGGAGAGCACGTCAAAACCCTCGGGCATGATCCCAACAACGGTGTGCGGCTCGCGGTTGAGCGTTATCGTGTTTCCCAGGATTCCCGCATCGGCGTTGAAGCGTCGCTGCCACAACTCATCG
>JBDGZZ010000709.1:0-2185 GCA_039588335.1 Gemmatimonadota bacterium | reverse complement strand
GATCACGAGCACGAACAGCAACTTGAATCTCGCGATGCACAGGTGGACAGGTGCCGACTGCGAGATTCAAGTTGCTGTTCGTGCTCGTGATCCTTTCCCATTTCCGACGGCAGGTGGTTCACTTCAACGTCACGACAAGTCCCACGGCTGAGTGGGCGGCCCAGCAGATTGTGGAGGCGTTCCCTTGGGATGAAGCGCCTGGCTATATCCTACGTGACCGGCATGGAACCTATGGTGGGGCATTCAGGAAAAGAGGCCGCCACATGGGCATTGAGGAGGTGCTGATAGCTCCGCGGTCGCCGTGGCAGAATCCGTACGTTGAGAGGCTGATCGGGAGTGTCCGACGGGAGTGCCTGGACAACGTTGTCATTCTAAACGAACGGCACCTGAGGAGGGTGCTGAAGAGCTACTTCGACTACCGAGGTCGGCGGTCTCCACCGTCACTACGAGCGTCGGGCCTGAGGTAGGTCGGCCGGATGCCGGTCGTGGCCGTTCTGCGGTCAGGATGAGTTTTCGGGAACCACAACCACGGTTGTGTCCGCAGCCTCAATCACGTTCTTGCGCACGACCCTAACGTGCAGGTCGCGTAGCCTTCCGACTCCTTCCCGGCGAATGGAATGGAGCCCGAGTGCAGCCGGCACCGTTACCGGCATTGACGGCTGAATCAATCAAGGTCTGACCTTCGAGCGGAGTCAGGCACCCGCCGGGCTTCTTGAAAGACTCCACCTTCTTCATGAACGCCTCTAGCTTCTTGCACGCCTGCTTGAGCGGAGGGGCCGACTCCAACTTGGCGATGACCTTCCCCAGCTTGTTCGTCAGTCCGTTGCCCTGTCCCCGCTTCAGCGACCCGGCCATGGTCAAGCCTTCAACCCACCCGATGAGCTTGTCGACCACCTCTTCGGGCCGGAGCACCTTCACGGTGAAAGTGCACGAAGCAGTGTTGCCGTTTCCGTCGGTGACGGTGTAGGTTTCCAAAGTTGTGCCGATGGGGAACGTTGCACCGGATCCCAAACCCTCTGTCTGAGCGGTCGTCGCACCCGGGCAGTTGTCCGTGCCGATCGGGGCCGTGTACGTCACGGTCGCCCCGTCGGGGCTGGTCGGTTCCACCTCGATGTCCCTGGAGCAGGTGGTGATCTCCGGTGGCGTCTCATCGATGACGTCGACGACGATGTCGATCTCACAGCGGCCACCGTTGCCATCGTTGGCGGTGACGGTCACCGTGTTCGACCCCAATACCAGCATGGTCGGGCTGACGAAAACATCCAGCGTATCTCCCTCAGGATCGGTCACGCCGGTCACATCCGCACTGGAGATAACCGCCTCGCAACTGGCATCGGCCGTCTGGTCGGCGATGGCCGCAAGGGTACAATCCGGCGGGTAATTGCAGCCGGGATCACAAGCGTCGCCGAGACCATCTCCGTCGCAGTCCCCTTGGCCCGGATTCGCCACGTAAGGACAGTTGTCAGTGGGGGCGTCGATCCCGTCGCCGTCGCGATCGTCGCTTTCGATCCTCCTCCACATCTTGATGTACGTCTCCGCGGAGCGGAAGAGCGGCTGGAGCTCCTCCTCCGTCACGCCCAGGCGCGTGAGGTCGGCAAGGAAGTCGGGAAACAGACCTACGTGCGCCATCCCTTCCCGGTTGAAGTCAAATTCCCGAGGCTCCCAGGTTTCTTGTTCTATAGGTTCTACAGGTTTAGCCCCGGTATGCTGCCGCTTGAATTCGAAGCCGGCCTCTGAAGGCATCCCCACGATTGCGAATGGATAGTTGAGGGGTTTACCCTTCCAGCAATTAGAATCACCGTTGTCGCATTTATCATACCAGCAGTTGGGATCCACGCCGTCGCATTCATTATACGAGCAGCTGAGATCAGCGTCGCCGTCCTCGCATTGAGTGCAACGGAGGGGGTCATCCGGATCCACCTTATACTTGGCGTTGCAGAAATCTCCGCCCGTCACAAGATTCACACACATCAACTCGCCCTCGCCGCCGCATCCCTCATATTCGGCAGGTTTGGAAGGTTTGGCATGCGAGCAGTCGCTCGGGTCTTGGGGTTTGCAGATTTCTGTCACTTCTTTGCAGTCCAGCGAGTCGTCGCCATCATGATCCGGACACCTCGGGGCGACCTGTAAGAACATGGCTCCCCAATCGCTGCCGAAGGCGACCCCGGGATTGTCGGGCCCGTAA
>JBDGZZ010000708.1:0-4194 GCA_039588335.1 Gemmatimonadota bacterium | reverse complement strand
AGGAAAGGGACGATAAGATGGACAAGTCGACAGACAAAGCGGATCCAATGATGACCATCGACGAGGTCGCAGAATACCTACAGATACATTCTCTGACTGCGCGTCGTCTAGCCAGGGAGGGCGTGATCCCGGCCTTCAAAGTTGGCCGGCAGTGGAGAATAAAGCGAGAGTTGCTCGATCGCTGGATCGAGCGAGGGTCTATGCAGGATGTTCGGGGTTCCGACAAATAACAGTCATCGAGAGCTGAGGAGGTCAAAGCATCTCCGCTGCCTGCTGGCGGTGGCAGGCGCACGCCAACCGCAAGAGAGAGTGCATTTCGGATGACAAGCAGGGCTGCCCGGGTGTTCCGGTCGAGGCCGTGGTTTTGGTTTGGGTAAGACAAAGGCAACACGGGAATGAAAGAAGAAGACGCCACCGTGGTTCAGCAAGGGAGCCAGGACGACACACCGTCCGAGGGTGAGCAGGCAGAGCAATCGGGTGAACAGCCCAATGCTCAGCACCTGATGACGTCCTTTTTGGATGCAGCCGATGGTGTCAGCAGGCTGCGTCGCGGCCAGGTCGTCGACGGGGTCATCGTTCAGATTCGCCCCTCTGAGATTCTGGTAGATGTTGGCGCCAAGTCAGAGGGTGTCATCTGGGGACGCGAGATCGAACGTCTAGGGCCTGAGGGTCTTGCTGCGCTGCACGAAGGGGACCCGGTGCTCGTCTATGTGATTACCCTAGAGGACAAGAATGGCAACCCAGTTCTCTCGCTGAGCAGAGCGCAGTCGGAGCGTGATTGGCGAGAGGCGGAGCGGCTCTTGGAATCGGGCGAGCTTTGCGAAAGGACCGTTGTCGACTATAACAGAGGGGGATTGCTCGTCAACTTTGGTCGAGTGCGCGGTTTTGTGCCCCGTTCGCATATCGTCTCGTTAAGGGGAAGACCTCTGGCTGAACTGGTAGGGAACGAGATGCAGCTCAAGGTCATCGAGATCAATCGCGACCGGACCCGGTTGATCTTGTCCGAGCGTGCGGCGATGCGCGAGCAGCGCAGGCAGAACAAGGAAAAGTTGCTTGCCGAACTCCAGGAGGGCGACGTTCGCAAGGGCGAGGTAGTCAACATCTGTGACTTTGGCGCGTTTGTGGACGTGGGTGGTGTGGACGGGCTGATCCACCTCTCAGAACTCTCCTGGCGCCACGTCTCCCATCCAAGCGATATCCTCAAGGTGGACGACGAGGTTGAGGTGTACGTGCTCAACGTGGACCGGGAGCGGAAGCGGATTGGCTTGAGCTTGAAGCAGCTGGCGCCCGATCCGTGGAGCCTGGTTGCGGAGCGCTATCACGTTGGGCAGTTAGTGGAAGGAACGATCACCAAGCTGGTCGAGTTTGGAGCCTTTGCTCGCATTCTCGACGACGACATCGAGGGTTTGATTCACATTTCCGAGCTGAGTGAAGAGCAGGTCTCTCATCCGCGAGAGGTCGTCCAGGAAGGAGACGTGCGGACATTGCGAATCATTCGCATTGATCTCGATCAGCACCGCGTTGGTCTGAGTCTAAAGCGCGTTATTTCATCCGAATCCGTGGACGTCGACCGGCAAGAGGGATACGAACAAGCTAAACCAGGCGAGGCCGGAGTTACCGACCTAAATGGGGACCCTGGGGAAAATCTCTAAGTGAGAGAAGGCACCCGCTGCCTGGGCCAGGACAATGGCAGCCGGCCTGTGCCTCTTGGCTGGGCCTGGCTCAACGGTCGTGACTGGTCGTACCACTTGTCAAGGGAGTTGGGCGACCTGGTTGGTTTTTTGGGGGGTGTTGCATGACTGAGAAGAGATACGAAGTTGCCGAGACGCCCCAAGGGACGGGGAAGGTCTATAGAGGAGATGACTGGCTTGCGGATGCGCGTTATCGGTTGGTTGTGGAGCAGGAGTTCATCATTACGAGGAGTGTCATTGGCACTCTGGAGACGCCAGGGTCAAAAGTCGTCATCGGACTGATCATAGTTGGTGAGGGTGAACAGCAGCGAGTGAAGGAGCTGGGGCCATACACGTTGCTTCTGGAAGATGGTCGCAGGTGGGCGTTTGATATCTCTGGAGAAAGTCCGCGGACTGGGACTTTTCGCGTGGCTGACGCGGGCGGAGAAGGCCTGATTGGCGGCGAAGATGAGTAAGCCTCTGCAGATGCCAGTAGGAAATGGACAGATCGCTTGTGGCGAGATAGAGGAGGTAAGTAACCATGGTAGAACGTGAAACCGGCACTGTCAAGTGGTTCAATGACGCGAGAGGCTATGGCTATATCGCGCGCGACATCGGAGGAGACGTTTTCGTCCACCACAGGGACATTCGGGGCAGCGATCGCCAGTCGTTGCACGAAGGACAACGGGTGGAGTTCAAGGTTGTTCAGGCGGAAAGAGGTCCCCGAGTAGAAGATGTTACTGTCCTAGCCTGAACAACAAAGGTATCCTGTGTGGCCTCGACAAAGGGGTTAACCTTATACTGCAGGGAAACCGGAGCAGTTGCCAAACTGCTACCATAGGCGTGTGTCTTTAGCGGTGCCTGCTGAGGAGCCCACTTGCCTGACACGATCACTGAAGGGAGTCTGCAGATGCAGAAGAAACGATGGCAGGATTTAACCAGATCCCAGCGCTGGACGATTATAATCGCCGGGGTTATCCAAGTGACGCTCTTGGTCACGGCGCTCGTGGACATTCGTCGACGACCACCGGGCGGGATTAATGGCAGTAAGCGGCGTTGGACGGCCGCATTGTTTATCAGTTTTATCGGCCCGATTGCCTACTTTCTCTTTGGACGCAAACGGGAGATTCCAACCGAGGCGCCCGCTCACGGTATGAACTAAAAACCACCGAAAAACTGTCCAGATCCATGGGTCCACCACAGGAGTAACATGTGCGTCTATATCTGATAAACCCATCCAATCCCCTAGTGAGCATTACCAAGGCCAAAGAGAACCGCTGGCACAGGTACATCGTCTGGAAGCCGCTTGGCCTCCTGGTCGTGGCTGCCCTAACGCCTCCCGAGTGGGACATCACGGTGATAGACGAGAACCTCAGCGTGCCCGACTATGCCACTATGCCGCGCCCCGACTTGGTGGGGATCACTGCCTTTACTTCGCAGGCGCCCCGCGCTTACAAAGTGGCCGCGGAGTTCCGTAGCCGTGGCGTGCCCGTGGTAATGGGCGGCATCCATGCGACTATGTGCCTGTCGGAGGCCCTGGAGCGGGTAGACGCCGTGGTGACGGGCGAAGCGGAGAGCGTCTGGGCGCAGGTCCTGGAAGACGCCCGGCAGGGCACCTTGAATCGGGTTTACACCGGTACCCACTTGGATATGGACAAGGTCCCGTTGGCCCGGCATGACTTGCTGCCAACCGGCTATCGCTTGGGGTCCATCCAGACCACTCGTGGCTGCCCGCTCAACTGCAGCTTCTGCAGCGTCACTGCGTTCAACGGAGGGCGCTTCCGGCATCGACCAATTAAGGACGTAGTGCAAGAGTTCAAATTGATCCGGGAAAAGTACGTCCTGATCGTGGACGACAACCTTGTCGGCACCCGAAAGGACCATATCGCTTGCACCAAGGACCTGTTCCGAGCCATGATCCAGGCACATCTTGGCAAGAAGTGGATTGCCCAGGCAACGATTAACATGGCCGACGACGAAGAACTGCTTAGACTGGCTGCGAAGGCTGGCTGCTGCGGTGTCTTCGTTGGCTTCGAGTCGCCAAGCGTGGAGGGGCTGGTGGAGGTCCACAAAAAGTTCAACATCCAGAAAGGCCGGGACCTCAAGGCCTCCGTCCGGCGGATAAAGCGGCACGGCATTCCGGTGATTGGTGCGTTCATCATAGGGCTGGACGTTGACGAGCCGGGCATCGGGCGGCAGATCGCCGACACGGCCGATCACTACGGTGTGGATGCCCTCAACGTGACGTTCCTGACGCCGCTCCCTGGCACGCGCCTGTGGGACAAGATGGAGAAGGAGGGCCGCATCGTCGCCAACGCCTTTCCGGAGGACTGGAAGTACTACACTCTGTCCTTCCCAGTGGCCAGATACAAGCACCTGTCTTGGACCGATATGCTTAGCGAGAGAGAGGACTGCTGCCCGCGTGGCTGATGTGGGGCTCGATGGGTGTGCTGGACTACGACGGCGTTCCCAAAGCCTCATATGCCCTGTGGTCCGAGTGGCTGGCAAAAAGCAGAAGCTGAGT
>JBDGZZ010000707.1:0-2934 GCA_039588335.1 Gemmatimonadota bacterium | reverse complement strand
GTCGACAAATTAGAGGAACTAGCACGCGCGTGGCCGGACTGGCGGTCGCAGGCCGAGATAGATCACGTGATGGAACAGTTGGAAGAGGCGCGGCGCGTGTACATTGGTCGCCGCAACGAGGCGCCGGTGGCCGCTCCGACTGCCACCGTCCGGGACCGGTCGACGACAACCTCGATTGCGACGGAGCTAGCGTGTGACCGGTGAGCAGCATTTTGCCTGCGGTGGGCAGCCCTGTCCAGAATCGATCGGTGTGAGTGATGCCGGCCATATGATCGCCTCAAGACCGCGTTGGCCGATCGCGACCGCCCCCATTTGACAAGCCCATCCCGACGAGATAGCTTGCCCGAATAAAGCCCGAAACACAGCCACAACGACCAACTAGAGAGGACCCAGCCATGTCTGCAGCAGCTGGATTCATCAAGGAACTGGAGATGGACCTCAAGTTCTTCAAGACCACCATCTCGATATTCGAAGAGGCCGACGGCGGTTTTGCGCCGCAGCCGGAGCTGTACACCGTTGCGGGCCAGGTGGAGCATGTGGCCGACACCGTCGATTGGTTTGTCGAGGGTGCATTTGGATCCGGTTGGAATATGGATTTCGAAGCGCACGTTGCCCGTGCCAGGGCCGTCACCTCACTGTCGGACGCCACGAATCACCTCGAGCTGGCATTCGCCAAGGCGGCCGAAGTGATAGGCGCAGCCTCGGACGAAGAGTTGTTTGAGCCCATACCGGACAAGCAGATCATGGAGGGCGCGCCCCGCTGCTCCATCGTCAGCGGCATCACCGACCACACGGCCGTCAGCGGCATCACCGACCACACGGCCCACCACCGGGGCGCGCTGTCCGTGTACGCCAGACTGCAGGGCAAGGAGCCGCCGATGCCGTATGTGTAGATCTAGGACGATCTAGGACGGTGAAAGACGGTGCAAGACGGGCGAAGACGGACACGCTAGCACGCTCCAACCCATCCTCGCCTGGACCGTCCTCGTGTTATCCTGTTGAGAGACAATTCGACGTGCGCTCGCAGGCAAGTTGGCCAAGTTGGAATGAGGGGAGCGCATCAGAGTGCGCAGTGGGTGAAGAGACGAAACACCTGACCCCGGGCATCAATCTGGGGTAACCCACCACTCGGCGCGCCGAGCGTAGGTTATATGATGACGGCGGGTAGGTTATATGATGACGGCGGACCTAGTGTGGAGATCCGCCGATGCCGGTTACGGCGAAGTTATCGAAGAAGTTCTATGACAAGTTTGGTGAAGCTATCGCCAACGAGCTTGTGGACTGGTTCAATCAAGTGGACGCAACCTACCGCGCAGATCTACGCGAATTGAACGAACTCAACTTCGCACGGTTCGATGCGAAGCTCGAGCAACGCATCTCCCAGGTCGAGGCAAAGCTGGACGCCCAGCGTGCCAAACTCATCAAGTGGATGTTCATCTTCTGGGCCGGGACGGTGATCCCGGTTCTCAGTATGGTGGTGTTGCTAACACGCTAGCACGATCCAACCCGTCCTAGACCATCCTAGACCGTCCTACACCGTCTTCGACCCTCTCAGACCGAAGCTCGCTTTTGATCTGTCATCTCTGTATCGTTGTGCCGCTACGGGCGACTGGAGTGCAAACCATTGAATAAACCCCCGGACCGCCTCGAGGCGGCACTGTCTGATCGCTACACCATCGAGCGAGAAATCGGTAGGGGTGGAATGGCGACCGTCTACCTCGCCGAGGACGTAAGGCACCACCGCAAGGTAGCTGTCAAGGTTCTGCTGCCCCAGCTTGCCGCGGTGCTTGGAGCGGATCGGTTCCTCAACGAGATTCGAGTCACCGCCAACCTGCATCACCCCAACATCGTGCAGCTGTACGATTCCGGTGAGGCGGACGGGGATTTGTACTACGTGATGCCTTTTGTCGAGGGCGAGTCCCTGCGTGAAAAGATCGATCGGGAACGGCAACTCTCCATCGAGGAAGCGGTCTCAATCACGCGCGCTGTGGCGGACGCATTGGATTACGCCCACCGCCGCGACGTCATCCACCGCGACATCAAGCCCGACAACATCATGTTGCACGAGGGTACACCCATGGTGGCGGACTTCGGGATCGCCCTCGCGGTGGACCACGCGGGTGGTGACCGCATCACCGCGACTGGGCTTTCCGTCGGTACACCCTCCTACATGAGTCCCGAGCAGGCAATCGGTGACCGCGAGGCCACACGCACGAGCGATGTCTACTCTCTGGGAAGCGTGCTGTACGAGATGCTGGCCGGCGACCCACCGTTCACCGGAACCAACGTGCAGGCCCTCGTCGCCCAGGTGGTTGGCGAGAAGCCCGTGAAGCTCCGTACGATCCGTGACACCGTGCCCACGCAAGTCGAAGCTGCGGTGGAAAAGGCGCTGGCCAAAGTGCCGGCCGATCGTTTCCAGAACACCAAGGCGTTCGCGGACGCACTCGTCACCGAGACTGCGGTCGCTTCTGTCGCGCAGGGCAGGACAGCTCCTCTCTGGTCGCGCGTCGCTCGAATCGCTGTGCCGGTGGCAGTGCTGGCTTTACTAGCATGGTCGTTCTTTGGAAGAGGTGGTCAAACCTCGGTGGGTGATTCGCCGGAGCCGGCCATCGCGGGCTCAGAGCTGACCTATCTCGACCTTGCCGACGATCCCCGACCAGCGATTGCGGTGCTCCCGTTTGCCGACATGAGTCCGGAAGGTGACCAGGAGTACTTCAGTGACGGGATCTCAGAAGAGATCCGCACGGTGCTCGCCAAGATTAGCGACCTCCGAGTCGCGGCCCGGTCGCGCGCATTCACCTATAAGGGCCGGGACTTGGACCCGCGGCAGGTTGGAGATGAGCTAGGTGTACCGTACCTGCTCGACGGAAGTGTGCGGAAGGTCGGGGATCAAGTACGCATCAGCGCAGAGCTCGTTAACGTATCGGATGGCTT
>JBDGZZ010000706.1:0-2160 GCA_039588335.1 Gemmatimonadota bacterium | reverse complement strand
CCTGTGGCTGAGAGGCGACGGCCGTGGCGGGTTCACCGCCGTTCCTCCATTCGTCAGCGGGTTCCTGGCTCCTCTGCAGGTCACGGATCTGGCTCTTGTCACTACGCCGACAGGCAAGGCCGTCCTCGTTGCGAACAACAGCGATTCACTTCAGGCGTTCACGATTAGCGGGCGGTGAGCGTTTCGTGATTGGCGCTGAACTCCATTTTCTTACCGTATGAGCATCTCTCGCCGATATTCGCTACTGCTCTATGCGTGCATCTTGTACGTGGCTGGCTGCAGTCCTGAAGAACGCGCTGCGCCATTGTTTGAGCTACTGACTCCGGATTTGACCGGAATCACGTTCGCCAATACCATCACGATCAACGATTCCGTGAATGCGCAAACGGACGCTCTTGTGTATAACGGTGGGGGTGTAGCCGTCGGTGATATCGACAACGATGGATTGCCGGACATCTACCTGACAGGCAACATGGTTTCGAGCCGTCTGTACCTCAATACAGGGAATTTGCGCTTCGAAGACATTACGGAGCCGGCGGGCGTTGGGACGGACGTGTGGGCTTACGGGGCCAGCATGGTGGACATAGATAACGATGGGTATCTCGATATCTATGTCTCGGTCTCCGGCCCCGAATGGTCCAAACCGGAAGAACGGACCAACCTCCTCTTTCTCAACAACGGGGACCGTTCCTTCACGGAAGCTGCCGCAGCGTATCATCTCGATGACACCGGCTTTTCTACCCATGCCGCGTTTTTCGATTACGACCGGGACGGACACCTCGACCTCTTCCTGCTCACCAATTCGCCCGGAGAGTTCGCGCGGGGTGCGGCAGATCGTCTACCCGTCGGTGAACGCAGTACGAATCCCACCAGCCACGATCGACTCTATCGCAATAACGGCGACGGCACCTTCACGAACGTGTCCAGGGACGCAGGCATCCTACGGCAGATCGGATTCGGACTCGGCGTGGTCGTGACAGACCTGAATGGGGACGGGTGGCCCGACATCTATGTCTCTAACGACGACACGCCCAGCGATGCCCTGTACGTGAACAATCGGGACGGCACGTTCACCGACAGGGCTGCCGCGTGGCTCAGGCACACGAGCTATGCCGGCATGGGCGTCGATATTGCCGATTTCAATAACGACGGTTGGTTCGATGTCCTGCAAACGGACATGGTGCCGGAAGACTTGCGTGCACGGAAGCGGATGACCGGAGCCTTGACGTACGACGGGTTCATGGGGATGCGCCGCCGAGGGTTTGACTATGACTACAGCACTAACTCGCTGCAGCTGAACAACGGATTCTCGCGGGAAGGAGATGTGAGCTTCAGTGAGATTGCCCGTCTGGCCGGTGTCGCGTATACGGACTGGACCTGGAGTCCACTCTTTGCGGATTTCGACAATGATGGCTACAAGGACATCCTCATCACCAATGGCTATCCAAAGGCTACAACTGACTATGATTTCCGGAAAGAGATGTTCAACGCAAGCCAGACGGGAGACCAAGAAGAAGGGATGGAAATCCTGGGGGCGCTGTATGGTTACGAAGAATCGAACCATATCTTCCGGAACGAAGGAGACCTGGACAACGACGGCAGGCTCGACATGGTGGCCAACAACACCGACGCTCCGGCATTCATCTACCACAACGTCCCACCCCCGGGAGACACTAATCACTACCTGCAGATCGAGCTGGAGGGAGAGTACCCAAACAACCGGGGGCTCGGATCCAAACTGATCCTGACGGCCGGGGGGCAAAAGCAGTACATCTACTACACCCCGTACAGGGGGTACATCTCCAGCATGGATGACCGGATTCACTTCGGGCTCGGTGGCGCGCAGCGCGCCGATAGTCTGGAGGTGATTTGGCCCGATGGGCGGTATCAGTTACTGACCGATCTACAGGTAGATCGCGTGTTGACCGTAAGGCAGGAACATGCGACAGAGAACCCGGGACGTGATCTGTCTGCCCCTGCTCACAGTCGTAGGTTCCAGCCGATGGATGCCGGCAGAGCGTTGCAGTATGAGCACCGTGAAAAGGAGTTCGTCGACTACAGCGTGCAACCGCTGTTGCCGTACATGCTCTCCCGCCAGGGACCTCCGCTCGCCGTGGGAGACGTGACCGGTAACGGTCTGGATGACGTATTCATTGGCGG
>JBDGZZ010000705.1:380-2717 GCA_039588335.1 Gemmatimonadota bacterium | reverse complement strand
TCGATGAGACGGGGCGCCTCCTCAACCCGAATCTCCACGACTATTTGTTGCCCACCGCCCAGGATGTGCCGCCCATCGATAGCGGAGCTGTGGACTCCTACGAACCCAGGGGGCCGTTTGGGGCCAAAGAGGTGGGTGAGGGCGCCACGCTGCCCGTGATCGGAGCCATCGCGAATGCCATCGACGATGCGATCGGCGTGCGGATCAAATCACTGCCCATCACGGCGGAAAAGGTGCTCGCCGCCCTACGGGAGAGGGCAGCCACACCGGGCCAGCAATCCGAAAGCGTCAAATAGTTGACTTATGTCAGACGCGTGCAACCGTTTTTGATTATCTGTCGCATCGGTGCTAGTATGAAAGTGTTGTTGGTCGTCCAGTCCCGGTGAGCCGAGACGCCCTCCCGAAATCCATAGTGGTTCGAATGATGACTGATCAGGTCCAAGACATCAAAAAGGATGTTGCGGAGATCAAGTTTCTGATACACGACCTCCGCGTAGAGGGGTTCATCAACGAGATCATTCATTTCCATGTGACAGTCAACACGGACCTCGAGATCCGCGACATCGATCAGGCTCAAATCATCCACGGCGGGGACCTCCAGGAGCTCAAGTCCAAGGCGGTAAGCCAACGGAAGACGTTCGACAAATACTGCAACGCCGTACAGAACTTCTCCCCGGACGAGACGATCCTGGCGGCAGGCAAAGAGTACGTCGAGACGATCTACGACATCTGCGAGCTGATAATGAATCCACGGTGGGGACGCGCGGACCAGGTCATGTCATTTCTTCCCAAGGAATCGCACAGCGCCAGATCCCATCCTCACTACATGAACTGCATTCGCTGGATATACGGCGTGCAGGTGCGAATCCGCCATTTCATGAGGGAGCAGGACAATAAGGACGTCTGTGAGAAGTTCGACATTTCAGACGAGCTTCAAGATTTTGTTCGAAAAGTCGTTTACGGTTATGTGACAGAGAAAAGCAGTGCAAGGGTTGGAATACAGCTCGACCGCCTGGACTCTGCCGTACTGGAGGGCAACCGATATCGATTCCGCCGGATGTTCTTCAACCTGGTCATGAATGCGGTCGACGCGATGAGTCACCGGGGTGTGGGTGTTCTCAACGTCAGCGACGTGATCGAGGGTGACCGCGTGGTCCTGAGTGTCAGTGACAATGGGTTCGGAATGAACAACGACAAGATCGAGCAGCTACTGGCAGCCAAGGGGAGCCTAGACGGGGAGCTTCATTCGCTCGGCTTTGTTTTTGTGAAACAGACGGCCGACGAATTCGGAGGCGATGTGTCTATTGAGAGTGAGGTGGGCAAGGGAACGACGGTGTCGATCTCGTTGCCATACATCGAAGGCGCCGAGGCTGAGCCCGGACATTCGCACGAGAGCGGGGATCCCGCCCTTGTTCGCGAAGAAGGTGTGCGAAGGCAGGGAAAGGCCGCGCGCGCCAAGAAGCTCGCCGCTGCCAACGAACGGCACACAAGGTGTGGCGAGGTCGTCTATGCCGACTACATGGTCTCGAATGCACCCTTCCCGGGCAGCATCTTTGCAATGGGCGTGACGGATGAAGACAAAATCGATTTCTTTACGCACAGACAGTACGAGAGGGGTTGGAATATAACGCACGAGGACCTGACACCGATGTTTTTGATATGGTCCACGACGAGTACATCCGGATCGCCCGTAAGCTCATGGAGACGGGTTTGTCACCGCAGATGAGGGTCCGGTTGACCGATCTGAGTAAGTTCTTTAGCAAAGAGCAAGAGCTCGCAGAGCTCGAGCCTTTTGAACTGGAGACTCTGGCGAGACAGGAGTTGAACACGGAGAAGAGCACGTGATGCCAGATTGTATTGACGGGGTGGATGAAATCAAGCGAAAGGAGACAAAGTATGGCCGCGCTTAAGGAAGTTCTGAAGAAGAAGATCGATGAGCATCGACCTCGGACCACGAGGCTGCTCAAAGAATATTCGGATGTCAAAGTGGGTGAGGTAACGGTCGCCCAGGCCATCGGGGGCGCCCGTGGAGTCAGGTGTCTGGTGACCGACATTTCGTATTTGGACCCCATGGAGGGAATTCGCTTCCGTGGCATGACGATCCCGGAGACCTTCGAGGCGATGCCGAAGGTGCCGGGGAGCGAGTATCCGTATGTGGAGGGGTTCTGGTACTTCATGCTGACCGGCGACGTGCCGACGCTCGAGCAGGCGCAAGAAGTGGCCGCGGACTTCCAGAAACGCTCCAAGGTGCCCGGCTATGTCTTCGATACGCTGCGTGCCCTGCCGCCCGAAACACACCCGATGTGCATGTTCTCGATCGCGATCAACTCGATGCAG
>JBDGZZ010000705.1:0-365 GCA_039588335.1 Gemmatimonadota bacterium | reverse complement strand
CCTCTGGGATCCGACGTACGAGGATTGCTCGAATCTTCTCGCGAAGCTCCCGGAGATCGGGGCTTTTATCTACCGCCACAAGTTCAAGAACGGCGACATCATCGCTCCCGACCCCAATCTGGACTTCGGCGGCAATTTCGCCCACATGATGGGTGTCGATAAACCGTACGACGACGTATCTCGCATGTACTTCATCCTGCACTCGGACCACGAGACGGGTAATGTCTCAGCGCACACCATTCACCTGGTGGGATCGGCACTGTCCGATTGTTACTACGCGGTGTCGGCGGGGATGAATGGCCTGGCCGGACCGTTGCACGGCCTCGCCAACGAGAACGTGCTGCGGTGGACCCAGAACTTCATCA
>JBDGZZ010000704.1:0-2378 GCA_039588335.1 Gemmatimonadota bacterium | reverse complement strand
AACTTGCCGCTCAGAGCCTCCACTTCCACCCCCAGCTTCCTGGCGGCCTCTTGGAGGATCTCGCGCCCGACGCAGGGGTACCCGAGCATACTTGCCAGGCAATCAGCCGTGACCCGGCCTCCGCTCAGAGTTCCACGCGAAATCGTGATAATCGGCACAGTTGATTCCTTTCGGCTGCTGCTGCCAGTGTAGCTCTGCAGCGTGCCGTGTCAAGCTGCGCGGAGTTGTGGTCTACGCGATTAGTGGAGAAAGGCCCTTCAATATTGTATCTTGCGGTGGCCGCACGTCTCGTGAGAGCCCACACGTGGACCATGAGTCATGAGCACGACTGAAAACCGAGAAGCAGCATTCATAGGCAAGATCACCGCCAGCGCCACGCATGAACTCCGCAACGTTCTGGCAATCGTCAAGGAATCTGCGGGTCTGATCGAAGACATAGTCAGTGCATCCGATCAGCTTGGGTCATCAAGCCCGGACAGATTGATGCGGACGGTCGGTCGAATCAAAGCTCAGGTCAAGCGCGGAGCGGAACTGCTCACGAGCCTCAATCGATTCGCCCATAGCCTGGATCATGCCGAGGAAGAGATCGACCTCAATGAGGCGGTTCAGCATGTTTCGTTTCTGTGCCGGCGGATTGCCAGACAGGGGAAGCACGTCGTACAGGCACAGCCCGTGAACGATGACCTGACGGTGTTGGCCAACTCGCTGCGGCTACAGATGGCTCTATATGAGGCCGTCGAGTGCTGTTTGGAGCAGCTGCCAGATGGTGGCACGTTGAACCTCCATCCGGTTCGGCATGGAGATCGACCGTCGTTCGAGTTCAACGGCGCGGTAGGCGGTGAGGCGGTTTCGCTCGCCCCAACCGAGGCCGCGGCCTGGAGCCGGCTAGCGGCGGTTCTCGATGACCTGGGTGCTTCGGTTGAGAAAGTCGAAGCAGCGCAGGGTTTTCGGCTCGTCCTCTCGGGGTGACGTAAGCTAGGTGGTAGGGAGGCTGTGATGAGTAAGATCAAGGTGCTACTCGTCGATGACGAAGAAGCCTATGTGAAAACGTTGGCTGAGCGTATGGAAATGCGCGACGTCGGCAGTCGAGTGGCCTTGAGCGGCGAGCAGGCGCTGCAGATGCTGGAGGACGAGCCACCCGACGTGATGGTTCTCGACCTCCGCATGCCGGGCATCGACGGGATGGAGGTGTTGGAGCGGGTCAAGCAGAAGCATCCCCACATAGAAGTAATCATCCTCACCGGGCACGGCTCGGATAGAGAGGAGAAAGAGGCCCGCAGGCTGGGAGCATTCGAGTACCTGCAGAAGCCGGCGGATACGAAACACCTCTTGAAGACGGTCAGGGCCGCTTGGAAAAAGAGCTTGCAGGCCGCCGCCGAATTTATCAAGGACTCGCAGGAAGAATTTGACAGGAGCATGACCGCGGCAGCCTTCGCCGAGGCGGGCGCGCCCGAGATGGCCAGGGAAACGATGCAGGAGTCCTCTACCCGACAGGCCGACGAAGCTCACGAGCCCACCGCCGGCGCGACCGACACCTCCGCTCAGGCGCTCAAGGTTCTTTTCGTCGATGACGAAGAGGACTTCGTGCGCACCATGGCAGAGAGAATGGAGATGCGCGAGGTCGGCAGCGAGGTGGCTTTGGACGGGCAGCAAGCGCTGCAGATGCTCGAGGACGAGGTTCCAGACGTCATGGTTCTCGACCTCCGTATGCCGGGCATCGACGGGTTGGAGGTATTGCGGCGCGTCAAGAAGATGTATCCCCAGATGGAAGTGATCATCATGATCACCGGGCACGGCTCGGATGGGGACGAAGCAGAGGCCCGCCGGTTGGGAGCGTTCGACTACCTGCGGAAGCCGGTCGACATCAATGACCTCATGGAGGCTGTTAGGAACGCTGGTCGTGCGGGCCGGGAAGTGGAGTAGGGAGTGGGAATAGCGGGATTCTGCTGAGTCAATATCGGTCATGGCGGACGAAGTGAGGCAGAGAAGCTTAGTGGAGGAAGATCAGGACCAGCTGATCTCGAGGCGGCGCTATCGGAAGATGATTCTCGTGGCGGTGCTTTCGGTCTCAGCCGTTGCCGTGGTTCCGCTCCTCATTATGTCGGGTATCACCTACCACCAGTATCAAGAGGCATTCCGTACAGAACTGACTCGTCCCATGCTGCGATTCGCCGCGGCCGGGAAGCAGTCGATCGAGGCATACCTCTCTGAGCGGCTATCGGCTCTCGCCATGATGGCGCGGGAGAGATCGTTCAGGGAGCTTCGCGACACGGGGAGGCTGGGCTCGGCGCTCGCCAGCTTGAATCAGACCTTTGGCGGAGTGATCGACCTCGGCCTGATCGACGAGGAGGGCACACAGGTTGCCTATACCGGACCGA
>JBDGZZ010000703.1:0-2953 GCA_039588335.1 Gemmatimonadota bacterium | reverse complement strand
TCTCAACCGAGGGGAGCGCTTCTTTAGGCCGTTTCCTGTCTGGGATACGGACTTCATCCCTCCCCCAAACGCCTTGAGCAGCCGGTCCGCCACCAACAAGTACGCCAACCTGAGCATCGGGAGGACCATCACACCTGACCTCTCAATAGGGTCAGCGCTTTCTTGGCGGATCTGAGCGGCATTGACGGCGTAGAGCACCTCTACGCACAGTCCAGCGGCATTGCGCAACGAGGCGACATGGTGGATCTCCGGCTAGGCCTCAGCAGTGTGTTCGCGGGTGACCGAAAGCTCGAGGCCGTTGTCGTCCATCATCGGTTCAACATGACTCACGACGTGATGTATGTGGATTGGGTGGTGGTTGACTCGCTGAATTGGATCACAGAGCCGCAAACGCGCCGCGAGGAAAACCTCGACCGGTCACGTACTTGGGGCGCACACGTATCCTACGACCAACCCGTTGGTACCAATGGGTGGCGTGTCGGTGGTGTCCTCACCGTCAACCGGAAGTCACATCCGAAGATCCCCAACTACGAGATCATGAACATCCCGCGGGATCCCGGTCACAGCAATGCGTATGACATCGGCTTCGGGCTTGCGAAGGTCACGGACCGTACCAAGTTCGGGATCGACATCGTGTACGAACCCGCGACCAGTGAGACCTGGGCCGAGGCCGAGGGGCCGGTCGAGAAAGTAAACGGAGATACCATCCCTGACGGGGGTAAGACGGTGGAGAACTCGTTCGATTTCTCGAATGCCTTTGTCAACATGGGTGTTGCTCACGATGCCGGTCCGATTTCCGTCCAGCTCGGCATGCGGGTGAGTGCATACGATCAATGGGATAACGTGGCGGATTCGTTTCGTCGGCAGGATGAGGACTGGATGGAGTGGGTGCCGAGTTGGGGACTCACGGCCCGCCTGTCGGATCTCGAACTGCGCTACGTTGGGCGGGTGACGACCGGAACCGGCCGGCCTGGAGTGGCTTGGACCGGGGCTGCGAATGAGCGACTCGACGCTGCGGCGGCGGCTAACGACATCCTGCTCGCGCCATCCGGCCCTCTCACCCTGCAAGACGCTACAGTGCTAACGCATCAGGTGTCTGTGGCGATTCCAATCCGGTAACGCAGATGGTCGCAGAAACAGGCAGATTGGCGCTGATCTGAGACGCAGATAGACGCAGCAACTGGCAGATAACCGCTGATTTGGGCACGATCGATGGGGTGGACGCCGCGCTCCATCGGTCGTTTCTTTTGTTCAACGTAGCACTCACGCTTGCTGATCGACGCAGTACTAATCAGCACACCCAACTACTTACCCAACCGGAGTCACCAATGAAAATCACCGCGCCGTTCGCAATGCTTCCGGCTGCGACGTGGTTTTGCCTTGCTCTCATGCCCGAGACCGCAGCCGCCCAGCGGATCAGCTTCGATCGCTACCACGACAATGCAGAGTTTACCGAAACGCTCCAAGGCCTGGCGAGGGACTTTCCCCGCTTGATGAAGCTCGAAGAAGTGGGCCGCAGTGTGGAAGGCCGTCCGATTTGGGGGGTCACCCTCACGAATTGGGACACTGGTCTGCCCGAGCACAAGCCTGGTATGTACGTCGATGGTAACACCCACGCGGGTGAGCTTGCCGGGGGCGAAGCCGCCCTTCATCTCGTCCTCCGACTCACCACCGCATACGGGAGCGATCCACTCGTGACGGAGGCGATGGACAACTTCGTCTACTACGTGCTTCCCCGAGTAAATCCTGACGGCTCTGAGATCGTAGTCACCGGCAGGTATCCCGAGAACCCGAACCCCACTGACAACGACGGAGACGGTCGACTTGACGAGGACCCCGCTGAGGATCTGAACGGCGACGGGCTCATTTCCACGATGCGAGTCCGCGACCCCGCCGGGTCCATGTGTTCACACCAGGAGGATGCCCGCCTTCTCATCGAATGTCCCGGTGGTCAACCCGGGCAGTGGCGGATCGTCGGGCGGGAAGGAATTGACAACGACGGAGACGGCCGTCTCAACGAGGATGGCCCGGAGGGATTGGGTTCGGTGTCCAACCGCAACTATCCCGTGGGATGGTGGAGCAGGGATGAGTTGCAGCACGGACGAGGCAAATATCCTCTCTCGGAACCCGAAGCCAAGGCGCAGGTAGATTTCATTCTCGCGCATCCCAACATCAACGGGTTGACCACGTACCACACTCACAGCGGGATCATTCTCCGTCCCTATGCCCACAAAGCAGATGACGTGCATTTGGCTTCCGACCTTCCGTACTTCGAGGGGATCGGACGCGTGGGCACCGATATCACCGGCTATGCCGTGGTCTCTTCCTTTCACAGCTTCACCAGCAACCCACTTCGTCCGCGCCTAGGAACGTTCAAGGATTGGGGATACGTGCACAGAGGGCTCATCTCCTGGACAGTCGAGCTTTGGAAAGCGCCTACGATCATCCAACCCTTGGTGAGGTCGAGATCGGTGGCTATGACCGTCGTTTTTTGGTGCAAAACCCGCCACCCTCTTTCCTGGAGCGAGAGCTCGAGAAGGTAACGCACTTTGCCATCGTGCAGGGAATGATGTCGGCGCGCGTGCGCGTCACTGAAGTTGTGTCCTCGCCAGTCGAGGGTGAGATCTTCCGCGTTACCGCGTCGGTACAGAATCAAGGATATCTACCCACTGCAATTCAGCGTGCAGTTACGCTCGGCCTCAACCGACCGGTGCGCGTGGTGCTGCAAGGTGCGGACGTGCTCTCCAATAACCAGAGCGAGCGGTTGGGCATCTTGCCTGGGACAGCCGACGGCGCACCAACGCGCAGCGTCACGTGGATTGTACGAGGACGACCCGGGGCCGAGATCTCGGTGGAAGCAATCAGCGAGCGCGGCGGCCGCCATCGAGTGACACACCGATTGGGGCAGAGATAGACACAGATAGGCGCTGAAACAGGCAGATTGTCGCTGATT
>JBDGZZ010000702.1:0-2169 GCA_039588335.1 Gemmatimonadota bacterium | reverse complement strand
CTTGCCGAGTGCACTGCCGCTGGGCCAGTAACGCTTGGCGAATGACTCATCCACTATCACGACCGGCGTGGCGTCAGCAGTCACGTTCGCGTCGAAGTCGCGGCCCTGAATGAACGGAATGCCCATGAGCTGGAAGTATCCGGGTTGCACCTGGCGGTTGAGCGAGTAGTCCCGGCTGCCTGGCTCCGGCGCGGGGCTGCCCTCCACATAGACCGTGCCTCGTTGATGAGATCCTGTCATCGGCAGGTTGGAGACACTCGATACCGCAACCACGCCGGGTAGGCGCTGCATCCTATCTCGCACCGATTGAAAGAACTCGAGTCGTTGTCCATCGTCGGGATATCGTTCGCTGGGCAGGGATAGCTGCATGGTCAGTACGTTCTCGGGTGCGAAGCCGGATGGTATGGCCGTCAGGTGCCGGTACCCCTTGAGCACCAGGCCGGCACCGACCAGAACCACGAACGCGATTGCGATCTCTGCAATCACGATGGCCCCCTGGACTCTGGAAGGCCGTGCTCCGTGAAGTGCTCCCGATCCCGAGCCACGCAGGGAGTCGAACAGGCTCCTTGCCGTCAAGGTCAACACCGGTGCCAGGCCGAACAGAATCACCGACAGGAAAGTGATTCCTACCAGTCCCAGTACCACGGGGAGCCCCACGTCGAACCTGAAGTAGTAGGGAAACTGTTCCGGCATCGCTGACAGCACGATGTCCCTTGCCCAAATGCCAATGAGGGCACCCGCGAAACCGCCGGTCAGCGCGAGTAACGCGCCTTCGGTCAGCAACTGTCGGGTGATGCGCAGTCTTCCCGCGCCCAGTGCCACGCGCATCGCGATTTCGGCACGACGATCGGCGGCGCGCGCGAGCAACAGGTTGGCCACATTGGCGCAGGCCAGTAGCAACACCAGACAGGCCGCCGCATAGAAGATCAGAACCGGTGTCCGACGCCCCCACAGCAGATCGTCCTCGAGTGACCGCACGACCACTCCACGGCCCTTGTGTGTATCCGGGTACGTCTGCTCCAGGCGCTTTGCGATGGCGCTCATCTCGAGCTGCGCGGTCTCCCGCGTCACTTCTGGGGTCAGACGGCCAACTGCCGTTAGGTAGACGCTGCGGCCCTTGAGATTGGGACTCATGCGCAACGGTATCCAGAAATCCGCTGTCCGGGGGAAGCTGAATCCGGGTGGCATGATTCCAACCACCGTATGTGATTCGCCATCGAGCGTTACGGTGCTGCCCACTACCCGCGGGTCGGCGCCGAAGCGCCGGACCCAGAGGCCGTGACCCAGTATCGCCGTGGCGGGAGCACCGGGAACGTCCTCATCGGGAACGAAACCGCGACCCAGCAGCAGCCGAACCCCCAACACGCCGAACAGGTCGTGCGAGATGGAAGCTCCGGTCAGACGTTCGGGCTCACCGCTTCCGGTCAGGTTCCTGCGGGTATTGCCGTATGCTCCCATTCCGGCGAACGTGCTGTTCTGCGATTGCCAGTGGTGGAAACTCGTGTACGAGGCGGAGGCCCGCGTGAAGCCCGGTGCATTCTCGAACAGCACCGCGAGCTGGTGGGGGCGCTCGAACGGAAGCGGCTTGATGAGGATGCCGTACAGGAAGGGTAGGACGGCCGCATTTGCGCCTATTCCCACACCCAACGTCAAGATGGCTGCCGCCGCGAACCACGGAGTTCTCCGGTAAGTGCGAAACGCGAACCGAGCGTCGGCAGCAATGGATAGCATTAGACCACGCGCGGAAGGATGTGTAGTCGTTCGGGTCCCGGTGGGCGCAAGCTCGCTCTTGCGACGTCGATGCCATCTGATACGTGCCCCTATTGCGTCCACCTACCACTCCCCCATACCGACTCTCACCTCGCTGATGCTCCAGGTATTGGTGCAGTTCCGCGTCGTATTCCGAACGCAGCTCGCCGGGATACACCTTGAGTGCCAGTCGGATCAACGCCGCCTGTAGCCGGGATCGGCTCCCGTTGCTGCTCATGCCTCCCCCCTTTGGCCGACCAAGCCTTTGGCACGCGCGTAACTCACGTCGGTCTCCAACCGATGAAGCTCTGCCCGCAACACTTTCTTTCCGTAGGCTGTTATGCGGTAGAACCGCCAACGCTTACTCTCGACTTCAACGCCGGCCGGCGGTTTGGCTCGGGTTATCAGTTCCTTCTGCTC
>JBDGZZ010000701.1:0-3220 GCA_039588335.1 Gemmatimonadota bacterium | reverse complement strand
ATCCAGATCCGTACGCAGTGCCCAGAGCAGCTTCCGATCACCTTCGGTATCCAACGTCACCGGATCGCCGTTCAAGGTGAAACTGATATTCTCCTTCATGTGTCCCCCACGCCTGTCTGGTCTCTTAGGAGGTCGCTAAAGTCGCCTGCTTTCAGTCTTCTCAATATTATGAATACGCGCCATCACACTACTATGCCGAACGGTACGTGATTTCGCAAAGCTACCTGACCTACTCACGTTCTTCTGCAGGAATTGGCCGCTTGTTGCGCCAGTTTGGTTGCCGAGTTCCGCGATTAAGTCAGTAATCATTGCTGGTCGGGGCAAAGAAATACGGGGCGTTCTCTACTGGCATCCTTGCCGCCAGACGTTGCTTCCTCCATATTGGAGGATATATGGAGGAGAAATGGCAACACTCAATATCAAGAACCTCTCTGACAGACTCTACCGAAAGCTCCAGGCCCGTGCCAAGAAACAGCACCGCTCGGTGGCCCAAGAGGTGACCCACATCCTCGAGCAGGTGGTCTCTGGCCCTCATGAACTGTCAATTCTGGAGTTGAAAGGGCTCGGCAAGGAATACTGGCATGGGATAGAACCGACACGACACGTGGCGGAAGAGCGCAAGACATGGGAGTGACACCCGCGCTGCGGGGACGACGCGTTGGCCTCGACACTGTAGCATTCATCTACTTCATCGAAGAGCATCCCGACTATCTCCCACTCATCCAGCCACTCTTCGAAGCCGCAGACGATCGCAAGCTCGAGATCGTGACGTCAGCTCTCACACTGCTGGAGGTACTGGTGGTTCCTTACCGGGCAGGAGATCTCACATTGTCCGAACGCTACGAAACACTGCTCACGCGCGCCCGCGGGATTACGTTAGTCGACATAGACCGTGCACAACTTCGCAGTACCGCACAGCTGCGCGCACGCTATAAGGTCGCCACACCGGATGCATTCCAGCTAGCTGCAGCACTCTCATATCGGTGTGACACCTTTGTCACCAACGATCGAAGACTCCCGACGATTCCGGGACTGGATATGGTGCAGCTACGTGAGCTACTTCGGTGACGTTCCCAAGCAACGTTCGCCTTGCTCCCCAGGCGGTGGGTCCGTCTTGTCGATCAACCTCTCTAGCGCTATGCAATCAGGTTCCAGCAACTGCGTGATGCGCTTCGCATTGACGTCGGCCATGGTTATGTGTCCAACTTCGGTCTTTTTTACGTCGGCGAATATCCCGTGCACCTTCATCCGCTCCGCCTGATACTGGTTGTCCTCAGTTGGGCTCACGTAGTGCACCGATACCGCCTGGTAGCGATGGATAAGGAAGAGGTGTATCAGTGACATCAGACGCTTCTGGCGCAGCCCCGTGTCGAACGTGTTTTGATCGCGCACCGAGAGTATGTTCCGGCCGCGCCGGTCCTGGATGTTCGCGAAGATGACGTTGGCGAGCGTTTCCTGGGATCCGTTGTGCACGCTCAGCTCGAGCAGTTCCGAGCCAGCTCTGTGAGGACGCAAAGCGACTCTCAGCGACGCAGGGATCTCGTAGTGGTTCGTCCATAACTCGAGCCATCCGCTGAGCAACTTCGGTGGTACTTCGGTCTGGACCAAGTGCTGGAACTGTGTCGAGCCCTTGCCCATAGCCCTGGTCGTGGCCGTACGTCCTGAAGAAGCCGTCAACGCACCGTCCAGACGCGGACCGCCAACCAGCGTTTGTGGCGTCTTATACGGAGATTCCAACAGCCGGAATTTGCGCTGTAGACGAGCCAGAGCCAGGAAGTTGAAGACGTAGCCCATCTTGCCAAGTTCTTCAGGGAAGCATCTCATCTCTTCTTCCGACATGCCGGTGGTGTCCCAGTTGAACGACGGCGACAAGTTGTAGGCCATCATCTGATCAGGGAATTCTGCATGGATTGCATCGGCAAACTGCTTCGCGTCTGCGAGGTTGGCCGTCTTGGTCTCCATCCACAGAACGTCTGAGAAAGGAGCAGCCGCGAGGGATTTGGCTATCGCGTAATCGACGCCATTCTGAATCTGGTAATACCCCTCTGGCGTCTTGGGCAGCTCACAATCCCAGATCACCTGGATGCCCATCGACCTGGCCTTCTTGCGGGCCGCGTAGAACGAAGCGCGCTTCGCAAAGGAGATCCACTCGCCCACGCTCATTTCGAATCTCTCGCCCTCTCCGGCTCGGAACTCCATCACATCGGCGACGGATTGACAGTACGTCTTCAGACCGGCCTCCACCTGCCACCGATCCAAGAAGCGAGTCACGATTGACGCCAGCATTGCGTCTACGCTCTTTGCCCCGTTCTTCATATGTGCTTCGACGGTCTCCGCCAAAACCGACTTGAGCCCGGCGCGCTCCAACCACTTCGCCGCTGCCTGGTATTCGTCTTCGGATACGGCAAACAGCAAATGCCCGCGGATGTCATCCATCCCCAACTCATGAAGCGCTCGCAGTATTGCCAAATAACCAACCTTATAGCTCGGCAGCTCCACGTTCGTAGCGCCCAAGATGAACGGCTGATCGCGCTCGTCACTCCGGCTCTCGATGAAGGTCGCCGACTCCGCGTCCGTCCGGGCGACTATGATTCCTGGAACCCTCATCACGTCTAACTGGAACCGAGCAGCGTTCAGCCGTTTGATCTGCTCGTCCTGAGCCACGAGTACTTTACCGCCCTGGTGGCCGCACTTCTTCAACCCCGGTTTCTGGTCCTCGATGTGATAGCCGGGTACACCCACCTCGACAAATCGTCGGATCAGGTTACGCACGTGGGCATCCCCACCGTGCCCGGTGTCGGCGTCAGCAATGATGAATGGCCGGTAGTCCACCTGGGGCAAACCATCCCTTTGCTCCTGGGTCATTCGCGAACGGCTGAAGTGCTGATTCTTGTCTGCCGTGAGCAAAGCCCGTACAATCGGTGCAGCTTCTTCGGGCACCTGGCTCAGCGGATAACTGGCCAGATCTGCACCCGGGTCCTCAGTGACCGATCCCTTGGCGGATGTGGCCCATCCACCCAAGTAGATTCCCTCGATTCCGAGCCGCTTCATGGTAACAGCCTGGCCGGGCGAGTACGGTCCGAATGTCGTGATCGACCTGCGCTGTGCGAATAACCCACGCAGCCGCTTGTAGAAGTCCTCGGCGGCCTTTCTCGCCACTGTATAATCAGTTGGTATCGTGCCCTGCTGTTCGGCAACTTCGCGTGGCGAGTAGAGCCTT
>JBDGZZ010000700.1:1251-3141 GCA_039588335.1 Gemmatimonadota bacterium | reverse complement strand
CTAAGGGGAGGTAAGGACTGTGCTGTGTGTGCATTGCCAGGCCATCACGAACACCATGCCGTATTCGTTTGAGAGCCCACCTCGGGGAACACTGTTGCCCGATCGGTTCAACGGTCTGCTTTGTTCGCGCTGCAGTACGGTCCTCCCTTCGCCGGATCCAGACGGCGGCATGCTGACCAAGTTGACCCAGCTTTCCCGTTTCGGGCTTGGTGCCGACGACCGGCCACTATTAGACTCCACCAACCCCGACCGGAGCGACTGACCGATGTGCGGCATTGTGGGATACGCAGGCTGCCGAGAGGCGACCCCAATCCTGTTGGAAGGGCTCCGCAGGCTCGAGTACAGGGGGTACGACTCGGCTGGAGTGGCGATTCAGAACGGGCGGGGGCTCGAAGTGAGAAAGTTGGCAGGGCGGGTCAAAGGTCTCGCTGAATCTCTCGCCGCGAGTGGGATTGTGGGGCAGACCGGAATCGCACACACCCGCTGGGCCACGCACGGTGCTCCCAACCAGCGCAACGCGCACCCACACACCGATTGCTCGGGGTCGATCGCGGTCGTTCATAACGGGATCATCGAGAACGAAGAGGTCCTGAAGGCGCGTCTCAAACAGGAGGGGCACCAGTTTAAGACGGATACCGACAGCGAAGTCCTTGCCCACCTCATCAGCGAAGCACCTGGCGATACGCTCGAGGACAAGGTGATCGCGGCACTGGGCCAGGTTGAAGGTGCTTACGGCATGGCTGTGATGTCGGCCGCGGAACCGGGGAAGATCGTGGTGGCGCGGAAAGGGTCTCCCGTCCTGCTGGGTATCGGTGACGGAGAGTTCCTAGTGGCTTCCGATGCTGCAGCCGTCTTGGAGCACACCCGGTCGGTCGTCTATCTCGACGATGGCGACATCGCGGTGCTGGACAAGGATGGTTACCGCGTCATCGACAGAGATGCTCGTGAACAAGCGCGTTCCGTAGCTGACATTGATTGGGATCTGGGTGACATCGAGCTGGCCGGGTATCCCCGGTTCATGCTAAAGGAGATCTGCGAGCAGCCTGAGAGCGTCCGCAGCACGCTCCGTGGGCGCTTGCTGTTTGAGCACGGGAACACCCGGCTCAATGGTCTCAACCTGCCACCGCAGGAACTCGCCAAGGTCAAGAGGATCGTGATTCTCGCATGCGGTACGTCGTGGCACGCCGGGCTCGTGGGACGCTGCGTCATAGAAGAATTGGCTGCGATTCCGGTAGAGGTGGAATACGCTTCGGAGTATCGCTACAGGACTCATCTGGCTGTCCCGGGGACGTTGACGGTGGCCATCTCCCAATCGGGGGAGACTGCTGACACCCTGGAGGCCATGAGAGTGGCTCGGGCGGCGGGCTCGAAGATTGTCGGCATCGTGAACGTGGTGGGGAGTACCATCGCGCGCGAGGCCGATGGAGGCATTTACATCCACGCTGGCCCAGAGATCGGGGTGGCGTCCACCAAGGCATTTACGTCGCAGATCGTGGCGCTAGTACTGCTCGGGCTTCATCTGGGGCGGCAGCGGGGCTTGTCCACCCAGCAGGGACAGGAGTTGGTGTACGAGTTGGCCCAACTGCCCGATCTGGTCGATCGGGTATTGGAACTGGAGCCTACGATCGAGCGTCTGGCTCGGGAGTATGCTGACGCGGCCAACTTCCTGTATCTAGGCCGGGGCGTGAACTTCCCGGTTGCCCTGGAAGGGGCGCTCAAGCTCAAGGAGATCAGTTACATCCATGCTGAGGGCTATCCGGCTGCAGAGATGAAGCACGGCCCGATTGCGCTGATTGATGAGAACATGCCCGTTGTGTTCGTGGCTCCCATGGACCACGTGTATCAGAAGGTTCTGTCCAACATGCAGGAAGTGAAGGCACGGGGTGGGCG
>JBDGZZ010000700.1:0-1230 GCA_039588335.1 Gemmatimonadota bacterium | reverse complement strand
CGGCCCGATTGCGCTGATTGATGAGAACATGCCCGTTGTGTTCGTGGCTCCCATGGACCACGTGTATCAGAAGGTTCTGTCCAACATGCAGGAAGTGAAGGCACGGGGTGGGCGGATCCTTGCCTTCACCACCGAGGGGAGCTCGGATCTGGGAGGTTTGGCGTCTCATCAGCTGAGTGTACCCAAGACACTCCCTCTGCTCTCGCCAATCGTAACGTCGATTCCGCTGCAGCTACTGGCGTATCACATTGCCATGTTACGAGGCTGTGACGTCGACCGACCTCGAAACCTGGCCAAGAGTGTTACAGTTGAGTAGCTCGGCTTCCGCGAGACAATTACCTTGTTCTACAAAGAGACCACTGTGATGAGACTGCTAACTGTTCTGCTGCTGGTTGCAGGTGCAATGATGGGTGCCCAACCGGTCCTGGCTCAGGAAGACGAAAACTGGGATCCGCGGCAGGTGTACATGTCGCGCAACGAGTTGCAGAGCTTGCTGGATCGGTTCGAGGGAGCTGCTGCCTCGACTGCCTACAGTGACTTCCTGCGGGCAGAGGCCCGGGCGGAAGCCGCACTGATCGAGGTGCGGGTTGACGAAGGTGACTTCCAAGTGGGCGACCGGATCCTGCTTAGGGTCCAGGGTGAGCCAACGCTATCGGATACGTTCACGGTGGGTGACGACCGCCTTATGGATCTGCCGGACATCGGAGGCGTGCCCTTGGACGGAGTCCTGCGGGCGGAGCTTGAGGATTATCTGTCGGAGTACCTTGGCCGCTACGTTCGTGAGCCACGCGTGCAGGCTCGGGCCCTGATCCCGGTCACCATCGTCGGTGGTGTGTTGCGACCCGGATTCTATACTGTTCCGTCCCAGCTGCAGTTAAGCGACGTGCTGATGGTTGCAGGCGGGCCCACTCCGTTGGCAAACCTCGACCGGCTGCGTATTGAGCGTGGAGGTACCAGCATTTGGGAGGGTGCAGCCATCCAGGATGCCATTGTGGAAGGCCGTACGCTGGACCAGATGAACGTGCGGGGTGGTGATCGGATCCAGCTGCCGGCCCGCGGAGCGAACCTGGGGGCTTGGGAGAGCAGCGTGCGCACCTTCGCCTTGCTGTTGACAATTCCAGCGACGGTGGTGGCGCTAATAGCGATCTTTTAGCGGGGAGCGGGGAGCGGGGAGCGGACCACCCTTGCCAGCCCCCGGATGATGGAGAATGCAGCTTGCAGCTATCGAAC
>JBDGZZ010000699.1:0-4080 GCA_039588335.1 Gemmatimonadota bacterium | reverse complement strand
TACGTCGCTGAGTGCCGGGACCGGATTCGCTTGCGGCGTGACCACTGACGGCGCCGCGTATTGCTGGATGGGAGGACAAACCGGTCAGCTCGGGAACGGTTCGACCGAATTCAGCTCGTCACCCGTCCCTGTGTCCGGCGGATTAACATTCTTGTCGGTAAGCGCCGGCGGCGGCGCCGCGTGTGGGGTTGCCGGTGCCAGCACCGCATACTGCTGGGGGGCGAACGACTTCGGCCAGCTTGGCGCCGCCACGACGGAGCCATGCGGTTTCGCTTGCAGTACAACGCCAGTAGTGGTCTCCGGTAACCTCTCTTTCGGGTCGGTTAGCGCGGGCGGGTTTCATGCATGCGGTGTTGCCATTGACGGCACAGCATACTGCTGGGGCCGCGGTACGGAAGGTCAGCTCGGGAATGGTGACACCTCTCAGCAGACCATACCTCAGGCGGTAACGGGTGGGCTAACGTTCGCAACGCTGTCTGCCGGTGGTACGCACACATGCGGTGTGACAACCGACCACACCGCCTATTGCTGGGGCGAGGGATCGGAGGGCCGTCTCGGAGATGGGTCGACGAATCAGCAAGCCACGCCGCAGCCCGTGTCCGGTGGGCTGAACTTCGCATCAATAAGCGCTGGCAGCACCGCCACCTGCGCTCTCAGCCTCGACGGCAGAGTGTATTGCTGGGGTAGTAATGATTTCGGCCAGCTTGGCGACGGCACGAGGTCCGATCGGATGACGCCAGTGCTAGTACTCGGTCAGCCTTGAGAACGGCTTGTCAACTAAGCACGAACGAGTCTTCTGACCAACCTTTTCCAGCTAAGTGCGAAAACCAGGACCCCTGGCCCCGAAGCGTCCGCGCGGCGTTCGGGGCTTCAGGTGTCCCGAGTGTGAGTTGAAGCTTGTCCGAGTTTCACTCAGGTACGAAACTCATCTACCGATAACGACAAAGGTGTCTATCAACTACGGCAGATTGTGACATCATGATAGGGGAATGACGACAGATCGTGCGGTCTATCTTTGAAATGACGACAAGATGTCGCGATTTGGTGTTCAGCCGCCTAGCTCTCCAGGCGCGCGCCTTCGACCACTCGGCCACCTGTCCCGTTGCCTCTAACTTCAGGTCGGAAACTAATTTAGCGATTTGTCAGTCGAAAGAGGAGCGCCCCTAACGGCTATGACTCTCGAATTTGAGGGCTCGGACCCGGCGGTTGCGACCTCGGGCTCGGTTCGGGGAAACCGAGGCATAGGGTACCTCCTTGTGAGGTGTGAATGAGGGAACCAACGAGATTCGCCGGCCACACGCAGCGAATGGCACGTCTTCCACCGGAGGACGCGACAGCAAAACCAGGACACACGGCCGGCAAGTCAGGAAATGCGGGGAAAAGCGAGGCCATACCGGGTCGCAAACGATGTTTGCAAGGCCACAAACGATGTTTGCAGGCCTGCAATGGCCATATGCAAGGCGGCCGAAGGCCTGTGTAACGTTGCGAACGACATATGCAACGCCGTCCGTGCCGTTTGTAACGTTGCACACACTCCCGTGTGTACCGTTACAAACGACGATTGTAACCGTGCAAACAGGCATTGCGGGCCTGCAAACATCGTGTGGAAATGGACTCTTCACGGGATCGTCCTTCGGGCTATGTCTGTTCTTTATTGCTCATGTTACCGACTACCCGCATCAACTGGGCAATCGCTGCCTGCCGCTAACGTTGTGCGCGGCCCCCGAAACCAGACGGTGGTGATGTTCGAACACGAGTCTCCAACGTCCTCGCCCACCAGCCGAACCGGTGCGGCTCACACCCAACTACAGCTCGCCAATTTTCCCCTCGGGAAACCACACGTCTCATTCATGCGTAGTACTTAGCATCGCTAGGAATCTCAGGAAGACTGCCTGGGAGAAGCCATGACGAAACGATCGCTGGGGGAGTTCGAGCAGCTGGTCTTGCTGGCAATCCTGCGCGTCGGTGACGGGGCCTACGCGGTTCCCCTGATGCGCGAGATCGAGGGCCAGACCGGCCGTAGTGTGTCGCATGCGGCCGTCTACATCGCGTTGCGTAGGCTGGAGGAGAAAGGCCTAGTGACCTCTCTACTGGCTGACCCCACACCCGAGCGGGGAGGGCGAGGTAAGCGATACTACGAGGTGCACCCTGCTGCATGGCCAAGTGAGAGCTTCTGACGCCCCCGATAGAGAGTCTCGAGCCAGGCACCGCTTCCCCCCGCGGCTCGCTGTGTGTCTCCTCTCGCAGGTCGTGCCACGGCGAACTGTTGACGAGGTCTTGGGTGACCTACGCGAGGTGTACGACGGGAGGGTCACCAGGTTCGGCATCTCGGCGGCCCGACGCTGGTACTGGGGTCAGACCCTGCGCTTCGTCACGCGCTTAGCGGCCAAGTCAGCAACCGATCTCCGCTCCGGCTTCGGTCGTTCCCGGGACTGGCACGGCCAGGAAACGCCGGGCAGTTCCCCCGGACCGCGGTCACAGAAAGAGCCTCCCCACGGGAGGGATCTCCCTATGAGTACTCTGATGCACGATGTCCGATATGCAGCCAGAACCCTGGTGAAGGAACCGGGCTTCTCGCTCGTAGCTGTGTTGATCCTCGCCGTCGGTATCGGCGCCAACGTCGCCATGTTCAGCGTGACGGATGCGGTTCTGCTGCGAGCGCTGCCGTTTCCGAACGCCGAACGGTTGGTGCTTGCCCGCACTACCTACGGCGACGGACTTGCCTGGAACGTATCCTCGCCCGACTACTACGACTACCGCGACCAGAACCAGGGGCTGGAATCACTGGCGGCCGTTCGGTCGTTTTCCGGGGCGGTCACGGTCACCGGGGGCGACGAACCGGAACGGGTACCCGGCACGTTGGCAAGCGTGAATTTCTTCCATACGCTGGGCGTTCAACCTCAGCTGGGAAGACAGTTCAGCGCGGAAGAAGCGGAACTCTCAGCGCCCGACGTTGTGATCATCAGTCACGGGTATTGGCAGCGCCGCTTCGGTGGCTCTCCGGACGCTGTCGGCAGTACCCTGGTCATCGACGGCACTTCCGCTACGGTAGTGGGTGTTATGCCACCCGGATTCTACTTTCGCTACGACGTAGACATATGGGCTCCGATGCGCGACGGCGGCCCGTATACCGGGGTGCGGCGTTTCCACAACTGGACGCTGGTGGGTCGACTCAAGCCGGACATGACGTTGCAGCGTGCTCAGAGTGACCTCGACGTCATCTCGGCACAACTACAGGCGGCCTATCCGGATTCGAACGACGACAAGGGTTTGCGCCTGTTGGGACTGCGTGGAGCACTCACTCAGGGCCACCGAGATATGCTCTTTCTGTTGATGGGTGCTATAGGACTGGTACTCCTTATCGCGTGCGGCAACGTGGCTAGCCTGTTGCTGGCGAGATGCTCCGGACGAACCGTGGAGTTGTCGGTTCGCTCCGCACTGGGGGCATCCACTACGAGATTGGTCCGCCAGTTGTTGACCGAGAGCGCGCTCTTGGCCGTGGCGGCCGGCATTCTCGGAACTGCACTGGCGCTATGGTTACAGAAGCTGTTCCTCGCGCTCATGCCGCTGGACAGCCTCGGCATCCAAGAAATCGGCATGTCGCTGCCCATGCTGGGCTTCGCCCTGCTGCTGTCGGTCGTTACCGCTCTGGTGTTCGGCGTGATCCCAGCCATCTCCGGTGCGCGAGCGAATCCGGCAGAGGACTTGAAGGGTGGAACGCGCGCCTCTGCCGGCGGCAGGCGAACCAAACTGCGCAGCTCACTGGTGATGCTCCAAGTGGCTCTTTCCTTGATGCTGCTGATCGGTGCGGGGCTGCTGATACGGAGTTTCGCGCGGCTGAGGGCAGTGGACCCTGGCTTCGCGGCCGAACGGCTGCTGACGGCGGAGGTGTCGCTTCCGGCGAGCGAGTACCAGGACCCACAGTCTCGAGTCCTGTTCTTCACGGGCTTGCTGCAGGACATTCGTGCAATCCCCGGCGTGCTTGCTGTTGGATCGATCAATCTGCTGCCAATCCGCGACTCCTACAGCAACGTCCGCGCATGGGATCCCGAGAACCCTCCCGCCGAAGGCACCAGACCG
>JBDGZZ010000698.1:0-2260 GCA_039588335.1 Gemmatimonadota bacterium | reverse complement strand
AACTGTTGCCGCTACGAAACCAAACGCGGCCAAGACGGGCGACGCCCTAAGAGATTTGCGCATTGTCGCATGCTCCATGGTCACTGTGGTTCGATTTGAGAGTCGCGGTGAGGATTCCGCGAAAGCGCCACTCCTGTTCTCCCAAGTGTTGCTGGTAGCCTGCGTGAAGTCCCCACGCCCGGGTCTCGTCCTTATCGTGTTCGTGCCGCGTCCTCCAGTCTCCGCCCAAGTCGGGTGTGTCCGCCCAATCCCATTCCCGATACGTGACGTCGTGCGTCATAGAGCCAACGGAAGAGAGCGCATGGCACCTCCCCTGAGCTGACCGCCCCGGGTTCAGGCGTGCTTCCCTTGAGCAGCCGGGCGCAGGCTCTCACCACACCACGGGCGCGGTACTGATTCACCGTTCAGAGCTTCTCGGGCATCCAGCATTACGCGCAGCTGCGCCGGGGTCGCGTTTTCTGGGACACTGAGTTGCGTCGGTTTTCTGCAAGCCATTTGCAAACCAACAGGAAGGGACAGGACGGTACTAGAAGGTACAGGACGGTACGAAGGGGTCGCTAAGTCGGTACAGGATGGGACAGAACGGGACTGGAAGGGACCAGACGGGACGAAGAGCACCGAACTCCAAAACCGAGGGTTGCAGGCTCTTGCCGTCGCCTCTCGCTTTCCCTCGAATTGTCCAGAACTACGGCTCTTGAGCGATCAGATCGAGTGCCACGATCAGACGGCCCTGTGTCGCGGTCCTCACAATGACGAACCGCTGCCCGTCTGGGTGGATATCGTATTGCGCGTTCCCCACGAACTGGTAGTCGGGGAAATCGAATAGCACGTCGTGGCGCCCGACCGTGACGTCGTCGCCTGCCGTCAGTTGATGAGCGACCAGTTGCCCTTGGGGATTCCAGTAGAAGAGCTCTTGCCCAGTGGGTCCCCAGATTGGGTCTTCTCCGCCTCCCGTGGAGATCAGCCGCTTGTTTCCGGGTTGAGGGAAGGACTGCACGTAGACTTCGTATCGACCAGACTCGTCCGAGCTATAGGCCAACCACCGACCGTTCGGCGAAATCCGGCCCGCCCCTTCCGCATGAGGCGTAGCGAGAAAGGGCCGCGGGTTGCCATCCTCACCGACGGGGGCGACCCAGATGTCCTGGTTCTCGGTCTCGGCGTCGACGTTGGTGAACACCAAATGGCGACCATCCGGTGACCAGTCGGTGGTCCACTGCAACCCATCCTGCGCCACCACAGGAACCGGGTTCCCGCCCTCGGTGGAGAGCACGTAGAGATCCTTGACGTCGGAGTCACGGGAAAATGCCAAGCTGGTCCCGGCGGGGTGCCAGACCGGGTCGTTATTGTCCTGCCCGTCGAAGGTGAGCTTGGAAGTGCTTCCCCCGACCAGGTCGTGCATCCAAATATCTCCTTGGCCCCCGGTCCCACCGAAAGCGATGCGAGTACCGTCAGGTGAAAACCGGGGAAGCCAGAACGGCTGATCCTGGAGGAGCTGTTGCTCGTTGCCGTCACGGTTGACCAGGACGAGGTTACGACCCTCATCCCAAGCCAGATTGTAGGCGAGCGTTCCGGATGACGACACGGCAAGCATCGGATCCTATCCAAAGCGCATGCCCAATCCTTCCGCCACTCGGCGGGCTGGTCCAACAGTATCGAGATGCGCCATATCGAACGGTTGCGCGAAAAGCGATCCGTCGGCTTCGACATAGAGCAAGTGTCCCGACCGCACGTAGTGCGGCGCTGCCCCCGGC
This sequence comes from Gemmatimonadota bacterium, assembly GCA_039588335.1. GTDB lineage: Bacteria > Gemmatimonadota > Gemmatimonadetes > Gemmatimonadales > GWC2-71-9. Next base: position 509 of record JBDGZZ010000698.1, on the reverse strand, counting down.
ATAAGCCACCGGACGTCTGCCGACTCGAGCGTGACCGCGCCGACACGCAGCTCTTGCCCGGAAGCCCTGCCGCTCGCAAACAAGAGCGCACGCGCACCGGGAAGGAACACTGGGTCCATTATCGTGAGCGTATCTAGTACCTCGAGAACGTCGGGCGTCCCCCCGTTGGCGCTCACGGTATAGACGCGCCAGGGCAGAAACGTACTGAACACGATTTCGTCATCGTCCCCCCAAGCCGTCCCTAACAGGCCGTAGGCGTCGAACTCGGTGATGGTGCGGGGCGTCCCTCCATCCAAAGGAACCCTGCGGAGTGCACCCTCCGTATTGAAGCCAAGCTGGGTTCCGTCCGGTGAAAAAAACGGAGCGACTCCGCCCTCGGTGCCGGCTATGGGGTGCGCCTCAAGTTCATCGATCCGTCGTCGGTACAGCATCAATCCCGAGCCGGTCCTGACGGCGTACACCAGCACCGACCCGTCAGGGGACAGGGCCGCCGAACCGGGTACGATCCC
>JBDGZZ010000697.1:0-2618 GCA_039588335.1 Gemmatimonadota bacterium | reverse complement strand
GGGTGCCGGACCCAGCGACGCATCAGCGCCTTGAGCGAGCACCGATATTTCCTTGCCAACCAGTGGGCGAGCTTCCAGAAGACGATCCTGTCAAGCCTGCTGTACATGGTCGCGGTGTAGTCCGTGTATTGGTAGAAGTAACCCCAACCCGTCAGACGACGATTCAGGTCTTCGACCAGGTCAATCTTGTTCACGCCGTAATTGCCGGACAGCTGCGCCACCAACCTTGCAGCGAACTTTCGCAGCTTGTCCTTGGGTATCGTCGTAACCGGGCGCATCGTCCCTCGCGGGCCTCGCTTTCGAATGACGCGGTGTCCCAGAAAGACAAAGCCATCGTTGACGTGAGTAATATGGGTCTTGTCCATATTGAGCGCCAGCTTGAGCTCATCTTCCAGAAACGCGCGGCATTCTTCGCGGATGGCCTCCGCTTGGGCTTTCGTCCCCTTGACGATGACTACGAAGTCATCGGCATATCGGCAGTAGGCTACCGCTGGTTTCCATTGCCGGTTCTCGCGAACCGTAATGCGCCGGCGTTGCTGGATGCCAAAGTTCCACGCCCAGCGATCCTTTCGGGCCTTCTTGCTCAGGTATCGCGTCTCCAGCCACTGGTCAAACTCGTGGAGCATGATGTTGGACAGGAGCGGCGAGATGACCCTTTCATCAGAAGACCATGATGCACCGTGTCGAAGTAGCTGGTGAGGTCGCCCTCGATGACCCAGCGTCCCACGGTATCGGCGCTGTCTTGCAGCTGAAACTTCACCGTACGAATCGCGTGATGCACGCTGCGTTCCGGCCGGAACCCATAGGAGAGGCGATGGAAGTCGCTTTCCCAAATGGGCTCCATTGCCATAAGCATGGCCCGCTGCACAATACGGTCGCGCAGCGTCGGAATACCCAACGGCCGTTGCTTGCCATCGGCCTTCGGGATATAGACACGCCGTGTCGGCTGCGGCTGGTAGCGGCCATCCAGCAGCTCCAAGCGCATTTGCTCGAGCTGCTCAGGGAGATCGCGTTCCATTCGCTGTTTGTCTACACCGTCTATGCCCGGAGTCCTCGCGCCTCTCGACGCGAGCGTTATTCGGGCTGCCTCCTGCAACCAGGACCGGTCGGCAATCACCCTCAGAAGACGGTCGAACCGACGTTCTCGATCCTCCGAGGACCACGTGGCCAGCTTGCTTTGCATTTCACCGATTATCAAAGGTCTTCACCTCGCTACGGTCAGCTAATCCACCAAGCAAGCTTCTCGAACTGTTCCCCTTCGCCATGTGGCAGGCTTTCCCTGCCTCGGACTACTACGGGAACTCCGCCAGCCCACCGAGCATCGGGGTCACATTCCCTTAGCAGCTCGAAAGGCCTTCCCCGGTTCACATGCCGGACTCAAACGTACTGGTTAGGTTGCCGATCGCAGTCTTTACCCTTGCTTTCCGCAAGTCGATGCGGACACCTCGGTCTAGCTACGCGCTCCCCGAAGCCCCTTGCCCGCCGCCTTACATATGCAGCAGGTGTTCGGAGGAGGTGCGCTACTTGTGCCCCTCCTCAGTCCGCATGCCACCTGCTAAGTCGTGTAGGTGGCGGCGACATTTCAGCCCACAGACACGAATAAACCGGTTCGTGTTCCTCAACCTTCCAGTACTCAGCCTAGTGACGCATCTTGGCTTAACGACTTCGCCTCACGCCCCATTTCCCACGGGCTACGTCACCCTGCCAACGTACGACAGGTCACCTCCGCTTCGGCTCGTGCTATCTCGCAGCAGATAGCAGGCATCTGCTTCGTCACCTCCTTGGCTCAGTTCAGATGCATTCCAGACATGCTCGCGCCTCGGCAACATCGTTCAGGATGTCTCCGAGAGCCGGGCGCGCCATAAGTGATGTCGGACGCCCACTTGCGGTTCGAGGCCTCGGCAGTGAAGTCACGCGCGAGCACATTGGCGGCGACGGGCTGAGAATGGTTCGAGTCGGTCGTCACCCGATATCGGCGCCGACGCTTGCAACGAAGTCCAGCCTCGCGCATCAGTCGCGCTACGCGATCGCGCCCAATGGTCTCGCCGTCCTCGCGCAAATCCCGATGGACTCGGGGGCTACCATACGTTTCGCGAGAGGCTGCGTGGCTCGCTTTGACCTTGACCAGCAACCGCCGGTCCTCTCGTGACCGTGTGCTCTCGGGGCGATTACGCCAGGCGTAGAATCCGCAGCGCGAGACCTCGAGCATCCGGCACATCACAGCGACCGGATAGTTGGCCTTCTCCACCTCGATGAACGCGAATCTCACGTCGATTCCTTGGCAAAGAAGGCCGTCGCTTTTTTTAACACGTCGCGCTCCATCTTCAGCTGCCGGTTCTCCGCCCGCAACCGCCGTAGCTCCTCACGTTCGACTGTGCTCAGCCCCTCACGGGTACCCGTATCGACGTCAAACTGCCGCACCCAGTTGCGCACCGCCGATTCGGTCAGGTCCAAGTCGCGGGCCACCTCGCCAATCGACCGCGGCCCCTCCTTGACTAACTTGACGGTCTCGAGCTTGAACTCCTTCGTAAACTTGCGTCTCTTCCGAGTCATGGTTGTCACCTCCGAGGACATCTTCGCCTCTTTTCAGGTGTCTACCAATCCCCGGCAAGTCCAAG
>JBDGZZ010000696.1:0-3038 GCA_039588335.1 Gemmatimonadota bacterium | reverse complement strand
CGCGGCTATCCGGCGGTCCGCCTTGCTGAGCAGGCGAGAGGGCTCCTGCTAAAGCCTTCGCCGACTCATCTCCCTCGGGGGCCAGCAACCCGACGATAGACCTTTCAGCCTCGCCAGAGGTCGCCTACGGCGAGGCAGTAGCGTTTGGTGAGAAGGTCGGGCTAGTAGACTCCCTGGGTGGACGTGATCGGCCAGACGCTCTCTCACTATCGAATTCTCAACAAGCTCGGCGAAGGTGGAATGGGCGCGGTCTACCTCGCCGAGGACACCGAGCTCGAACGGCAGGTGGCTCTCAAGATTCTCCCGGCCGAGGTGGCCAGCGATTCCGGCCGGTTGGATCGATTCAGGCGAGAAGCCAAGAGCGTTGCTCGGATCAACCACCCCAGTGTCGTGACCTTGCATTCTGTCGAGGAGCACGACGGCGTCCACTTCATCGTCATGGAGCAAGTCAAGGGCTCGACGCTGAATCGGCTCGTCGACCCAGGCGGCATGCCGCTCGAACAGTTCTTCAAGATTGCCGGCTCCGTCGCTGAGGCACTCAGAGCCGCGCACGACCAGGGGGTGGTCCACCGGGATCTGAAGCCGACCAACATCATGGTGACGGACGATGGGCTGGTGAAGGTCCTCGACTTCGGTCTCGCGAAGCTCCAAGGCGATGCCGCCGTGGCCTCGGAGGACTCGGTGACCGAGCTGATGACACAGGAGGGGATGATCCTGGGTACGGTGCCCTACATGTCGCCAGAGCAGGTCGAGGGCAAGCCACTTGACCACCGGACCGACATCTTCTCGCTGGGCATCGTGCTCTACGAGATGGCGTCGGGAAACCGACCCTTTCAAGGTGCATCGTCCGTCGAGACAATCTCCTCGATCCTCAAGGACGCGCCGCGCCCTCTCTGCGAGCGACGAGGCGATCTGCCCTCGCATCTCGCGCGGATCGTCCACCGGTGCCTGGAGAAGGAGCCTACCAATCGCTACCAGAGCTGCCGTGAGCTGTCGGTCGAGCTCCAGAGGCTGCGACAGGAGGTCGCGTCCGGACCCGCGCCATCCGCCGCGCCTCTGCCCGTTCCTCGCCCAGAAGTTTCACATGCCACACGGTTCATAGGTCGCCAACTCGAGCTAGCCGCGTTGGCCGATTTGCTGAGACGTGACGATGTGCGGCTGGTGACACTGACCGGGCCAGGTGGCATTGGCAAAACCCGCCTGTCGTTGCAGGCGGCTGCAGACTTGCTAAGTGAATTCGAGCATGGGGCCTTCTTTGTGGAGTTAGCACCGATCACCGACAGCAACCTGGTGATCAACACCATCGCCAGCACGCTGGGCGTGAGCGAGGCTAGTGACGAGTCGTTGCTCGACACTGTGACCCGCTCTTTGCGCAAGAAACAGCTACTGCTCGTTATCGACAATTTCGAACATGTCATTACTGCTGCATCTGTGGTTGGCGAGTTGATCGCTGGTGCGCCCAATCTCAAGATCATGACCAGTTCGCGGCAGTTGCTTCAGGTTTATGGCGAGCACGACTATCCAGTGCCGCCCTTGGGCCTGCCCGAGGAATCACGGCTGCCGACAGTGGCCACGGTCTCGCAATACGATGCTGTGTCGCTGTTCATCCAGCGCGCCAAGGCCGCCGACCCTAGTTTCGAAATCGCTGAAGACAACGCCCCGGCGATCGCTGAACTCTGCAGGCGGCTAGAGGGACTGCCACTTGCAATTGAGCTGGCGGCAGCACGGGTGCGCTTGTTCGAGCCGAAGACGTTGCTGGAGCGACTGTCGAACACCCTGAAGACCTTGACCGGCGGAGCTCGCAATGCGCCACGCCGACAGCAGACCATCCGTAACACGATCGAGTGGAGCTATGACCTCCTTGGCGAGGATGAGAAGACGTTTTTTGCGCGACTTAGCGTGTTTCAGGGTGGTTGGAGCATGGAAGCAGCAGAAGCGGTATGTGGCCCCGATCTGGCTATCGACGTATTGGATACAAGGGTCTCGAAGGCCAAACGCGTTTTGTGATGCTGGAGACAATCCACGCCTATGCCACCGAACGGCTGGATGACAGCGATGAAGCAGCCGAGTTGCGTAGCCGCCATGCCTCGCATTTCGCAGTGATGGCAGAGAAAGCCAGCACGCAACTGACCGGTCACGACCAGGGAGTCTGGTTGGACCGTCTAACAGCGGATTATGAGAATTTGCGCACCGCCATGACCTGGTCACTAGAGGGCGGCGATAGTCAAACCGGGCTACGAATCGTCACTGCTTTGGGTGGATACTGGCACAGCAAATGGCGGCTGCAAGAGGGTCAACGATGGTTGCGACGTGCCCTTGATTTCGCCGATCGGGCACCTGAACCCGTTCAAGGTCAACTCTATGGCTGGGCTGGCTTCATAGACTTCTTGCTGTATGACACTGCTAAGTGCAAACCGCTGTATGAAAAAGCACTTGCTATCGAACGGAAGCTGAACAACCAGTCCGAGGTCGCCAAAATGCTCATCAGGTTGGGGTTGTTGTCAAGCAAGCTGTCGGAGATCAGCATTGAGACGACCGAAGAGGGTCTGGCACTGGCACGAGAGATAGGCGACAAGAGCGAAATCGCGCATGGCCTGAACATATTGGGCGAGATTCACCGACTACAAGGCGACTATGAAGCAGCGAAACAAGCCTATGAGGAGTGTTTGCCGATTACGTGCGAACTCGGCGATCGAATCCGCGAGACGAATATTATTGCCGATCTAGGTATGGTCGCGTTTAACCAGGGTGACTTCAATCAGGGAAGGGTACGACTCCTAGAAGCCTACAAGCTGGCGCTCGAGATTGGCCACGACTTTATTATTGCTGATGGGATGGCGTTTAATGGCGGCGTATTGGGTGCATTGGGACAACCCGAACGCGGCGTGCGTCTGCTGGCAGCAGCCGATGCTCAACTGGCTGCTCTAGCAGCCCGTGGTGAAAGTCGGTAAGCGGTTTGCATTGAGAATCGACGTTCGAAGCTCAGGAATGATCACCGCGGAGGTCGGCGAACGATGGCGATGGGACGTCGGAGCAAG
>JBDGZZ010000695.1:0-2002 GCA_039588335.1 Gemmatimonadota bacterium | reverse complement strand
TTCGCGGCGAACGTTCGCTCGTCGCGGGTGCCGCTGCGGATCGCGCTCTCGTACTCGGACTACCCGGGTGAGTCGTTGGTCAACAACCTAAACCTGATCGTCATAGATCCGCGCGGCCGAGTCCGAGTGGGCAACGGCTCGACGAGGGCAAAGCTGTCCCCGGACACGACGAACAACTCGGAGGTGGTGCACGTGCGCAAGCCGCGACGGGGACGGTGGACGATTCAGGTGGTGGGGTCCAACGTGCCGCGCGGACCGCAGCCGTACGCGTTTGCACTGTCTGGGGACGTGCGGGCGTGATATCGCGGTTCATCAAGTCAACGGTCCGAATTAAGCTCAGTGCGCGCAGACTCGAGAATCGGCTGATTGAAGGTCTCAACCGGAGGACCAGCTCGGTGCGGGTTTCGCTGGATTGATCCGTACAACGAGGACGGTTGCGGTGCTCGCGTCGAGCCGTGAAACGGGAGACCTGATTTGAAGCGCTCTCGCATTTGAGAAACGGCAAATGCCTGCATTGATCTTGTCTCGATCTGAAGTTCGCTAGCAGAAGGCGACGGAGGGCTTTTTGAGCGCCATCTTCATCAGTCACAGCAGTCAGGACGACGCGGCGGCCAGAGACCTTAGAGAGCGCCTACGATCCCAAGGCCATCGCTCCCTCTTCTTGGACTTTCATCCAGAAGACGGCATTGCGGCTGGTAGGGACTGGGAGAAAGAGCTCTATCAACAGCTTCGCGCTTGCGGCGCGTTGATTGTCTTGTGCAGCACGTCGTCGATGGGCTCGGCCTGGTGCTTAGTCGAAGTTGCGTTGGCGAAGACGTTGGGCAAGCCAATCTTTCCGATAAAGATCGGTCCTTGCGAGACCAATCCCGTGCTTACCTCTCACCAGATTGTCGATCTGGAACGTGACGGGGAACAGGCCTATGAGCGCCTGTGGACCGGGCTCGCCGAAGCGGGTCTCGACCCCGCGGACGCTTTCGACTGGGACGGAAGCCGGTCGCCCTATCCGGGGCTCATGGCTTTCCAGGAAGACGATGCTGCCGTCTTCTTCGGCCGCGAAGCCGACACGCGCCGTTTACTGGAAGAGCTGCAGCGCGTGCAGCGGTTCGGCGGCTCACGCGCGATCGTACTCCACGGCCCATCCGGTAGTGGCAAATCTTCACTCGTGCGTGCCGGGCTTCTGCCCCGACTACGCGCAAACCCGGATTGCTGGCGTGTTGTTGGCCCCATGCGACCACAGGAAGATCCGCTTCGCGAGCTATCGATTGCGCTGGGGCAAGCATTCGCGCCCCTTGCAAAAGCGACTCCCGGACCCGGGTACGACTGGCGCTCCATACTGGCGTGCCTGGAGAACGACGAGGAACGCGGTGGCGAGACTCTTGCCGAGCTGAGCCTGGATCTGCAGGTAGCAGCCGACGAACGCGAAGCGACGGTGTTACTGATCATAGATCAGGCCGAGGAGCTTTTTTCCGCCACGGCCGGCGCGAGTCCGGCCGAACGTTTGCTCCGACATGTGTGCTCGGCGCTCAGCGCGCCCGGTTGCAACTTCATGGTGCTCTTCACACTGCGTTCGGACTTTCTCGAGGACTTCGCCCAGCACCCGATGCTACGGGATCTCGAGGCCGAACGGTTCCATCTCGGACTCATACCCATAGAAAACCTGGCGCTGGTCATCGAACAACCTGCGCAAGTGGCGGGACTGGAGCTCGAGCCGGGTCTTGTCCAGGCACTCGTTGCGGATGCGGAAACCCAGGATGCGCTGCCACTTCTTGCGTTTGCGCTGCGCGAGCTCTATGAACGTCATGGCACTGACGGCCGCCTGAGCGTCGATGAGTATCGAGATAAATTGGGTGGCCTCGAAGCGTCCGTAGCGCGCGCGGCGGAAGCCGTGGTCGCGGCTGCAAAGCTCTCGAGCGACCAACAGAGCCGCTTGCGCGAGACTCTCGTTTCGATGGTGCGCGTGAACGAAGACGGCCAGTTCACTCGCCAACCCATCGAATGGTCT
>JBDGZZ010000694.1:0-2003 GCA_039588335.1 Gemmatimonadota bacterium | reverse complement strand
TTCTTCCCCAGCCACAGACCTAGTGCGGAGGCAGGGGCGAGCACGAGTAGAGCCTCTCTCAAGGCCGACAACCAGATCGTCTGGGGATCCACGGGCCCGCCGCCGCCAGGGTCTGAGAGCACGGCGATGGTCAGAGGCACACCAGCGAGGCTGCCGATCAGTCCAGCCACGAGCAGGCACAGAAAGACCATGCGCTGGTCGGCCTTGATACTCATCACAGTCACGCCACTGTCCTGACCCGAGATCCCCTAGGCAACAGGCCCCGCTCGGAGGTTAGTGCACGCTCACGACAGCCACGTCCTTCTGTCTATCCTGTCGCACGCTGCTCGCGCCACAGCCAGATTGCCAGCGCACCTGGACCTAGCACTGCGAACAGGCTCACCCACACCGGAACTGACGCGCCGCCCACCACAATCTCTACCTGCAGCATCAAGCGTATGATGTGCAGCAACGCCACCACGGCGAGGAAAACGACGGCCACCAATGCAGCAGGTTTCATCTCGACCTCCAACGTTGCTGGAGCAGATTGCGCCAGCCGGTTAAACGGATCAGCGTTTCAGCGGCCCCGAAACCAACTGTGCCGCTACGATTGAACCTCATGCAGAAATCCTGCTATTGATGCGGTCCGCGCCGGGTCTGGTACAAGCGCTTCAACACCTGTATCTGGCCAACGTGGTAGAGATCATGGCTCACGACACCGAACAGGAGGTCCACGAACCTGTAGTTCGCGCTGCCGGGTGCGGTCTTGTCTAGTCTCCGCGGATCAAACGCCCGCACCGCCTCCACTATCAGCACGTGCTCTGACCGCAACAACGCGCGATCCGCCTTCCAGTGCGACGCGTCCGCCGGCTTGGGCACGGCCGGCCAATTGGCCGGTGATCGAGGAAACATCCCCTGGGGCAAGGCCTCTAGATTCCGGCGCACTGCGTACTTCCAATACGCCACGTGTAGCGTCAACTCCCAGATTGAGTGCCGCTTGCGAGCCGGCTTCCATGCGGCCTGCTCGGGCGTGACCCCCCGAAGGGTTCCGGCGACAGTGGCCCCGCCGTACCACAAACGCTTGCCGGCGGGCGGCTCGAGGAGATTGAGAATCTCATGGAGTCGGGGATCGTTCACTACTCGGTCCTCCCTCGTGGTGCAGGACCTGACTGCTCATACATAACACACGGGTACAATATCAATGTGTCTTTCACCTTGCATGGACGGTCGTAAAGGGCAGTCCTTTGTAGGCCATCGACTTCTGTTCTCATAAACAAACAGTTGATATCTGCTCGGTAGCGAATCTGAACTAATCTTGTCTACTTTCGAGAAGAATCGATCGTACCTGTCAAAATAGTCAAATCCGGGCGCCCTCACATGATAGGCTTCATGCGGGTTTGGCTCTGAATATTCTACGGTTTTCTCAGCTACCAAGGGGACGGGAAGGACTGCAATACCGTTAGGCCTAAGAATTCTTCGGATCTCTGAGATTGCCCTCTCGTCGTTGCGTATATGTTCCAGTACATGTGAGGCAAACACAAAATCGTAGCTTTGATCCTCAAAGGGGAGTTTCTGTAAATCAACGTCATGATCCACGCCACGCATGTCCAAATCCGCGGTCTCGTATTGACCAAAACGCTTAGAGAACAACTCCCTGAAGAAAGGTTCTGGAGCGAAATGAAGCATCTTCAGTGCTGGAGCGTCTATGCTATTCAACACGTCATTCACAACCAAGAATTGAAGTCGGTGCCTTTCCAAAGCATTACAGTGGGGACATTGGGCATGCTTTCTACGGCCCGTGGGAGGTTTGACATCCTTGAACGGCCCACTGTATCCGCAGACTGGGCACGTAAATTTCTCTTTGTCGAAATTTCGAAGCAAGAAAGTGAGGCGACTAACCCTGTTCAGCAGCTTACGTAGGTAGTATTGGAGATTCATAGGTGCATGCAATTGTTTTCAGCCGAACCGATCAGCGTTTCAGCGGCGCCACGACCGCCCTCAGCGCTCACCGTCGCGGGGTGGTC
>JBDGZZ010000693.1:469-2473 GCA_039588335.1 Gemmatimonadota bacterium | reverse complement strand
TGTCAACATAATCTCTTAAATTAGGAGGAGACTAACGTGAAACGCCGATCTTTGTTTTTGTTACTTAGCCTGCTCATGGTTGCCAGCTTAACCCTGGCGGCATGCGGCGGCGCAACACCTGAGCCAGTAGAGCCAGGTGTTGAGGAACCCATGGAAGAACCCATGGAAGAACCTGAAGAAGAACCCATGGAAGAGCCGATGGAGAAGAAGACCTTCGTCTTCGGCCGTGGCGGCGACTCGGTTCAGCTTGATCCCGCCATCGTCACCGATGGTGAGAGCTTCCGCGTCACCGGTCAGATCCTAGAGCCACTCTATCAGTACGAGCCCGGCTCGACGACCCCCATCCCCGCTCTGTCGACTGGCTGTACAGCCAACGCTGACAGCACCGAGTGGACCTGCACGCTGCGCGAAGGCGTCAAGTTCCACGACGGCACGGACTTCAATGCAGACGCAGTGCTCTTCAACTTCGACCGATGGAAGTTCACCGATAACGCCTATCACTTCGAGAGCCAGGTATTCGAGTATTACGAATACATGTTCTTCGGCTTCGATGATGACAGCATAATCACGTCCGTCGAGAAGGTCGACGACTTCACGGTGAAGTTTGTCCTCGGTGCTCCGTTGGCTCCATTCGTGGCCAACCTGGCGATGGATATATTTGCCATCTCCAGCCCTGCAGCGATCGAAGCTGCGGGCGAGGACTACGGTTTGCCATCAGTAGGTGCAGTTGGAACCGGCCCCTTCAAGTTCGTGGAATGGGTCGAGGGCGACACCATCACGATTGAAGCCAATCACGACTACTGGGGCGGCGCACCCACGGTCGATGAGGTCATCTTCCGTGTGATCCCCGATGACTCAGCCCGATTCCTGGCGCTGAGAGCCGGCGACATCCATGCGTTGGAGCAGGCAGTCGTGGAAGATCTAACAACTGCCGAAAGTGATCCCGATCTATACGTCGAGACCCGCCCTGCGCTGAACACTGGCTACCTGGCCTTCAACTACATGATCGAGGAGTTCAAGGACAAGAATGTACGCCTGGCGATCTATCACGCCATCAACCGCCCTGGATTGATTGAAAACTTCTATGGCGCTTATGGTGAGACGGCGGATACCTTCCTGCCTCCTTTGATCTGGGGCAAGAATACAGATATCACGGCTTATGGCTATGATGTTGATCTGGCGAAGCAGTATCTTGCTGACGCCGGTTTTGCCGACGGTCTAAGTGAAGTAACTGTGGCAGAAGATCTCGTCGATGCGGATGGCAATGTGGTCTACACAGCTGGCCAGAAGATCCCGCTGACGCTCTACTACATGCCCGTCACACGCTTCTACTACCCAAGCCCCGAGGAAATCGGGACAGCCATGGCTGCCGATCTGGCGAATGCTGGTATCGTGGCCAACCTCGAGCTGGCCGGCGACTGGTCGACCTACCTCGGCTTGCGCCGCAACGGTCTGCTTATGGGTCTCTACATGCTCGGTTGGGGTGGTGACAACGGTGACCCCGACAACTTCCATAACTACTTCTTCGGCGGACTGAGCTCCGTGGACGAGGTTAAAGAACCCGATGTGCGTGAGGGTTGGTATGCCAACCAGGAAGTTGCATCGTTGCTCTACCAGGCAGCGATTAACGCCAATCAGGCAGAGCGAGCTGAGCTCTACGAACAAGTGGAAGCTTTGCTGTACGAAGATGTCGCTCGAATCTGGATTGCGCACAACAACACACCGCTAATCTTCTCCTCGAAGGTCAGTGGCTACGTGCCGCAACCTGTGGGCGCCGACTACTTCGAAGGGACGGTTCTCGAGTAAGGAGCAGCAACAAGCTCCATATCGATAACAGACCATTTCAACGTGGTCTCACAGGGGGGCGGATCCCTTCCGCCCCCCTGTATTCCTCCCGGGGAGGTCTCCCTTGCTCCGATACATCTTCCAAAGGCTTGTTTCACTCCTTCCAACATTATTGGGAGTTGCATTTGTTATTTTTATGTTCCAAAGGCTCATACCTGG
>JBDGZZ010000693.1:0-463 GCA_039588335.1 Gemmatimonadota bacterium | reverse complement strand
AATGCTGGGCGAGCACGCTGCACAGGACAATGTGGAGCGTATTCGCGAACAGCTGGGTTTGAACCGGCCAGTATTTCTTGATCGTGATGCATTACGTGAGGGTAATTTCAGCGGCTTCGTCGATAGTCAATTTGTTCGTTACCTAAGTCGATTAGTCCGGGGAGATCTGGGCAATTCGATTCATCGTCGTATTCCAGTTGCCGAAACTTTGGCGCTGCGCTTCCCAGCGACGGTGGAGCTAGCGCTTTTATCCATGGTGGTCGCTGTCGTCATTGGTATACCCATCGGTATTGCTTCTGCAGCCAGAAGGAACTCTGTGCTGGATAGTGTCACGATGGTTGGGTCACTTATCGGCGTCTCGATGCCGATCTTCTGGCTGGGAATCATGGAAATCATGCTTTTCGCGGTGTTTCTACAGTGGTTGCCGAGTGCCGGGCGCGCAAGCCATGCGATCGATATTGAG
>JBDGZZ010000692.1:0-2004 GCA_039588335.1 Gemmatimonadota bacterium | reverse complement strand
AGCGTCCTCAGATACCTCACCATTTCGTGATGAACGGTCGCCCGCTCGCCGAATTCGTGGCCGGTGACCTCGGCAAAGCTGGGGATCTGCGCCGTTGCAGTAGTGCTGGCCAGAACAACGATGGTGAGGGCGGTCAGGGCTGTGAGTGCGAGACGCTTGATCATTCGCGGTCGCTCCTGTCTCGATGGATGCTGTCCACGCCGGAACTGCTTTCTCCCGGGTGCCTTGGATGAAGCGATACTACCGGTAGCCGCCGAACGATGCCAGACCGTGCCCCCCGCGCCCGTCGGCTTGATCGCGCCCACGCTTCGCCGCATCTTCTTGCCTTCATTTCACCAAAGCGATCTTCGGGGGTTGCCAGTCATGTTACAGCTCAGCAGAGCCGTGCTGGCGGTCGTGGCGTGTCTGGCTACTTCGACGGCCCTTTGGCGGAACTGGAGGAGAACCTGGCGCTGGAATGGGCACGACTGAGGGAGCGGCTTCCCTTTTGAGTCAGCACTTGGCCCATTCCCCAAGAGCGGTTAACGTGTAAACCTACTTCTGTTCGATGGGTTACTATGATTAGTGTTGCCATTATCGTCAAGGACGGGGAACGATATATCGAAGAGTGTCTGCAATCGTTGGCATCGTTTGACGAGGTTTTGCTCCTCGATACCGGGTCCACGGATCGGACGATGGAGATCGCCCGCCGTTTTCAAAACGTTCGCATCGAAGAGCGCGGGTTTATCGGTTTCGGTCCCACCAAGAATCTCGCCGCCCAGTTGACAAAACACGCTTGGATATTGTCTATCGATTCCGACGAGGTCATCACTCCTGAGTTGTCTTCGGAAATCCAATCGCTGTCTTTGAATGACAGCCAGGTGTATCGGTTCTCCCGTCATTCCCATTACCGGGGAAAATTCATCAAAGGATGCGGCTGGTATCCGGGTAGAATTCTGCGCCTCTATAACAGACAACGGACCTCATTCAACGATAAGCAGGTTCATGAAAGTGTGATGGTGAAGGAAGGGATGGGCATTACCGATCTGAAGGGCGCCCTCAAGCATTATCCTTTCGACAGTGCCGGAAGCCTGGTGGCCAAAGGTCAATTCTATTCGACGTTGTTTGCCGAGCAGAACCAAGGAAAACTCAAGTCATCACCCTGGAAAGCGGTTTCGCATGGAATGGCGGCGTTTATTGTAGGATATGTGATCCGTAAAGGATTTCTAGATGGTTACGAAGGATTTCACATCGCGTTGTGCCAGGGCCTGGGCACCTACCTAAAATACATCAAGCTGTACGAAGCCAATCGAAACAACGATTTTCAATAATCCAACTCTGTGGTTGTTGAATCGTTACCCTCTTTTGGGAAGATTGCATCTTCCGTTGTGCAACTTGCCACGATCGGCTCCTGCTGGACGACCTCCGCGAAGCCTCCATCGGTCTTCAGCTTCGGCTCGTCGGCGGTGAACGTAGACTGTACCTCCCGCGCCAGTCGGCTTGATCTCGCCCGCCCTTCGCCGCATCTTCTTGCCTTCATTTCACCAAAACGATCTTGGGGGGTACCAGTCATGTTGCAGCTTAGCAGAGCCGTGCTGGCGGTCGTGGCCTGTCTGGCTATCAGCGCACCAAACGTCGCCGCGCAGGAAGTAGCGGATGCGCCCTCCGTTCCGGCGGCCGATGCTGCCGATGTGGAGTCCATCGAAGCCATACTCACCTCGGTCTATGATGTGATATCCGGGCCGGCCGGCGAGCCACGCGACTGGGATCGCATGCGCTCGCTGTTCGTCCCGGAGGCGCAACTCATCCCGGTCCAGCGAACACAGGACGGCCGGATCGTGCACCGCGTGTTGGGCGTCGAGGACTATGTCGAGGGTGCCGGTGAGTACTTGGAGACGAACGGCTTCTTCGAGCGCGAGCTCGCCAGGCGCACAGAGGAGTTCGCGCACATCGCCCACGCTTTCAGCACGTACGAGAGCTTTCACAAAGCGGACGATTCGGAACCGTTCAGCCGCGGCATCAACA
>JBDGZZ010000691.1:0-2012 GCA_039588335.1 Gemmatimonadota bacterium | reverse complement strand
GGGCAAGGCGGTGATGTGGGGCCCGACATCAGTAATGCCGGCAAGCTCCATGATGCCGAATGGCACTTCAAGCATTTCAAGGATCCCAAGTCGGTGGTGTCGACGTCCGAGATGCCCAGCCTCGACCTCTCGGACCAAGAGGCGCATTTGCTCACGTTCCTGGCGATGAGCCTGACTGGCGAGACGATCCCGGCCGAACTTCTGCCCGGATCCTCGCCGCAGACGGCCCAGTTGCTCCCCGGTGAGTTTCTTGATCCGCTGGCATTGAAGGATTTCATCGGAAGTACGTTCTGCATTGGCTGCCACGAGGGCACCCATGCCGACGCGGTCGACGGCTGGCGCCAATCGAAGATGGCCAGTACCTACGAGCGAATCAAGGACGAGCCGGTCAAGGAAAATTGCCTGCCCTGCCATACCACGGGGCTCAACCCGGAAACGGGACACTATTCCGAGGAGGGCGTGGGGTGCGAAGCCTGTCATGGGCCCGGCAGGCAGGCGGTCAAGTTCGTGCTCGCGGGTAAAGCGGGCGAGCATATGAAGATGCTTCGGATGGACAGGGATTCCAAGCTGGTCTGTGCACGCTGCCACAACCCGCACGTCCCGATCGGGACCCACGCCGACTACTACCGGCAGCTACCGCCCATCTTCTCAGTGGCGTCCGCCACGCCGGTTGTCGAACGAGAACCCGGGCCGGATTCCGCCGCGGATCCCGCGAAGACGCCCTGGATGCCACCAGGTGATACCGTCGTCACTGCCGACGACAACGCGCCACCGACCACGATTGAAGGTGGGTGCGTCACCAGCGAGTGCCATGCCGCGACCCTGCTCGGGACGTTCAAGCACGGGCCCACAGCCCAGCAGCAGTGTCGCGAGTGTCACAGGCTGGTCGACGAGCAGAAGCACCGCTTCGAGATGGTGGAACCGGAGCCGGACCTCTGCTATCGCTGCCACGATCGGCCCGCGGACACCCCCTTCACCCACGGACCGGTGGCCCTGGGCTGGTGCACGGTCTGTCACGACCCGCACAGCGCGCCCAACTCGTTCATGCTGCTGGAGGCCCCTCCCAAGCTCTGTTTTACTTGCCATAGCGTCATGAAGGAGCACGTCCAGAGCGCGCGGGCGCAGCACGCCGTGATCGAGCAAGAGGGGTGTACCGCCTGTCACGATCCGCACCGTGGGGACTTCAAATACCAGCTCAAAACTGAAGTGCCCGGACTGTGTCTGGACTGCCACGAGCCCATCGGTGAGATCATCGACACGGCCATCGTCGCCCACGAGCCGGTCACGACGGACAGGAAGTGCCTCAACTGCCACAACCCCCATGGAAGCGACGTGCCGATGATCCTGGTCGATGTCGAGATGAATCTGTGCCTCGACTGCCATGACCGACCGATGGTCACACCCAGCGGGCCGATCATCGACATGAAATCATGGATCGAGAGCAATCCCGAGCGCCACGGGCCGATCCGGGAAAGCTTTTGCACCGGCTGCCACCAACCGCACGGGGCGCAGAACTTCCGGATCCTCGAGCACGAGTTCCCCCGCAAGTTCTACAGCCCGTTCTCGCTCGAGAACTACGCGTTGTGCTTCGAATGCCACGAAGAGACGATCGTGCTCGACGAACGCACGACCACCTTGACCGGATTCCGCAACGGCGACAAGAACCTGCACTACCTCCATGTCAACCAGGAGAAAGGGCGCACGTGCAGGGCGTGTCACGAGGTTCATGCCGGCACGAAACCCAAGCGGATCAAGGATTTTGTACCGTTCGGGGAGTGGGAATACCCGGTGAACTTCGAGATAAACGCGGACGGCGGCCGCTGCACGCCCGGCTGCCACGTTCCCCGCGGCTATGACCGACGGCAGGAGATTATCCAGGACTAGGGTTGCACCCCGGGAGCTGTACAGATGGATCCACGCCACATGAACCGAGCCGGCGTTCAGGTCTGCCTGATCTGGGTGGTTTCGGCGGCGGCGAGCCTTCAAACCGCGTTTGCCGACGGAACCTTGAA
>JBDGZZ010000690.1:0-2643 GCA_039588335.1 Gemmatimonadota bacterium | reverse complement strand
GGATTTCTTGGATGGCTCGATCAAGATCATTCTTCTGTTGAGAGGTGAGTCTACACCGGCGCCTCTGGTTCGCATGATAACGCCGGGAACTTTCGTTGTGCAGGCAACCGATGTATCGGGATTAACGCCTGTGGGTAAGCGCAGGAAGCCGAGGGGTGGTGTAAGCGTCGCGCAACAGGCGAAAGAGTCACTCGAAGTTCAGGCGCCAGGGAAAGCTCCAAAGCCCGCCGCAGCTGCAGAAGAGCCTGAGGTACCGAGCAACCAGGCCGACAAGCTTGCGGCCTGGTTGCTTACGCGGGCGGATCTGGATGACGTTCGGAAAGTAGTGATAGATGGATGTAATTGAGATCCTTCGCTCAACGGCGATCGTTGCCGGGGTGGGCCTCGTTTTCGGTGTTCTGATTACGATTGCCCATCTCAAGCTCAAGGTCTGGGAAGACCTACGCATTGGTGCTGTGGCCGATATTCTGCCCGGCAACAACTGCGGCGCCTGCGGCCTTGCCGGGTGCCGTGCCTTCGCAGAGGCACTGATTGCTGGGAAGGTTCCCCCGGCCGCGTGCACAGTGATGGGACCGGACGACGTTGAAGAGGTTGCCGGTTTATTAGGCGTAGATGCGGGTGAAGCCGAGAAGTGCAGCAGGCACAATACCGTGGTCTCCAGACTTGTAAGGCCGCCGCTGCAGTCGCTGGTGGTGGGAAGGGTTGTGTGTGGGGTTGCCTCGGCCTCGACGATTGCAAGGTGGCTTGTGACTTCGACGCGATTCTCATGAATGACGTCGGCATTCCGGTGGTTCTCCCAGAGAACTGCACGGCCTGCGGTGACTGCGTCGAAGCCTGCCCGCGGGACCTCTTCACGATCTTGCCCATGGATCAGAAGCTGATCGTACAGTGCAAGAACTTGCTAGCCGGCGACGACGCGGAAGACATGTGCAAAGTGGCGTGCAACGCCTGCGCCAGGTGCGCGGCTGATGCCGCACCCGGTTTGATAGAGATGGTAAACAACCTCGCAGTTATTGATGTCGACAAGAACGTTCTGGCTAGTCCTGAAGCAGTCGGGAGGTGCCCGACAGGCGCCATCGTCTGGCTCGATGGGCAGCAGTTCGCGGACACGCTTGCGTTGGTTAGGAGTGCAAAGGCATGAAACAGAAGAACAACGATTCGACGCCCCCCAAGTATCCGGGGATTCTGATGGCTGTAGACGGGACTACGGCGACTGTTGAGGCGGAGACCAATGCCGCCGAGGCGGCTGGTGCCTATCCCATTACTCCTTCCACCAACATGGGTGAAGGTTGGGCCGAGGCGGTGGCGGCTGGCAAACGCAACGTCAACGGCCGCAAGCTCATCTTCTTCGAGCCTGAAGGCGAGCATGCCGCCGCCGCAGTGACAGCTGGCCTGAGCATGACCGGCCTGCGGACTACCAATTTCTCGAGCGGCCAGGGTATTGCCTACATGCACGAGTCGCTCTATCCGGCGGTGGGTAAACGCCTGACGTATGTGCTCAACGTCGGCGCCCGGGCGATAACCAAACATACGCTGAACGTTCATTGCGGCCATGACGACTACCATGCCGTGGACGATACTGGCTTCTTTCAGTACTTCGCGAAAAACGTGCAGGAAGCTGGCGACCTGCCTCTCATTGCACACCGCACCGCCGAGTTGGCGCTGAATCCGGGGATCTGTGCTCAGGATGGTTTCCTCACAACCCACGTCATCGAGTCGGCCCTGATCCCGGAGCGGGAGTGTGTCAAGGAGTATCTCGGTGACCCATCGGATGTGATTGATTCTCCCACCCCAGCCCAACGCTGGGTGTTCGGTAAAAAGCGGCGCCGTATTCCCGAGATGTTTGACGTTGACTATCCGGCGATGGTCGGCGTGGTGCAGAACCAGGAATCCTACAGCCAAGGTGTGGCGGCACAACGGCCGTTCTTCTTCGACCATATCGCGGGCTTGGCGGATCAGGCTATGGCCGAATTTGCGGCGCTCACGGGGAGGCAGTACGCGCGCGCGGCTGGCTACCGTTTGGAAGACGCTGAGTACGTGATCGTGGGGCAGGGATCGGTAGTCTGCAACGCTGAAGCGGTTTGCGACTACCTGCGGGAGACGAGGAATATCAAGATCGGCACTCTCAATCTCTCCATGTTCCGACCCTTCCCGGGGGACCTGATTACCAAGATGCTGCGCGGTAAGAAGGCTGTGACTGTGTTGGAGAGGACCGATCAACCACTCGCCGTTGATCTCCCAATGGTGCGCGAGATTCGGGCGGCTGTGGGCAAAGCTGTCGAGAACGGTCGCTCAAAGAATAAACTCCCGTTCCCGACTTTGGCGTCCTACGCGATCGAGGACGTTCCCGAGCTCTATTCCGGTGCCTTTGGGATGGGGAGTCGTGACCTCCAGCCTGGTGACCTGGTTGCGGCTGTGGAAAACATGCTCGACGGCGGCAAGAACCTGCGCCAGTTTTATCTGTCTATCGATTTCGTGAGACCTAACACTGTGAATCCCAAGCTTCAGATCTGGCAAGAAGAGATGCTGACGAGTTACCCGGACATCGCAGATCTCGCACTGCCGTCCACTGGCGCCTTGAACCTTTTGCCCGATGATGCGGTCACCATTCGTATCCACTCCGTTGGTGGATGGGGCGCGATC
>JBDGZZ010000689.1:0-2013 GCA_039588335.1 Gemmatimonadota bacterium | reverse complement strand
ACCCGGACGCCTGTTCGAGCCAACGCTCGACCCTTTCAAGGCGCGCACGAACTTCTTCAGGTGTATCCGGATCCTCAAGCAGTGATCTAATTCGAGCCAGAACACTATCAATAGAAGGTTCAACAGGTGGTTGCCCCGGATCTGTTGGATCGATCTTCGACAAAACGGTGACGACACAGGTATCCGAGGACGGCTGGCCGGCTGTATCGGTGACGGTCAATTCAAAAGTCAAATCCGCCTTGCCTTCCGACACCTGAGGCGCGATAAAAGTCGGCCTGTCAGGCGGCGGGTTGTTCAGTTTTACCTGCGGGCCGTCAATCTGTTTCCATAGATAACCGGCAATACCGTCGTCAGGGTCACTGGAGCTGGAACCATCCAGGGTGACTAAATCTCCAGCGTTGACCGTTACATCAGTTCCGGCATTTGCCTGCGGAGGCTGATTGGGCGAGGTCGGCGAAGAGTCGACCGGCTCAACATTGACGATTGAGGTGGCAGATGATTGGAGACCACCAGCGTCTTTAACGGTTAGCTCAAAGCTCAATTTGGCACCATCAGGAGTGACTTCCGGCGCCAGAAATGTGGGGTTCATCACACTGGCATCCGAAAGCTTTACCGCAGGACCTTCGGATTGCGTCCACATATATTCGGTAATCCCGTCGTCCGGGTCCACCGAGCCTGAGCCGTCCAGTGTAACCTGCGTTCCGGCCGTAACGGTTTGATCAGAACCCGCATCGGCAATCGGTGGCTGGTTAGCCGCGGCGATATTGACGATGCATGTATCGGTGGCCTCCAGACTGCCGCTGTCGGTGACGGTTAATTCAAATGTCATAGAAGCACCATCAACGCCTGCATCAGGTGCCTGGAAGGTCGGGTTGCTGGTGTTGGGACTCGAAAGTGTCACCGAAGGTCCATTTGTTTTTATTTGACGCCATGAATAACCGGTAATTGCGTTTTCCGGATCACTCGAAGCGGATCCATTCAGGGTAACGGAGTCTCCTGAAGACACCGTTTGGTCATCTCCGGCATCGGCGACCGGTGCGGTGTTTACCGAGGAGATATTTACGATACAGGTGTCGGTCGCTTTAAGGCCACCCATATCCGTGACGGTCAGTTCAAATGTCAGTCTCGCGCCGGTGGCAGCGACACTCGGTGCCGTGAAGCTGGCTTCAACTGTTGTGGCATCCGTAAGGCTCACTGTGACGCCATCTACCTGCACCTGTTTCCACTCATAAGATTGGAGCCCGTTGTCCGGGTCGCTGGAGTTTATGCCGTTAAGTTTGACGGTCGTGCCTTCATTAACGCTTTGATCGGGTCCGGCAACAGCCGTCGGTGTTTCATTGACCCAGCTGACGTTCACGATGCAGGTATCGGTCGATGTGCGATCGCTTTTGTCGGTAACCGTCAGCTCAAAGATCAGCGCAGTACCATCCGGCCCCACGTCAGGTGAAACGAAAGTCGGCTTGTCTAAAGCCGGATCGGGTAGGTGGACGGCAGGGCCTTCAGTCTGCACCCACTGATAGGATTTGATACCATCATCCGGGTCGCTGGAGTTGGATCCGTTCAGAGTGACCGTGACCCCTTCATCCACGGTTTGGTCAGGTCCTGCATCCGCAGCCGGCGGCTTATTGGCCTGAAAAACATTAACATAGACAAAATCGGTGGCGGTAGCATCGCTGTCGTCGGTAACTGTTAGTTCAAATGTCAGCGTCTCGGAGACATTGGGTGCCGTAAAGGTTGGATTTACAGTAGAAGCCTTGGCTAAAGTCACCGTGGTCCCACCGGTTTGCGTCCAGCTGTAGCCGGCGATAGTTCCATCCGAATCCGAAGAACCGGAGCCGTCTAAAGTGACGGTTGCACCCGCATTCACATCCTGCTCGGGCCCGGCATAGGCTACCGGAGGCACATTTGCAGCCACATCCGGTATGCTGGCGGCATCACCCGGATAGGTTTGGGCATTAATTTCCGCGATGTTGGTGAATTTGTCCTGGTCTGAATCGTGACTTTCTATCAGAG
>JBDGZZ010000688.1:0-2019 GCA_039588335.1 Gemmatimonadota bacterium | reverse complement strand
GGATACGCGATCCTCGTAGCCAACCAACGCGCCCTGAGCCTGCTCCAAGGAAAGCTCTACAGTGGCCATGCCTCCCTGCCCACTGGTTCGCTTTAGCAGTCCGCTCCGACGACAAATCACCCGTACTGCATCATCCAGGCTCAGCACACCCGCCACGTAGGCTGCCGACACCTCTCCCATGCTGTGGCCCACCACCGCATCGGGCTCGATCCCCCAGGACCGCCACAAACTCGCCAGGGCCACCTGAATCGCAAAGAGCGTCGGTTGGATGACATCGATTTCGTCCCACCGCGACTGCGCTTCATCCGCCGTCAGCTCCTCCAGCAGAGACCAGCTTGCATACCGGCGAAGAAGCTCGTCGCATTTCTCTACGGTCTCCCGAAAGACAGGCTCGCGCTCCAAGAGCTCTCGCCCCATGCCGACCCACTGGGACCCCTGTCCAGAGAACACGAAGACGAGCTTTTGCTGAGGACCTGATTCTCTGTGACCGGAGGACGTTCCGGCACGCACCTCGTCGTGCAGGAACGCCCCCAGATTCTCCGCGAGCTCCTCGTGCGAATGGCCCACCAGCGCCAGGCGATGGGCATGGTGACTGCGTCGCACGCCGGCCGTGTAACAGACGTCCTGCAGCGACATACCAGCGCCGGACCCGGCGGCCGCCAGGAAGTCCTGGTACGCCCGGGCAAGGGCGCGAAGGGCCTCCGGGCTGCGGGCGGACAGCGGCAGCAGGTACGCTTCGCTGCGTGCAGACTCTTCCTTGTGTAGACGAGCCATGGGGATCGGCGGGGCCTCCTCCAGGACCATGTGGGCATTGGTCCCGGAGAAGCCAAAGGAGCTCAGCCCCGCATAGCGTCGCTCGGTGCCGGAGGGCCATGAGCGCAGCTCAGTGGGAATGACAAAGGGGGTGTTCTCCAAGGAGATGTGTGGATTCAACCCTTTGAAATTCAGATGGGGAGGAATGACCTCGTGTTGCAGGGAGAGGATCGCCTTGATCAGCCCTGCAATCCCGGCCGCACCCTCTAGATGACCGATGTTGGTCTTGACCGAACCCAGTGCACAGAGCTCCTCTTCCGCACGGGGCCGACCGTACACTTCCGTCAAAGCCTCGACTTCGATCGGGTCTCCCAACGAAGTGCCCGTGCCGTGCGCTTCGACGCAGGTCACCTGAGATGGCATGACGCCCGCGTTGTCCAGCGCCTGGCGGATGACGGCCTGCTGGGAGAGCACATTGGGGGCCGTGAGTCCCGTGCTGTGGCCATCTTGGTTGACGGCTGAGCCTCGAATGAGGGCCAGGATGCTGTCCCCGTCGGATTGCGCGTCGGAGAGACGCTTCAGGACTACGACCCCGCAGCCCTCTCCCCGGACATAGCCATCGGCGTGGGCATCGAACGTCTTGCAGCGGCCATCGGGAGCCATCATTCCAACCTTGGAAAGAGAGATGGTCGGCAGCGGTGACAGCATGAGGTTCACACCACCTGCGAGGGCCCGGTTGCATTCCTGGTTCAGCAGGCTTTGGCAGGCAAGATGGACCGCAACGAGTGACGACGAGCAGGCGGTATCCACAGCAATGCTGGGCCCTCGCAGATCGAGCAGATAGGACAGGCGACCGGCCACGATGCTATGAGAGGTGCCCGTGCTGGCGTAGGCATCGATACAGGCAGCGTCTGCAAAATCACGCCAGACATAGTCGCCGTTACAGACCCCTACGAACACGCCGGTCTGGCTGCCCGCCAGGCAGTCGAGCGTCTGTCCAGCGTCCTCCAGCGCCTCCCAGGCCACCTCCAGCAGCAGTCGCTGCTGGGGATCCATACACGCTGCTTCCCGCGGAGAAATTCCGAAGAACTGGAGGTCGAATTGGTCCACCTGTTCCAGAAAGCCGCCCCAGCGAGTATTCATCTTCCCAGGGACGGCAGGATCCGGGTCATAGAAGGCGTCGACATCCCAGCGATCGGCGGGAACCTCGGATATGGCATCCCTCCCGTCTCGCAAGAGCTGCCAGAATTCTTCGGGGTCCTTGGC
>JBDGZZ010000687.1:0-2674 GCA_039588335.1 Gemmatimonadota bacterium | reverse complement strand
AAGTGCGTCATTTGAATCGCGCAGCGATGTCGCTGGCGGATCCTTAACAAATTGGCTGTTTTGTGGCATAACTGTCTCCAGAATCCATCTATCTTTGGTAGGAGACGTTGATGCCACGACTGACATTGCAGGCGGATAGTGAGAGTAACCACGTGTGGGTCACTTTGGATGGGCAAAGACTCATTCCCCTGCGAGATGGTGACCACGAGGGGATGAAGGCCATCACGACCTGTCTGGTAGAGGGCCAAGTAATTAGTGCCGAAGAAGCAGCGGCGGTGCGGGGGGTGACACCTCGCACAGTTGAGGGGCATCGAGCAATATACGCTCAGACAGGGAACATCATCGATGTGATGGATCGGCGACATTTCTGCCCTGGGCAACAGACAGACTATGGTATGGAGCCGCACAAGCCAGAATTGATACGACGAGCCACGCTGAACCTGGTGCAAGCGAAACCGAACAGCGAACGAGGGCTGGCCACTCAACTGGGCTATGAGATAGGTGACCGCGCGGTGGGGCGACATCTGCACAAGATAGGCTGGCGGGGGGCAGAAGATGCCGGACTGGCGGAAGAGATAGCAGCCTACATCGATGCAGAGCGGGAGCGGGCCTACTGGGCTGGCATGAGCGGAGAGCCATTGGAGAGCGTGTCGAGCGACATCAACCCGCGCACATGGCAGACCCCACAGCGCGGACGAATGGGAATTGGTTTGGGTGTGGCACATATGGCTCTCAACGGCGTCTATGAGAGCCTCAAACGACTGGTTGAAGTTCCTTTGCCCGTGTTGGGTGGATGGTCGCCTCTGCAAGTGTGGCATATCTTGCTGGTCTACCTCATGGCGAGTGGAGGAGAGCGTTTGAGTCAGGTCAAGTACTTTGCCTGGCGTCCAGTACGGGGATTGATTGGTTGTGCCGGGTTGTCGGCGACGAGTCTGCGTCACTGGCTGGTGGCGGTAGCAAAGCAAGCAAAGGAGAAAGTGACCATATGTCGCTCGAATGGACAGGAAGAAACCATCACCTGCTTGCAGGACTATCAAGAAGAAGCAGTGGCTCAACGGTTGCGGAAGGGGCTGATTCGGGGCCGAGCGATTTATGTGGACGACTATGTGAACGCAGTCTCTCGTCGCGAGCCGATTGCGCGCACGAAGCACGGTACGCGCGACCGGATCTTGAAAGCCTTCCGTCGCCATATGGCTCAGGACGTGGATACCGGACGTGCCGTGACTTGTCCGTTGGGACCTTCGGATGTCACCCCCTTGGCCGTGATACAGCGAGTAGTCGGATTGGTCAACGGCGGGCTGGACCGTGTATTCCCCGGTCTGCAATTGGAGCTGACCATTGTCGACCGCTGGTGGAGCGTCAAGACAGTCATCCACTGGGCATTGGAGGACGGCCCCAAGTTGCTGACCTGGGGGAAGGACATCAAGACTATTCGTCAGGCCCTGGAAGGCGTCAGTGAAAGGGAACTGAAGGAGCATCCGGTCACGGTCGAGGTACGTGACGAGATGACTGGGCAAAAGGTGGAACAGGTGGTGGGCTATCGTCTCGATACCGAGTTGTCCATCTATGAGCAGGAGAAGCCAATACGGTGCATAGTGGAATGGGATGGTAAGCCTGGAAGCAAGAAACGGACGCGGCTGGTGATTGGAGTCGAGCAAGACGAAATGGACGAAGACCAGGTAGTCGATGGGCTGCGCTTCCGGCAGCGGGTGGAAATTCTGCTGAAACAACTGCAACGCCGGGTCAACTTGTCTGCCTTTGGTGGCGGAGAGGCACGCGTGCGTCCTAGCGTACTTGAGGAGCCTGATGAGCAGGAAGGCCAGCAGTTGTTGAAGAACCGGCGGCAAGTCGCCACGCGCCGGGCCAATGACCAGCAACTCCGTCAAGGGGAATCGCCCACGAATGGGTTGAGATTGGGTATTCGAGACTTGAAAAGGTTGGTCAAAGAGCTGAAACGCCGTATTCGAAAAGCCACAGCACGGCTGGAAGAACTGGATGGATTGCTGAATTGGGCAAATGGCGAAGGTCCACGCCCAGAGGAGAAACCAGTGGCCGAACTGGACTTGACACGGGAGTCGATTCTGACTCAACTGAAACTGGAGGTCTTCACCGCGCAGGAAACATTGCTGGATGACTTTATCGAACAAGCCCTCAAGCCGGTGCTGCAGAAAGAGGCAGAGCAACAAGCCGCGGAGCGGCAACGACAGGACGCACGCTCGACAGCCAAGGGACGGGAAGGGGAACCGCTCAGCACGGACGTGGAGAAACTCGTTCAGACTAAACTCGATAACCTGGAGCGGGAGACCATCCTGAAACGGCTGCTGAATCTGCAAGGCGAGTTCGTGCGCCACAAGACGAAACGCATTATCTTGATGGTAGCCGACCGATTTGAGGACAGCCGTATGCAAGTGGCATACGAACGCTACTGCGTTATCCTCAACCAACGGGACATCTGTGTCCCTATGGACGGCGGTGAGCCGTGGCGCTTGTTGTTCACCTATCACTTGGACGCTCCGTCGTCTTCTGCGCGATTCAAATGACGCACCTCTTGGATGGAAAATCATTTATGGTATTGAGTTTTGCTTTGATCTGTGGTATCACAGATCTAGATCGAAACATAGTCACATCGTTACCCTCGTCGCAGCAGCCGATCAAGGGGGTGGTTTGAGAGATA
>JBDGZZ010000686.1:0-2020 GCA_039588335.1 Gemmatimonadota bacterium | reverse complement strand
CGTCAATCGTCAGAATCCGTTTGGCGAACAAGTAGAGGCCCATCCCTTTCACTTCGAAGATCACGAGAAGATGGTTTCTGCACTCGTCGACGGTGAGATCTTGTACAACACGTATTGGGTTCGTTTCAATCACGATGAATTCACCCATTCGGCCGCGGTAGCTAACCTCAATCTGACAATAATCAGGCCGCGCGAGGCAGCCGTTGGACCATTCGTTCGAATCGTTGTTTGACGTCGGGTCCGACATCCAAGGTCGGCTGACCCTGGGGCGAGACCAAGACGCCAGCCCGGTTGATGAACTTGTAGCGAAGCGTCTGGATGGTCTGAAGGACGTAGAGGGAGCGGCGTTTCCCGGTCCGTCCTCGCCGCGGGGCGCCCGTCGCGACCTGGAAACCATGCATCAGATTGAACGCCAGCACACAAAGCGTCTGCCAGGCGCTGTTGGCGCCGTAGTGGGCTGTGGGAACGGCGTCGAAGGCGAAGCCGTTTTTCAGTTCGGCGTAGGCGCGTTCATGGGCTCCACGGCCGTTGAGGAAGGCCCACAAGCTCCGTCCCGTCAGGGCCTTGTTCGTGACGATGGCGGAGTACTCGAAGTGACCATCCGCCGGATCGAACAGGTCGAGCTGGAAGTTCTTCCGCGTGGGATGGTTGACCTTCTTGCGGTAGAGGACGACCCGCAGGGTTCGCCCCCACGGTGCCAGGTGGAGCTTTTTCTCGAAGCAGTGGACTCCGGGCTCGACCCGTGTCCACCGCCGCCGTTCTTGAATGAGCCCCTTCAAGCCGACCCAGGTGTAGAACGGCACTCGAATGGCATACTCCGCCCGCCTTGCCTCGAGCCAGGAGATTACGTCCCGTCGGAAGAATGCGCCGTCCATGCGGAATTCCAGCAGATAGCCTCTACCGAGACTGCGGTAAATCTGCTGTTCCAGATCCCGCAAGAATGGCAGCGACGCCTTGCCGTCGTGGACGTTGCCGGGGCGGTTCTTCGTGCGGACGATCTGGCCGGTCTGTGCCTCGTAGGCCGTGATCGGATAGTAGCTGGGGACCTTCCGGTGATGCGGATTGAAGCCACGACGTGCCCAGCCCACCTGCTGGCCGGTCGAGATCACCGAACCGTCAATGTCCAGAGTCAATCGGCGGAGCCCGGCACGGCGAATCGCCTCGGCGACCAGTTCCTCGTTCACCCGTAGCAGCCGCTCATTGTGCTTCCGCGTGAATCGACGCAGCCACCGGCCGACCGTGCGTGGAGAGGGCAACCGCTTCAGCCCACAAAACCGCAACAGCACAGCGTCATTTTGATGGAACAGGAGATGATGCAGCCGCCGGCCACCAGTGATCAGCAAACCCAAGACCAAGAGCACCATCCCGACCACGCCGTAATCGGTCTCCAGGCCCGTCCCGGCCAGATGGCGCCGCAGGCGGCGAACAAGCTGCAGCTGCTGGAAGTAGCGTCCGACCATCTCCAGTCCTGCGAAGGAGGTCAGCCCCTTGGCCTCGTAGCGCAGCGCCAAGTGGCCCTTGACTCGACGTCGAAGATCTGCTTTTCTGAGTCTCACTGTTGGTGGCCTTTCGTTGGTGGCGTTTTGTCTCTTGGCAAAGAAAGCAAACGCCCTTGCGGAAGGCCATTTTCGCATCTTACGTCCCGGGAGTACACTCCTTTTTTGTCAGATTGAGGCTAATACGCTGAGACTGTTCGCTGCCGCCAAAGAGGCTGGCGTACGGAGAGTCGTGCATGTCAGCATCACAAATCCGTCCGAGACAAGTGAGCTGGAGTACTTCAGAGGCAAAGCGCGTCTGGAGCGTGGGCTGATGGAGTCCGGTCTGTCGTATTCGATTGTCCGCCCGACAATCCTCTTCGGCAAAGAAGACATCCTCGTCAACAACATCGCGTGGGCACTTAGGCGACTGCCAGTATTCGGCGTGTTCGGTGATGGACAATATCACCTGCAGCCAATCTACGTTGATGACCTGGCGGAGTTGGCTGTGACCGAGGCTCAATCCAACGAGAACCGCATTATCG
>JBDGZZ010000685.1:0-2025 GCA_039588335.1 Gemmatimonadota bacterium | reverse complement strand
CTTCTCTCCGGTCTCCGCTGCCGCGTCTCGCCGGACCTGCCAAGGCTACTCACAGGCATCCGGCGTGCGGTCAAGCTCCTCGCGCAGCCGCCGGTCTCGCTGCACCTGGGATGTCTCTGTGTCTCTCGTCAAGGTTTGCACGCCGCCTTCCTGCCGAGTGGTCAGAGCAAAGTGCATGCCGGCGCGAAGAGTCCGAGCGAGCGATCCCTGGGAGCTCTGCGAGGTGTTATTCGAGCTCGTCGGGAGGAAAGCTCAACCCTCTGATACGGATTCACGATTTCGGCACGCGAGGGGCACTGACCTTGCGGAAGGGGTCAGCGTGAACGAAGAGAGGGGTCTCTCATTACGCGGAGTTTTGGTCGTTCGGCAGCAGCCAAGGATGACCAAGTCGCAGCTGACCTAGCGGCCGGTCCTTGGAGAGTACCGCGTGATGGAGTGGTACGGGCCCTCACGCGTCCAGACGATGTGATCGAGGGCGGGCAGTTCTGAAATGAGAGAGGGATCGCGTCTGCGACTATGTCTGAAGCGGCCCAGGACGTTACACTCTCTGTAGGGCGATTGTTCGGGAGAGGATCGATGGGCCGGCTAGCTGTTTCGATTCTACTGGCCTGTTCGCTCACTGGGAGCGTCTCGATGGCGATCGAGGAGGGCCGCGTCCTATACGACATGGATTTCTCATCGCCTCATCATGCAGTCGGGATGGCGCCAAGCACAGGCGGAGGGCCTTGGCCTCGTCATCACCTGACGGAACTCGTATTCGGTGACCCACGGATCCAGGAGTCCGTGTGCGGTCTGACCTCGCAGCCCTTGGTCCTGAGCCTAGAGAGACGACACCTACCCTACAAGGTCGAACGTGGGAGACACCAACAGGTTCGTCTCGAGCTTGGCACGGAGTATGCCCGCTACCGCATCGAGCTGGAGATCTGTCTCGATTCAACAGGTGCACCGGAGGAGACGTTCTCTGGAAATTTCATGTTAAGCCTGGACACTCCAAAGGCACACTTCATTCAATTCCAGCCCGACGGGGATATCCATGTGCTGAACAGGAACTTTGTCGGGACCTACCAGTCTGAAACACCGCTGAAGATCACAATTGACATCGACGCACGGCGAGGAACCTGCCGCGTATCGAAGGACGGAACGCTCCTTGCCGAGACAGATCTGATCGTGGAGCGATTCGATGGTATTCGACTCTGCCTGCATGGCGCTTGGAACAATCATGTAGGGATTGACAATGTCCGGATCGTGGGGGAGGGAAGGCTCTCGGATCATGAGTAGTCGGCAGGAGTCATTGCGCACAGCATCGCAGCGTCTTCGAGCGTACCGCTTCTGATATTGATGGCCGGCGGCGTGAGAGAGTCCGCCGCGCAAGCTCCCGTCGAGGGGATCCTATGCAGCTACTTGCACCAGCAAGCGAAGCAACACTGGCTAGCTCTCTCAGTCGTCGCAGATGTCACCGAGGCCATCTCCGTCGGAGTCCGCCTGATCGCTGTTCGGCACGCGAGGGCAGTTGTCACAGCTCTCAAGGACCCCGTCCGTGTCAGAGTCTATTCCCCTACACACGATCACCGCGGTCGTTGCGAACGCGAGGCTGCCCTGACGGTCCGCCACCCTAACCTCTACGATCCTCGACCCGACAGGACCGGTGATCGGGCCCAACGTTCCTTCGTAGGTATCGGGCCCCGTGCTCGAAGCTAGAACGCTCTCTGTTACATCGTTGACCGTAGTATCGCCGTTGAGGTCAAACCGCACCTCCACAGTGTCGACGCCTACATTGTCCGCAGCAGTAATTCGAACTGTCAGGTCGTCCTGTACGTTCAGAAGCGCGCCCAGCGAAGGCGCGTCGATCTGGACGGTGGGTGAGTAGAGATCAGGAGGAGGCGCTCCGGTGCGCCTGAATATCTCCCCCGGGGTGAGAGTTTCACGAGGCGCTTCAGTTTCATCAATCAAGAAGGAATTACCCAAGAGGGGCAGGAACGTGTAGAAACCACTCCGAAGCTTGGGCCAATCGAAGGAATTCGGATC
>JBDGZZ010000684.1:0-2027 GCA_039588335.1 Gemmatimonadota bacterium | reverse complement strand
AGATCATCGAGGACGTCTCGCGGCATGCGCCCTCGAAGGCACTCACCAATTCCTTCAACTCACGCTCGCGGCCATAAAGCTTCCGAGGATAAACGACCCGGCCCGGATGGTCCGCCTGTCCCACCGGGAAGCCTTCGATGGTACCGTCCGGGCTCAAGCGCTGCAGGCACTTCTCCAAGTCAACCAAAACGCCGGCCGCTGATTGATATCGATCTTCGGGTTGCTTACTGAGCAGCTTCAGGATGATCTCGCTGATCACCTCAGGGATCTCAGCCGACACCCGCGACGGTGAGACCGGTATCCAAGCGATATGATAATGGATGAGCTCCGCGGGGTCGTCTGAATCGAACGGCAGCTGCCGGGTCATGAGCTCGTAGAGAACGACCCCCAGGGAATACAGATCCGAGCGTTCGTCCACGGCACGGTTGACTCGCCCGGTTTGTTCCGGCGCGATGTAGGGCAGTTCTCCCAGTATCCGGTCGGGCTGGACTTTCTGGTGGCCATCAGCGTCGATGCGGGACGCAGAACTGAGATCGATGAGATGGACTGCCCGCTCTTCGCCAGCGATGAGTATGTTCCGGCTGCTCAGATCCAGGTGGATGATATTCTCTCTATGAATGCCGGCCAGGATGCGAGTCAGAGCGATGGCTATTTCCAGTCTCGAGCGCAGCCCGAGTGCGTGGCTTGCGATGTGGTCCCGCAGCGTTTCGCCCTCGATATACTCGAGGATCAGCGCCGGTTGATCGTCGATCGACTGTTGCCCCAAGGCCTTGCGCACCCCCTCGACCGCGTCCAGGGCCCGGGTCATCTCATATTCTACTTCCAGGGATTGAATGGCTGGGGATGCGTGGCTTCTCGAAGCTTTCTTGATCACCACCGGCTGGACGTAATCCGGCAGCACCTCAATTGAGATTATCGAGTTGCCTCGATGAATCCTACCTTTCTTCGCTGATTCCATTCTCGCCAATATACCAAAGTCGCCCCTGGCAGTAAGGTTGGCTCCTCCCGCGACGGGTTGGAGGCGTAAGGCGCAGACGGTTGCTAGACGGCTCCTCCTCCTGACTTTTTTCGTCGAGCGACCGCTTCGGCCAGAACGCATAGAATCTCGTACATCATGGTAGCACCGACGAGCGCGGTGTTCCCGGACGGGTCGAACGGCGGTGACACCTCGACTACGTCGCCGCCAATCAGGTCGAGACCTCGTAGGCCACGCAACAACGCCTGCGCCTCGATGGTGGTCATCCCACCTACCTCTGGCGTCCCAGTGCCAGGCGCGAATGCCGGGTCGAGGCTGTCTACATCAAACGAGACATAGGTGGCGCCATGCCCTGCCACACGCCGCGCCTCAGCAATCACTGCCTCCACGCCCAGCTCGGTGAACTCCTCAATGAAGATGACCCGCATTCCGGATTCAAGAGCAAAAGTCCAGCCATCCTCCGAGTTCTGGGCACCTCGGATACCGATTTGCACCGTCCGCTTGGGATCAAGGAGTCCTTCTTCTACGGCCCTGCGGAACGGTGTGCCATGAGTGAACTTAGAACCGAACTCCTCATCACAGGTGTCGGTGTGGGCGTCGATATGCACCATGCCGACAGGCGTATCTGCGGCAATCGCGCGCAGAATGGGCAGGCTGATTGAATGGTCGCCCCCTGCACTCAGCGGCACTGCCCCTGCAGCGTGCACCTCGCGGTAGAACTCCGTGATATCGGCATGACTCGCCTCAAGATCAAAGGCGTTGGCAATTGGAACATCGCGGACGTCAGCAACACGGCACAGCTCGTACGGGTTAGTTCTGGTGACGTGATGGACGGTGCGCAACAGGCTCGACATGTTTCGAATCTCGCGCGGACCGTGACGCTGGCCGGAACGGTTTTCTGCCCCGCCGTCGAAGGGCACACCGACGAGCGCGATATCCAACTCGGACGGGCTGCTGACCAACGGCGTGCGCATGAATGTGGCTACCCCAGCGTAGCGCGGCGTGGACATAGGGCTGTGATTCACTCCTTAGCTGGCCGGCGGCCATGTCG
>JBDGZZ010000683.1:0-2453 GCA_039588335.1 Gemmatimonadota bacterium | reverse complement strand
ATCGAGTCCATCGCGGTCCTTCCTCTCCACAATCTTTCCGGCGACCCCGAGCAGGAGTACTTTGCGGACGGGATGACCGAAGCCCTGATTACCGACCTGGCGAAGATCGGGGCTTTGAAGGTGATCTCCCGCACTTCGGCCATGAGATACAAGGGGACGGATAAGCCGCTACCGGAGATTGCCGAGGAGCTCAACGTCGACGCGGTCCTCGAGGGCTCGGCCTTACGTTCCGGAGATCGCGTGCGCATCACGGCGCAGCTCATCGATGTGGAAACCGGCCAGGCTCTTTGGGCCGAGACCTACGAGCGCGACTTTCAGGACCTGCTCGTATTGCAGAGCGAGGTGGCACAGGCCGTTGCCCGGGAGATCGAAGTGGCGCTCACGCCGGAGGAGACGGCTCGCCTGGCGAGCGCCCGCACGGTGAACCCCGAGGCCTACGAGGCCTATCTCCAGGGTATGTTTCACTGGCAAAAACTCACCGAAGCGGACCTCGATGCTGCGTTCTCCTACTTCGAGCTCGCCTTGGAGAAAGATCCAAATTATGCGCTGGCCCATGTGGGTATCAGCCTCGTGTGGGCTGGACGCCAACAGATGGGGTACGCGCCATCCAGTGAGGCAACCCCTCTAAGAAGGGCGGCTGTTCTCAAAGCCCTGGAGATGGACGACTCGCTCGCCGAAGCACACGCTTCATGGGCCAATCACAAAACCTGGGGCGAGTGGGACTGGCCTGCCGCGGAGGCAGCCTTCAAGCGAGCCATCGAGCTCAACCCCAACTATGCACAGGCGCACGCATATTACTCGCACTTCCTGAATATCGTGGGGCGTCCGGACGAAGCGATGGCGCAGATCGAGCGAGCGTTGGAACTTGACCCTTTCAACGGGCTCTATCACGCGCTCCATGGTGTAGACCTGAATTTCGTGCGTCGGTATGACGACGCCATCGCCGAGTTCCGCATGGCGCTCAGATTGACGCCAGGCCTTCCCTTCGCGAAAAACGGGCTCACGATTGCCCTCCATTTCAATGGATCCTACGAGGAGGCTGTCGCGGCACAGAAGTCCTACCTGTCCGCAGTAGGCGACGTCGAAGGGGAAGCGGCCCTGACCGAGGGGTACGCGGAGGGTGGATACACGGAGGCGATGCGCCGACTCGCCGAAACAATGGCGGAGCGCTCGCTCAGAACAAATACACGCGCTGGTCAGGTTGCGGGTCTGTTTATCCGCGCCGGCGAGAACGAGCTTGCCCTCGAATGGCTGGAGAGAGCTTTCGCTGACCACGACCCGAATATGCCGTACCTTCTTCTGCCGACGTACGACGGCGTGCGGGACGACCCGCGCTTCCAAGACCTCCTGCGCCGCATGAACCTTCCGCTCTAGGTTCAATGGAGCCGGCGAGAGGATTTGAGCCTCCGACCTGCTGATTACGAACCTGCGCCCCTACGAACCAGGAAGACCCACCGTAACCTAAGAGCACCTAAACAAAGGAGGAAGGCAGGAGGATAGGTGCTCGTGGTTACCGTAGGTCACGCTGGTTTGGAACCAAGTTGGAACCAAGTGCTCGGCTGGTGCCAACTTGACTCACCGCTGTCGCTCACCTACCATCGCCGATTCAGCTCCTTCGTAAGGCGGCCGATGGCCCTTTCGGCAGGCCGCAAGCTCGGCCCATACAGATATAGTGACTTGGCAGGTTCGACAAACCGACAGTGGAGGACATGATGAAGCAGTTTCCCCTCAAGCTCTTTCTGGCGCTCGGGTTGCTGACAGCCGGAGCCTGTGCGCCTGGTGGCGCACCAACGGAGACCCAAGCACGGGATCGCACTGTTTTACCAGTGCGGCGCGCCCAACGTCGTGATCGTGTTGATCGACGACATCGGCTTCGGTACCGCGAGCATGTTCGGTGGTGCCATCCAGACGCCGACCCTGGACCGGCTCGCTGAAGGCGGCCTGCGCTACAACCAGTTCCACACCACAGCGCTGTGCTCGCCCACCCGCATGGCGATCCTGACTGGCCGCAACCACCACTCGGCCAACACGGGCTCGGTCATGGAGGTAGCGACCGCGTTTCCGGGCAATCGAGGCGTTCGGCCGCGGAGTGTCGCGCCGCTCGCCGAGATGCTGCGGCTGAATGGCTACAGTACGGCGGCCTTCGGCAAGTATCACGAGACGGCGCCGTGGGAGGTGAGCGTGTCAGGGCCGTTCGACCGCTGGCCGACGCATTCGGGCTTCGACAAGTTCTACGGCTTCATCGGCGGCGAGACCAACCAGTGGGCGCCTCTCATCTACGACGGCACATCCAAGGTTGAGCCGCCCGACGACCCCGACTACCACTTCACCACCGACATGACCGACCAGGCGATATCCTGGACGCGGTACCAGCAATCGCTCACCCCGGACAAGCCGTTCTTCATCTACTTCGCGACCGGGGCCACGCACGCACCGCACCACGTGCCCGCGGA
>JBDGZZ010000682.1:0-2027 GCA_039588335.1 Gemmatimonadota bacterium | reverse complement strand
GCCTTGCTCATCACCAACCGAGCGGCAATCTCCCGGTTACTCTGTCCCTGTGCCACCCGCTGCAGCACTGCTAGCTCTCGCTCCAACAACTGCCTGGGTGTGGCCGGTCGCTCAACAGGAGGTGATAGTTCCTCCAGCAGTTTCCGGGCAATGGTCGGGTGGAGTGAGGACTCCCCACGATGCGCCTGGCGGATAGCTTGTACCAGCAGCTCCGGCTCGGAGTCTTTCAGGAGATAGCCCAGGGCACCGGCCTTGATAGCCGGGAAAACCTTTTCATTCGTGGCGAAGCTGGTCAGTACCAGGATGTGTGCCTCCGGCCGGCGGGCCGTGATGCGGCGAATAGCCTCGATCCCATCCACTTCGGGCATTACCAAGTCCATCAGGATGACGTCGGGCTGAAGAGTTTCTGCCTGGCTGATTGCTTCTTTTCCATTCTCCGCCTCGCCCACCATGTCAATGTCCGGCTCGGTGGCCAGCAGGGCGCGAATCCCTCTGCGGACGATGGCGTGGTCGTCAACAACTAAGACCCTGAGTGAGTTCGTCATCGGGATACCTCCACGCGCACAGTTGTTCCCTCTCCCGGCTTACCGCTTACCAGGAGTTGGCCTCCCAACAAGGCTACGCGCTCCTCCATCCCCTCCAGTCCTAAGCCACCTTTCCCCTGAATTGTGGCCGGATCAAACCCTATCCCATCGTCGGCAATCTCCAAAATTATCTTTTGCTGAGCCCGACATAGATGTACTGTGACTAACTGGGCTTGGGCGTGTTTGAGGATATTGTTTAGCACCTCTTGGGCAATTCTATACAAACCTTCTTCGATTTCAGGAGACAGATCACCGACCCTCTCTGCATTGAATGCTATCTCGAGCCCGGACCGCCCCTCTACCATCTCTAGCCGGGTCTGCAGCGCCGTTACCAGCCCCTCTTCCTCCAAGATTGGCGGACGCAGTTCAAAGATGAGTAGCCGCATCTCTTGTAACGCTTCTTGGGCGGTTTCCCGCACCTCACGCATATGGCCGGTGGCCGCTTCTACCTCGCCCGATTTGAGCAAACGGGCCGCTGCCTCGGCAAACATCGTCACGGCGTATAGGGACTGGGTAGCCGAGTCGTGTAAGTCTCGGGCCAAGCGCTGGCGCTCTTCAAGGACCGCCACCTGCTGGGCTTGCTCATACAACTGAGCATTCCTGACGGCAATGGCCGCCTGTTGGGCGAACAAGTCAAGCAGGTGCAGGTCAGCGGGTCCGAACTGACGGGTCGGATCAGCCTGTCCGACAGCAACAGTGCCGACCAGCTGACCGGCGGCCATAAGCGGCACAACCAGGGTCGAATGCCAATTGAGCCCGGCATATTGTGGCATGTGTCCTTCCCAGGAATGGTAATCCTGCACGATCAGTGGTTCACGACTTGCGGCGACCCGGCCCATGGCGCCCTCGCCCAGCGCTATACGCATGCCGGTATAGTCCTTCTCCATATTATAGGTAGCTACAATCCGGATGTCCTGTGTAGACTCGTTGTACAAACCCAACTCGCCAACGGTCACGCCCAGCAGCTCAACAGCGCGTTCCAGAATGGCCCCCAGCAAGTCGGACAACTCAAGTTCGGCCGAGATATCGGCTGCGTTGGCACGCAGCGCGTCCAACTCGTCAGCGCGTCGACGCTCAGCGGCCAACAGCCGCGCATTCTCAATGGCCACACCGGCCTGATTCGCCAGCGATTGTAGGACTGTCACATCGGTCTCGTCGAAGGCATTAAACTGATCACTCTCGACATTCACCACGCCGATGACCTTGCCTTTGGCCTTGATAGGTATGGCGAGTTCGGAACGTGTTGTCACCTCGGTTAAGCGGATATAACGTGGTTCCTCACTTACATCACGGATCATGAGGGGTTCGCCCGTCGCGGCGACCCAGCCAATGATCCCTTCCTGACCCACTTTGAGACGGGCCGTCTGAAATGGAGAATATTGTTCGCGACTGGCCCTGGTCATGAGGACCACGTCACCGTTTTCAACCAGACCGATCTCAACC
>JBDGZZ010000681.1:0-2028 GCA_039588335.1 Gemmatimonadota bacterium | reverse complement strand
GGTACCAGGTTGCATGGCTCGTCGAGGACGAGGTACACCTCGTCAACATAGCCGTTCACAAACAGTATCAAGAACGCGGAATAGGAGCCCTGTTGCTGAGACATTTGATCGAGGATGCGCTCTCGAAGCGCAAGGCGATCATCACGCTCGAAGTTCGAGCGAGCAACGAGGTGGCACAGGCGTTCTACCACAGGTTTCTCTTTCGAACTATTGGCGTTCGCAAGGGCTACTACTCCGACAATCGGGAGGACGCCCTACTGATGGCTCTCGATCTCACCCACTTCTCGCATCGGAGACGTGTCGTTGAAGGAAAGACCGAAACCCGCTGAGAGTCTGGACGGTGTGGAGTTTGCCGTGCTCCTTGGTAGCGGATTGGGTGTCCTGAACGATGACTATCCGCTGGAAGCAACGGTTCGCTTCGGTGACATTCCCGGTCTGAGTCGCACGGAAGTTGCTGGCCACGCCGGTGACATCCAGCGTTGCCTCGTGGCGTCGAGATCGTGCCTCTTCGTGCGCGGTCGAAAACACTACTACGAGGGCAAAACCGAGGAAATCGAGCGCTTGATTCGGTTCCTCCGAACCGCTGGAGTGGACAGGCTGCTTCTGACATCGGCAGCCGGTAGTCTCAGGCCAACCCTCGAACCCGGCGAACTCGTCGTCGTCGAACAAGTGCTGGATTGTCAGCTTCGGCCCCCATCGCGCGCCATCGCGACGGTTGATGCTCTCGTTTCGAGACCCGGGCCGGCCGGACGACCCCTCGAGCTCGATGCGGACCTGAGCGACTGTATCAAGCGTTCCGCGATTGCTGCCGGCATTTTGATAACCCCAGGCACGCTTTCCAGCTGGCCGGGTCCGGCCTACGAGACACAGGCCGAGGTCTACGCCCTCCAAACCGCAGGTGCCTCGGTCGCTTCGATGTCGGTAGCGCCGGAGGTGGCGGTCGCCAACGCGTTTGGCATTAAGGTTGCCTGCGTCGCGGTGGTGACCAACTGGGTGACCGGCGTCTCGCCCACCCGGCTAAGCCACGAAAAGGTCCTAGAAACAGGCCGTAGCGCGGCGGCAGACCTCGGACGCCTGATCACGGCGGTGGTGGCGGAGGGGGTGAGCAGGTGAGCGAGATCGCCCGCAATAGTCTAATATGTTGTGGTTGTGATAGTTAGTGGTATCGGTCGGCAAGGTCGCTTTTTTTGGGTTGTAGAGCGTTGTGGCGAGCCATTATAGTTCGGCTGAAACCTCCGTAGTCGCTTGTAGTTAAGGAAGGCGCTGAGAATGTCCTGGTTTAAGCGAACCAAGAAGAAACTGCAGGGATCGGCCCAGAAGAAATCGCTGCCCGATGGGTTGTGGCGGAAGTGTGACTTCTGTGGCGAGATTCTCTACGTCAAGGAGCTCGAAAAACGGCTCTGGGTGTGTTCGAAGTGCGACTACCACTTCATGATTAGCACAGAGGACTACATCGATATCCTCTGCGATCCAGCTTCGTTCCAGGAAACTCACACCGGGATCCGGTCGACCGATCCGCTGGAATTCCGGGACACCAAACGTTACCGAGACCGCATCCGCGATTACACGAAGAAGACGGGCCGGGAAGAGGCCGTCGTTACCGGGCTCGCCAAGCTGAACCGACGTGGTGTTGTCCTGGCCATAATGGACTTCTCTTTTATGGGGGGGAGCATGGGCTCGGTGGTTGGGGAGAAGATCAGTCGGGCGATGAACGACTCGATCGAAAGACGCCATCCACTGATCATTGTATCGCGCTCGGGCGGCGCCCGTATGCAAGAATCGATTTTCTCGCTGATGCAGATGGCGAAAACCTCTGCGATGCTTTCGAAAATGTCCGAGGAGCGGATCCCCTATATATCAGTCCTTACCAACCCGACGACGGGAGGCGTGACGGCGAGTTTTGCGAGTCTTGGCGATGTCATCATCGCGGAACCCAAGGCGTTGATCGGTTTCGCCGGACCGCGTGTCATCAAACAGACGATTCGTCAGGAACTGCCCGAGGGATTTCAGAGGAGTGAGTTCCTCTTG
>JBDGZZ010000680.1:0-2029 GCA_039588335.1 Gemmatimonadota bacterium | reverse complement strand
TCGGCGGCTGAGTTTTTCATTGTCCACGGCAGTATATCCGTGACCTCCTGGTTATTGACTAACGCACGCTTCTGTTCTTTGCGTGCGGTTATGGGTTCCAGGACCGTCTAACGCTCATGCGCTTCCGCCGCGCCTCACCTGAGCGCGGGGGTCAGACGAACAATGACAATCAGTACGTCTGTATCCAAAGCCAAGGAGCACGCCAGCGCGGCACGGCCAAAGGCCGCACGCCGATAGGCGGCGGCGCCAGCTGCAAACGCTTTGGTTAGGGGGCAGAGCTGCCGAGCGCAAATTCTAGACCCGCAAAGATCACATGGGGACCGGTAACACCACCGTGCCGGCCTAGCTGCAACCCCAGGCGGAGTCCAACCTTCCTCCCGATCTTCACGTCGAGTCCCCCTACAACTCGCAAGACTCCGCCTCCAAACTCCGGTTCGGTCAGGAACCCGACACCACCTCCCAAGACGGGCGTCGCAATTTCACCCGGTGAAGGCCGCACCTCAAGCCCAATCTCAAGAGCGACAAACCCCTCATCGGCCGACGAGTAAGACAGGCCCACATCCAGACGAGC
Source organism: Gemmatimonadota bacterium (assembly GCA_039588335.1). Taxonomy (GTDB): domain Bacteria; phylum Gemmatimonadota; class Gemmatimonadetes; order Gemmatimonadales; family GWC2-71-9. The sequence continues at coordinate 1,458 of JBDGZZ010000680.1, read as the reverse complement.
GTAGCCTCTTGACTCAAGGTGCCGTCCGATGCGAAGCGCGCCCCATGCGCCATCGTCAGGGGAGTCGTGAATCTTAGCCTTCCCAACCTCTGGTCGGAGGAACCATGGCGGACGTTCCTGAGCGTACACGATGTCCTGAAAGTGAAAAGGGAGCACCACGAGAATAAGCGTCACGAGGGCATATCTGCGCCATCTCATCGCACCAACGGCTCCTCCGAGTTCTGCCGCCTAACGTCTATGCGTTTCAGCCGCGCCGCACCGGGAGCACGGGGGTCCTACGAACAAAGGAAGTGAGCACGATCTCTCCATTCATGACAAGCACGCCGCCCAGCACGGCCCAAGGCCGTACGCCGACGGGCGGCAGCGCCAGCTGCAAAACGCTTACAGGGCTACGTCGACTTGACAGCGGAGGCCTTATAGGTGTTAGACTGATTCCGCGAATCCGGCGTGACCCGGAGTGCCGATAAACTTGCTCAGACCTCCGCTCTCCCCCTCTCGCATGTCGGAGTCAGAACTCAGCGCGCAGTCCCTCGACATATCTTTGAAACTCCGGGGTGCTGAGCCACACGAGCCCCCCATGCTCAATCCAAAGTTGCTCGTCCGGAAATGGTAGGAGGATGCGGATTCGATCGCTGAGCCCCGGGGACGGACCGAATAGGGCGTATTCAGTCTCCAAGCTGCTCCAGAGGGAGAGCAGGTGGCGCGACCAAACGGCACCCTCTTCATAAGTCAGGTTGTATCTGTCCATGTACGCCGCTACGATGGGCTCCGCGCCATCCACCGCCTTGATTTTCGCAAGAACGCTAGGGGCGAGGGACTCCGAAAAGAATGGCTCAGTGAACGCGGCAGACCTACTCAAGATCGACTGACTCCGCAGTACCCTGGAGTTGTCTCGGACTTGAAAGATTAGCACGACCAACGTGATGATCACGCCGATGTTGGCCAGGATCTCTGCCCAGCGGGCTGCTCGATCAAGCTTCACGCCTTCTCCCTCCCGGTGATTGGACGGCAGCATATGTCCCCACGTCTTCCCCGCTTCCTCCACAAAATGGGTCAAGATAAGCGTGATGCCGTCGCCCAGTCCAGGAGCAACGACCAGTCAAGTGCTGCACGCCTCGCAGCCTAAAGCACCTGGAGCATAAGACCTAAGCACGAGACTCTGTTGGGTCTGAGTATCTCTAAGATACAACAGACGTGGGCGAGTGCGCGAGGAATCGGTGCGGACGATATGCCGGGAGGTTGGCAGGATAAGGCGCGGTTGCACGATAAACACGCCGCGCGCGTCAAGATTGCCTACACCGGATTGCCTACACCCGCGCGACCCGCGACCCGAAAGACGTTGTATCGTATAGTGGAGCCGAGGGGAGTCGAACCCCTGACCTCTTGAATGCCATTCAAGCGCTCTCCCAACTGAGCTACGGCCCCAGGTGCTACTAGTCTAGACGCCCCCGAGGGGAA
>JBDGZZ010000679.1:0-2462 GCA_039588335.1 Gemmatimonadota bacterium | reverse complement strand
GTCAGTCGCAGTGTGAGGCATGTTGCCCTCGTTGATCCAAACCACCGTGTCACCGACCGAAATCATCGGGTGCTCAGGCACGAACTTCATTTCATCAGTCATCCGTATGACGACCGTGCCTTCCCCAGTTGCCTCAGTCTCCACTGCATCTTCGCCACCGGCGCATGCAGCCAGCAATGCGACGACGGTCATAACTCGGTGCCCCCAGTAATCCACCTTGTATATCCCGTGTTAGCGTTGCAATGAAAGCGTTGCAATGAAAACGAGATAACCGGCGAGTGGGTTCCCGGAAAGCCACTGCTGGTGAGCCGGTGGATACTAGCTGCGGTTCCGCGACGTTCGACCGGATTCGTTAGGGGTGCCGAACGCACGCAACGCGCGTACTGAAGGAAGCGCAGGAGCACTCACCCGCGGTGCGACTCCGCGAGCTGCCGCACATACTCCTCGCCCATCACTTCTACTCGCTGCGCAGCTTCCTCCAACGCGCTCAGGGTTGCCTCGTCGGCCCCACCAACCCGAATTTCTGCCATACTGCGGATGGCATCCCGATACCATGACGTCCACGCCCGGAGGATGACGATCTGGCCCTCCAGCTCCTCTCCAGCCTCGACAGCTTCTTTGCTCAACTCGTACTCAGCTCGCAGCCGTTCTTGTGCTGCCCGCGCCAGTTCCTCGAGTAAGAACAGTGTCACATCGCCATCGGCTGTCACCAGCGTGAGGGCGGCCACCATCGCGCAAACGCCGACGTTCTTCAATGTCACGGCAGACACCTTATCCAGCCGGTCGAGATCCGTGTGGTAAAACACGTCGGTGAAGTGCCACAGCAGCAAACCGGGCTTGCCCGCCCGCAGGAACGGCACATGGTCGCTTCCGCCTTCAAAGGGATTGGTGCGGACTACCCAACCGGTACCCTGCGCCTGATCAAGACAGCGGTTCAGGATGAAGTCGTTGAAGTAATGCGGCACGAGATCGGCGGGATCCATAGCGCTGCTGGCACCGCCCCACTCCGTATGCTGATCTGTACCTCGAGTCCACACAGCCGAGGGATCCGGCATCTTCTCGATGAGGAAGGTACCACCCGTCTTTCTCGTGTCCTCCCCCACCATGTCCAGGCTGAGACCCCAGAGCACGCCGTCCTTGCGTTCCTGATCCTCCTCGAGAAAACGCCTCGTCGACGTGATCTCATCACCCCACAAAAACGTGATGGTGCGCTCCGGCGCCACCGTACCACCTCGCACGAGCTCTCCTGCCACGCGCGCGGCCTCCGCCAAAGCCCCCACACCGGACGCGTTGTCATTGGCGCCGGGTTCCTGTACGTGGGCGCTGAACACGAAGCGCTCATCCGGAAGCATCGTCCCTCGCACCTCCGCAACCAACGTGAGTTCCTCGGCCTCGTAGATGCGACTTGCGATCTCAACGCGGACATTGACCGACCCCAAATCCAGCGCCGCCTTGAGTGCTTCGCGGGCGGAGTGTGACAGCATCACCGCCCACGATCCCGCGGTGGAATCGTGGGGAATCCTGCTGAACTGGATCGCGTTGCGAAACCGTTCGGGTTGGGTGTATGCAGGCATCCTGTAGGAAAGAACGCCGAGGGCACCACGACGTTGAACAGCTTCCTCGAACAGGCGCGATGTCCACGTCTCGCCGAAGACGATTTTCCCTCGCACGTCAACGCTCGCAAAATCTTCCGGTCGGCCCGCGCCTACGAACACTACCTCCGCCTCCGCACCACTCGGCGGTGTCGAATACGAGTAAATAGCAATCATGTTGCGGTTAGTGGAATACTCCAGGAGCGGCTCGCCAGCACCTACAATAGAGAGCGTCGCGTCGACTGGCTCCCAGGTTGGACGATTCATCGCACGGCGCTCGATGCGATAGGTCAATCGCTCACCTGGAGTCGCATCGTCCTCGCTGACATAACCAGCCGTTGCGAGCACCTCCACGACCTTGGAGATGCTCGCGTTGAAGCCCTGGTTCCCAACCACGCGCCAGAGGGGTTCAACGAATGCGACAAGTTCTCGCGCTCGCTCGCCGGAATACTCACCGCGTACGGCGGTGAGATACCGCTCAATGGCCGGATGGGTTGCACGTGCGCTTTCGCCGCGCTCGACACGGTGCATGAGCCGATCCGAGTTCAATGTTTAGAATTACGTGCAGGTTAAGCCCGGCACACAAACGGGATCTCAAGTTGACATCGGCACGCAGCACGCGCCAGACGTCTTGGAGGAACTCAGTGCTCGATGTGGTGAGCTGTAAGGGGCACTGAAGGCCGGGCACTGAGAGACTGCTCAGGTTACCGGACGGTGGTCATGACCGCTGCTGGCAGCCGGCAGCCGATGTTCTAGTCCAGTGTCATCCAGCCGACGCGACCCTGAGGCGTCCGTACGTAGAGAAAATCCTGAAACTCACCCAACACCGGAAGCTCTGCGCCGGCATTCAAGCTGTCCATGACGATCGCG
>JBDGZZ010000678.1:0-2037 GCA_039588335.1 Gemmatimonadota bacterium | reverse complement strand
ATCCCCGCCATCATGCCCTCCAGCTTGCGGGCAATCTGCGCATCGCTCTGCTTCTCATCTTTGGCCGTGGCTTGCTTCTGCGCCTTGAGCACTTTGGCCACCTCGGCCTGAGCTCTGCCGGTGGGCGTCGTGCCGTGGGGATCATCATCGGTGTAGTCGAATGCGTCTTGGTTCTGATCCATGTTGGATCCTTCCGTCATTGTTTGCGGGTCATCGACCGGGCCATGGTGTCGAACTCTTCAAGCTGAGCAAGCGCCGTCTCCATGCGGAGCGCTTCATCGTGAACGACACCCTTGCGCCGATCAAGATCGGCCTGCTCGGTGATCGCCCATCCCGGCGCATCGTCGGTCCCTACCGATTCGGCAAACGCTGCCGCTGCAGCCTCCGCCTTCTCCCGCACCGGAGCCATCCGAACATCCGACTGCAGGAGTGAGTTCATCTCGGTAACAAGCGCAACGTGCAGGTGCCCGGCCACAACTTCGTCACGCAGTCCGTACTTGTCGGCCAACGCGACAAGCTGCGGGCCCTGTTGGCCAGCCAGCTTCTGCGCCGCCGCCTTGGCCAGCGTGACCAGACGCCTTGCCCTCATGCCCACCTTGCCCGCGAAGCTGTTGGCGGGATCGTCCACCAAGAACTCCGCCGTCGTCATCACCAACGCTCGCAATGCGCGACCGTATTCGGCCTGCTGCTCCATGCGCTTCTGGTCTCGGAGTGCAGCCACGGACTGACGAACTTCCGCAACGGTTTGCGGCTGGTCCTGCTCAACAATCTGTTCTTCGGCCATCATTGGCCCCCTTTCGTTTAGCTGGTCGTCATCGCGTCGAAGTTGCAGGACGTGTTGCTGCCGATGTTGAGGTACAGGCTGTTGTCCAGCGTGGTGCCATCGGTCACGAAGGCAATGCAGCTCGATGCGTACCCCGCCGAGCCATCGGCAGGAACGTCTGCCGTCAGGCAAGAGATCAGGATCGCGTTGCCGATGTCGTCCTTCATGTAGATGCCCGACCCGTCCTGTAGCTGATGTGTCTGACTCATCTCGAATCCCTTCTGAATGAGTTACCTAGGAGTGTGTTCAACCGTCACATAGATCGTGCCGCTCTTGGTATCACCGCCTTGTGCGGTCACAATCTTTACGTTGTCCGCAGCTCCCCAGATGTAATCCTCCACCGACTCACCGGCAGCGGCGTACAAACTGGCGGCACCCGCCACGTCATGCGTCGCCTGTCGCGGGGCCCATGTCGCATCGGTCCCGCCTTGGTTCGTCAGTGTCAGCACCGCCGCTCCGGTGTTCTCCAACGTCATGACGAAATCCGCAGCCCCCGCAGCGAGGTCCGTGTCTACATACCTGATCTGCAGGATGCGGCCACTGAACCAGCCGGTGTAGTCCGTGCTGTCACCGCTGGCATCGGTCGTGATGTCAACATGGAATACCTCGATGCTCATCCTTGAGCCCCTTATTTGCTCAGTCCGTTATGCCGCCGAGCGCTCTTTCGATAGACGGCTCCAACAGTGTGTAGATCCTGTCCGCTAGGCCGGGGTTGGCTTTCAACGCCGCCTGAAACCTGCGCTCGGCCTTGCGCTCCTTCCCCTTGCGCCGCAAGGCCAACACCTCGTCCACCAGCCGCTTGATCTCGTCATCTGTCATCATGCTGCTCCATCGAATGCTCTCCTACACGGTCAGTCCGTTTCGTCGCCCACCGTTACCGCCTCCAACCTCGCACCCTCTATCGCTTGCTCCTGTTCACCCTCCGACAAACCCTCCCATGCCCGACACAAGGCAGCTACCACGAGATGAAGACCACGCAACCCCTGCACCCTGCGGATCTCCATCAACCGCTCGGAGTCCTGTGCCCAGATCCTGATTGTCGTGAAGTCGTCTATCCGCATGCGATCATCCTTATGTATCCAGCATGGGGAACTCCGCAAAGGCAGCGTCCTCGTGCCGTTCGACCACCCCTAACGTCAGCCGCAGAGCAGCCAGCACCCCCTTGTTGAAGCCGTGGAAATAACAGGGGTCCGTTCTCAGGTCCGCAACCTCAG
>JBDGZZ010000677.1:0-2038 GCA_039588335.1 Gemmatimonadota bacterium | reverse complement strand
ACAGCACGGTTCGCTGGGTTTCTACCGTTACCCGGCGCTGCACGGTGATACCCTCGTCTTTGCTGCCGAGGGTGATCTGTGGATCGTGTCGGCCACTGGCGGCGTGGCACAACGACTCACCACCCACCACGCTGAGGAAACCAATCCCGTCATCTCCCCCGACGGCAGGAAACTGGCATTCACCGCCCGCTACGAGGGCCCAGCCGAGCTTTACACTATGCCCCTTGCTGGCGGGATGCCTGTACGATGGACGTACGAGGCCGATGCTTCAGTGGCTACCACGTGGACGCCGGATGGCAAGCTCGTCTACACTACGAGGCGCTATTCTCAGCTGCCGAAATTCATGATGGTTCAGCTCAGCTTGGACGACGGCACACGCGAGATGGTTCCACTTGCCACGGCCAGTGAAGGGGTCTACGACGCGACGGGCACCCAGCTGTTCTTCGTGCGCCCGGCATTCCATAACAACGTCACCAAACGATACGTGGGTGGCACGGCTAGAGATGTGTGGAAGTTTGAGACAAATGCGCCGGAGGCCGTGGAACTGACCGGTGATTACGATGGCGAGAGCCACTCACCGATGTGGTGGGACGGCCGGGTCTACTTCGTGACCGATAGAGACGGCACGATGAACGTCTGGTCCATGGACGAAGACGGTGCCGATGTGCGCCAGCACACCCGTCACAGTGGTTGGGATGTCAAGAACCCTTCACTCGCTAACGGTCGAATCGTATATCAGTTGAGCGCCGACTTGTGGTCGTACGACGTCGCTGCGGACCACGCCGAGCTGATCCCGATCACCCTTGCCTCCGATTTCGACCAGCTGCGTGAGAAGTGGGTCGAGGATCCCATGCAGTACGTTACGTCGGCACACATCCATCCCAAGGGGGAGAGCGTGGTGCTCACGGCGCGCGGCCGTGTGTTCGTGGTGCCGGCCAAACAAGGTCGGTTCGTGCGAGCCTCGCGCAAGGATGGCGTGCGATTTCGTGACGCGGTCTTCATGCCGGATGGTGAGACACTGCTCGGTTTGTCCGACGAAACTGGAGAGTTCGAGTTCACGAGGATCCCTGTGAACGGGGTGGGCGAAGACCAGGCCCTCACAAACAACGGCGACATCCTGCGTTTTGAGGGCCTCCCATCTCCCGACGGCAACTGGGTCGCCTTCGATGACAACAACAGGGACATGTGGGTGCTCAACGTCGGCTCAGGAGAGATGCGGCGGATTTCAGAAAATCGCCAGGGCATTGGTGACTTCGCCTGGGCTCCCGACAGTCGCTGGCTAGCGTACACCATGTCCGCGCTGAACAGCTTCCGGCAGATCAAGCTGTATAACGTGGATACTGAGATCACCGTCGAACTCACCAGTGACCGTGTCAACAGTTTCGACATCGGCTGGGATCCCAACGGCGAATTCATCTACTTTCTGTCGGACCGGAATCTGCGGTCGCAGGTTGGAAGCCCGTGGGGCTCGCGCCAACCGGAGCCGTTCTTCGACAAGCCCATTGAGATCTTCGAGGTGGCACTGAGAAAAGGGCTGCGCTCGCCGTTCAAGCCGGACGACGAATTAGCGGTTGCAGCAGACCGCGAATCTGAGCAGAATGATCGCGGTAGCTCAGATTCGGATGAACGTACCGTGGAGCCGATCGTAATCGACGGGGATGGCCTGGCCCGTCGCTTGAGGCGGGTGCCGGTGGACGCAGGCAACTACAGTTCACTCCACGTGAACGGAGACGCTCTGTTCTTCCGGGCAGGGGAGTCCGGACGAAACGCAGATGCGCACCTATTGGCAGTCAAGATCGACAACGACGACGTTGAGCCGACCACCGTCGTCGAGGACGTTGGGCAATTTGAGCTGTCCGGCGACGGCCAGAAGCTCCTGTTCCGGAAGAACGATCACCTCTACGTGATCGACGAGAAGCCCTCAAAGGTGGACAGCCTCAGTGATCGCATGGTTGATCTGAGCGGTTGGACATTCCCCATCGACGTTCGTGAGGACTGGCGTCAGATCTTCACCGACGCCTGGCGCATGGAGCGGGAC
>JBDGZZ010000676.1:0-2040 GCA_039588335.1 Gemmatimonadota bacterium | reverse complement strand
GGCAGGAGCCACCGCTACCCTGACCTGGGATCTGGGCAACGTGGTCAATGCGCCGAGCAACGACGGCACGCCGGTCGATGCCCTAGTCATTGAGTACAAAGCGAAGGTGCTGCCGGATGCGGGAATCGCCCAGACACCGAGCACTACACTGAGCAACACCGCGACCCTGAGCTATCAGGATGCCAGCGGCAATACGGTGGTCGACCCGGCCCGTCTGGTCGCCAGCGACACCATCACGCTGTGGCACCCGGTGCTGTCGGTGAACAAGACCGCAACGCCGGCGGGTGGCGACAACATTATTGAAGCGGGAGAGGCAATCACCTATACTGTCGACATCGTCAACAGCGGCGCGGGGCTGGCGTATGACACAGTGCTGGTCGACACGCTGCCGTTGGGTATGCGCCAGGGCGGGGTGACCACGACCTCTGTGACCCTGGCTACTGCCGGGACGGCGTTGCCGGTGCTGGCGCCTGCCTATGTTGCAAACACCGGCGTGGCCACCTGGAACTTCGACAACGGCACGGCCGATGCCTACACCATCCCGGCGGGCGAGACTCTGCGTCTGGTCTACCGAGTGACGGCGGATGCGGACCTCGGCGCCGGTCTGATCCTGAGCAATGCCGTGACCGCAACGCTCTATTACTCATTCGATGACGAAGCAATTCCGATCAACGGTTTGGTAACCGATCGCCAGGTTTACGGACCGACCAACACCGCTACCACAAACCTAACCACGCCGACGCCGGGCGAGCTGCTCAAGGAGAACACCCAGCCGACAGCCGCCATAGGCCAGCAGTTCAAGTACCGGATCACAGTGCCCGTGACCCCGATCGCGGCGCCCCTGCACGATGTGCGCATCCTCGACGACCTTGGAGCGGTGAGTGCGGACCTGACCCTTGTCAGCATCAGCAAGGTCGCAGGATCCCAGGTATGGAATCCGGTCAATACCGGTTCAGGTACTGCCTTGGTTATCGAAGACACGAGCAACGGCATTGAGATCCCGGCCAATGAACAGATCGTTGTCGGGGTGACGATACGCATGAACAATGTCGGCAGCAACGCCGATGGCCTGAGCTTCAGCAACGCCGCTTCGTATACCTACAACAAGATCGACGGAGATGTGAACACCCGGATGTCTGGGGGAAGCAGCGCAACTGCCGAGATGACGGTGGTGGAGCCGGAGCTCACTGCCACCAAGGTAGCGAGCAATGCCACGCAGGGTAAGGCGGCGGGCGACCCGATCACGGGCGGCGATATCATCCAGTACGTTGTGACCATCAATAACATTGGCAGCTCGACCGCCTACGACGTCAATGTGGTGGATACCCTGCCGTCGGCATTGACGTTCTACAGCAGCTTTGTCCCAACGGCGACCATCGACCTTACGCCGGTGAGCGGCTTTGTCGCTACCCCGGCTGGCACGCCGAGCGGTCCGCTGATGTGGGGACGCGACAACGGGGACGGCAGTCTGGACATTCCAGTGGGCGGCAGCCTGGTGCTCACCTACCGAGCACAGGTACTAGAAAGCACCACGGCCACCTTCAGCAACCTGGCATGGATCGACTGGACCTCGCTCAGTGACGCCAGCGCCTTTGAGCGCACGGGGGCCGGCTGTCCGACCACGACCGCACCGAACGATTATTGCTACGGTCCGGCCAGCGTTACCTCCACCACTACCGACAACAACAGCCTGAGCAAGGCGATCGTTGCCGATACCTATGTGGATGCGTCGAGCACAGCAAGCGACAAGGTCGTGCGTATCGGCGACATAGTCACCTATCGCCTGACCTTGAACCTGGGCGAGGGTACCACTCGCAGTGTCAGTGTGCAGGATGTGCTGCCAGCTGGCATGGCCTACGACAGCTTGGTGAGCATTACTCCCGCCTCGGGCAGCACCTTTACTTACAGCGTTGTTTCCCAGCCGGTGGCAGGAGCCACCGCTACCCTGACCTGGGATCTGGGCAACGTGGTCAATGCGCCGAGCAACGACGGCACGCCGGTCGATGCCCTAGTCATTGAGTACAAAGCGAAGGTGCTGCC
>JBDGZZ010000675.1:0-2041 GCA_039588335.1 Gemmatimonadota bacterium | reverse complement strand
GGGCGCGGCGGCGACGGTGGGAGAGCTAGGAGCCCTTGCCCCCCACTCCGATCCGTGGCAAGGTCCCAAAACAAGCGAAAGGACGCCATTGTGGTGATGACGTCCTTTCATTCCTCTGACTCATCGAAGGAGCCATGGAACGTAAGCAATCAATAAACAACGACGTCGACGCGCGCAAGGCCGAGGGCGGAGACATGTCCGGTGTCGGACCGGGGCTTTCCGTCGACGAATACCAAGAATACATCAATGCCAAGATGATGACGGCAGACGCCGTCGGATTCGATGCGCCAGAATTGCATCCAGACCTCTTCGGGTATCAGGTCGACATTGTCCGGTGGGCGCTGAAGCGTGGCCGCGCAGCCATCTTCGCAGATTGCGGCATGGGGAAGACGTTTATGCAGCTGGAGTGGGCTCGCCGCGTGTGTGATCATTCCGGTGGCCGCGTGCTGATTCTGTGTCCTCTCGCAGTCGCTGAACAGACGGTTGCGGAGGCTGCCCAGTTCGGAATTGATGCGACGGTGTCTCGTGATGGCATCGTCCGTTCGCGCATCACTATAACTAACTACGAAAATATGCACAGGTTCGACCTGGGCGACTTCGCAGGATTGGTCCTTGACGAGTCAAGCATCATCAAGAGTTACGACGGGAAGACCCGAACGGAGATCCTCCGTCAATCGGTCGAGGTTCACTACCGACTCGCATGCACCGCGACTCCGGCCCCGAATGACCATATTGAACTCGGCAACCATGCGCAGTTTTGCGGCATCATGTCACGCGAGGAGATGCTCGCGACGTACTTCATCCACGACACGAGCGGGGGCACTAACGCGTGGAGATTGAAGGGGCACGGTGCATCCGCGTTCTGGGACTGGGTCGCAACGTGGGCTGTCTCGATTCGGAAGCCGTCTGACATCGGGCATTCGGATGATGGGTTCGTTCTGCCCCCGCTGAACGTAATCGACCATATGATCAAGGTGGACCACTCGAGCGCCGCCGATGGGATGCTGTTCAGAATGCAGGCGCTATCGCTGTCCGAGTTGCGAGCGGAGGCCAGACTCACGCGTCCGTTGCGAGTGGCTGAGACTGCCGCCCTAGTCAACGGGACGACTGACCCGTGGATCGTATGGTGCCACACCAACGCGGAAAGCTCTGAGCTCGTCGCGGCAATCGATGGCGCGGTTGAGATCAAGGGAAGCGACAAGCCTGATATCAAGGCTGGCCGCATGCTCGGATTCTCACGGGGTGAATTCCGCGTCCTCGTGACCAAGCCGAGCATCGCTGGTTTCGGAATGAACTGGCAGCACTGCCACAATGTGGCGTTTGTCGGGCTCACTCACAGCTATGAGCAGTTCTATCAGGCGGTACGGCGGTGCTGGCGATTCGGCCAGGACTGTCCCGTAGACGTCCACGTCATGGTCGCAGAAACTGAGCAATCGGTCCTGCGTTCGATTCAATCCAAGCAACAGGCCGCCGATACGATGGCCGAGCAAATGACCGCAGCAATGAGAGATGCCAGCATGGAGAACGTACGAGGAGCCAGCGCAATGCGAGACACCTACCAAACCGGCGCCGACATCGGAGAGAATCACGCCCTCTATCTTGGGGATTGCGTAGAGGTCTACCGAGACCACGTAGAGACCGAATCGGTAGGGATGTCGGTGTTCTCTCCCCCGTTCGCGTCACTGTTCACGTACAGCAACAGCGCCCGCGACATGGGCAACTGCGAGAATGACGAGGACTTCACGCGTCATTTCGGATTCATGGTCGACGAACTTATGCGCGTGACAATCCCCGGACGAATCTGCGCGGTCCACTGCATGAACCTCCCGACATCAAAGGCTCGCGATGGGTTTATTGGGATCCGCGACTTCCGCGGAAGCATCATCGACCTCTTCACGTCGAAGGGATGGGTTTACCACTCCGAGGTCACGATATGGAAAGATCCCGTAATGGCGATGCAGCGGACCAAGGCACACGGGCTGCTCTACAAGACGCTGTGCAAGGATTCGAGCAAGTCTCGGCAGGGTCTCCCTGACTATCT
>JBDGZZ010000674.1:0-2045 GCA_039588335.1 Gemmatimonadota bacterium | reverse complement strand
ATCTCAACGGCACGCGAGTAGGCGATTCCGGCCAGATTTCCGGCGATCCGCCCGTCTTCAACCAAAGCGGCGGGCCGGCCACGGACCCACCGGCCGCCAATCTTGACCTGACCGATCGATTGGGTTTGCTGGTCCCCGGCACAAACATCCTTGCCATCCAAGTTCATAACGCGAACATTCGCGGCAGTTCCGACTGTTTTGCAAGCCCGATTCTCCGTGCGGCCATCGCAGAGCCCGGGACCGGCGGCAATCCGCAGGCCCGCGTGGTGATCAACGAGCTGCTGGCAAATAGCGACGCAGCCGCAGGTGCCGACTGGATCGAGCTGTACAACCCGGGACCGACTATGATCGACCTGAGCAATGTCTATCTGAGCGACGACCGCAGCGACCTGCTCAAGTACAAAATCCCGGACGGAACCGCCCTGCCGCCGGGTCATTTCTGGGCCGTCAGTGAAGGTGTGCCGCCTGCCGGGTTCGGCTTCGGGCTGGACTTCGCCGGCGAGACGGTTTATGTGACGGCGGCTACGGACGGTCCGTTGCCGGCGCCGGTCCGGGTCCTGGACACAGCGCGTTACGGAACCACCGAGCCGGAGGTGACACTCGGTCGGTTCCCGGACGGGTCCGACTCCTTTGATTGTTTGAGCGCAGCTACGTTTGGCGGAGCGAACACGCAGCCGTTGGTTAGGGACATTGTGATCAATGAGATAATGTACCACCACGGCACTCGTGACGAACGCTATGAATATATCGAGTTGTATAACCGGGGTACCACCACGGTTCCGCTGGATGGGTGGGCTTTTACTGACGGTGTCAGTTACGAGTTCGATCAGGGCGTCGATATGCCGCCGGGTTCGTACCTCGTAATCGCCAAAGATCCGGACTTGCTTGAGACCGTGTACGACAATCTAATTGCCGGCTCGAATCTGCTCGGACCTTATACCGGGCGTCTGGATGACCACAGCGAGCGTATTCGGTTGTCTCAGCCGCTTGAAGAGGTGAATCCGGATACGGGCGAGCTCGAAGCGCATATAGTGACGGCGGATGAGGTGACCTACTACGACGCGGGCCGATGGCCCTCGTGGGCAGACGGTCAGGGGGCCAGCCTGGAGCTGCGCGACCCGCACAGCAACAACAATTCGCCCGATGCATGGGCCGACAGCGATGAGAGCGACAAGGCCGCCTGGGAGGAATTCTCGTTCGTTATTGACAGCGACGATCCCAGCTACACCCACGACCAGGTGAGGGTCTTCGATCTTCTGCTGCTCAACCGGGGCGAGGTGCTCGTCGATGACCTGTCACTCGTAATGGGTCGCTACAACATTATCAGCAACAGCGGTTTCGAGGGCGCCGAGTCGAACTGGCGAATCCTCGGCAACCACGTTCAATCCTTCGCCACGACAGCGGATAGTCACTCAGGCTCGCGATCACTGCACTTGATTGCAACCGGCCACGGGGACCCCGGCGCCAATCGAATCAACCAGTCGATAGGTAATGCAACCGCACACAGCGTCACTTTCAGCGGCTGGGCCCGGTGGCTGCGTGGAAACCGGTTCCTGCTGCTGCGCCTGAACCGGGAGCAGGCGCCCGTCCAACCGCCCCGGCCTGCATACGCATTCGAGCTGACAATGCCGATGAATCTCGGAACGCCCGGTTTGCAGAACACGGCGTTTGTGCCCAATCGCGGGCCCGCTATTCCCGATGTGCAACATTCACCCGTCCTTCCGAAAGCTCCCGAGCCGATAGTTGTGACCGCACGCGTAGCCGACAACGACGAGATCGCCTGGGTCATGCTCAATTATCAAACCGACGGCTCCAACCGGCTTGCGAGCAGCCCCATGCTTGATGACGGATCGGATGACGATGCGGTAAGCGGTGACGGCATCTACACGGCAATGATCCCAGGCGCACCCGCCGGCACCATGCGGGCGTTCTACATAGAAGCGTCGGACCGCTCGGCATCGACTCGATTCCCGACCCTGCTGGAACCCACAGCGGACGTGCCCGACAGGACCTGCCTGGTCCGCGTCGGCGATACTGTTTTGAAT
>JBDGZZ010000673.1:0-2045 GCA_039588335.1 Gemmatimonadota bacterium | reverse complement strand
TGCAACGGTTTATTTCTCCTTCTGAGTCATTTGAGATCAGAAGCATCATAGGCAAAGCGATACTGCCCGGAGCCTACCTCGACGATCACTGCCTCGCCCTCTTGAAAGGCACGAGCCACCCCGTCGGCGTCGTCTAGGGACTGGCCGCTTTCGGCGACCCGGGCCAGCGTTGCATGGGGCAGGCGGATTGTCGCGTGCGTGTTGGGTGGGACTGTGACGTCGAGCCGGAACTGCCCCTCTACCATCTCCCACGCCGAGGCCGCCAAGCCGTACATCGTGTTGAGCGTGGCACGAGCGTAGGTAAAGCCGCCGCCCGGCTGCGGCTGGATGCGGACGTGCTTGTAGGCGGGCTCTTCCGGATCGGCCTCGAGTCCGGCCACGACGCGGTAGAGCCACTCGCCGATGGCTCCGTAGGCGTAGTGGTTGAACGAGTTCATCCCGGCATCCTGAAAGCTCGAGTCCGGCTTGATGCCGTCCCACCGTTCCCAGATCGTCGTCGCCCCCATCTTGACCGGATAAAGCCACGACGGATACGTGTCCTGGTTGAGCAGGTCGTAGGCCACGTCGACGTAACCGTGGTCGCTGAGGCTATGGCACAGCAGCGGCGTGCCCAGGAACCCCGTGGTGAGGTGATTGCGGAACGCGCGCACGTCCTGCGCGAGACGCTGCGCGGCCTGTGCCTCTTGCCCTTCCGGCATCAACCCGAACGACAGCGCCAGCGCATATGCCGTCTGCGTGTTGGACGCCATGCGTCCGTTGGCCGTGACGAACTCTCTCCGGAACGCATCTTTGACGTCCTCCGCCAACGCGAGGTACCGCTCCGCATCGTCCTCTTTGCCCAAGATTGAGGCTGTGCGTTGTAGCAGGCTAGTCGAATAGGCGAAATAGGCAGTGGCGATGAGATCTTTGTCCGTCGTCGCACCGGGATAGTCCGACCGGTCCGTGGCATAGGCGAGCCAATCGCCGAAGTGGAAGTCGCCCGCCCAGATGAGGTCGTCGCCGGCGCGGTCTTGCATGTAGCCGATCCAGGCTTTCATGCTCTCGTACTGGTTTTCCAGGACGCGGGTATCGCCGTAGGCGAGGTAGAGCGTCCAGGGGATGACGACCCCGGCGTCGGCCCAGCCGGTGGCGCCGCCGCCGGACTGGCTGCGGAGCGTGAGCACATCCGGAATGACGAACGGGATGGCGCCGTCGGGTTTTTGGTCGGCGGCTAGATCGGCCAGCCACTTGGTGAAGAATCCAGCCACATCCATGTTGAAAGCGGCGGTGCGGGCGAAGACCTGGGCGTCACCGGTCCAGCCTAGGCGTTCGTCGCGCTGCGGGCAGTCGGTGGGAATATCGAGGAAGTTGCCCTTCTGCCCCCAGACGATGTTGTGCTGCAACTGGTTGATCGACGGGTCAGATGCCTCGAAGCTCCCGGTCGGCGTCATGTCCGAATGAATGACGACGCCGGTGAGGTTCTCCGGAGTTGGCTCACCGGGCAAGCCGTCGACGGCAACGTAGCGGAAGCCCTGGAAGGTAAAACGCGGTTCGTAGACCTCTTCGCCACCGCCCTTGAGCGTGTACCTAACGGTCTGCTCGGCGTTGCGCAGGTTGTCCGTGTAGAAGTTGCCGTCACTGTCGAGCACTTCGGCATGGCGCAGCGTCACGGTCTCCCCGGCGGCTCCGCTCACCGTCAATCGCACCCAGCCCACCATGTTTTGCCCCATGTCGAAGACGGTCTCGCCGGCAGGTGTATGCAGGATGGCGATGGGCGTGATCTCCTCGATCTTGCGCACCGGTGGCCCGGCCGGCGCAATCAAGATTTCCTTGGGATGATCGATGAGGCGCACGCCGGTCCAGGTGCCGTCATCATAGCCCGCAACGCTCCAGCCGGTTTCTTCGAGCCGGGCATCGTAACGTTCTCCGTTATAGAGATCGGACATACGGATGGGGCCAGTGGCGGCCTTCCAGGAGGCATCGGAGCCGACGGTCTGCATTCGGCCGTCGGTGAATGCGATCTGGAGTTGGAGCAAGAGCGCCTGATGCTCACCGTAGACATTGCG
>JBDGZZ010000672.1:0-2046 GCA_039588335.1 Gemmatimonadota bacterium | reverse complement strand
GAGTGGAGTAAGATATAGAGGTGGAGGGAAGTTTTGTTATTTGGGGAAAGAACTTAGAGAGGCGTCGTTGGGCGGCTCTCTTTTTTTATGGTGTGCCAGGCATGGCGTTTGACTTGGAGGTGTAAGTCCTCTGGGGACCTTGGTGGCAGGAACCCCTAGCCGAACAGCAAGGGCGTCGTCGCGATGCGGGGTCTGAAGGAAGCTGTAAGCAAAGCTCCGGCCTGAGGAACACGAATCGCATACGAGGCGTCCGTCGAGGGGCGAGCGGACCATAAGACGCAAAGCCCAATGCCATCCGGACTCGAACGGGCGTAGATGCGGCGGGTATATGGAGTGAAAGTTAAACGCCTTACCCTGGGAGGTCTGCTCATCTGCCGACGAGGCTAACTGACGTCGCGAGACGTGGTGATGGATGAGTAGAAGTCAGCCGAGGCCATAGTAGCCGCACGACACGGCGGCGAAGGGCCGAACACGAGGAGTCGAACCGGATCTGTAATATTCGATGCGTGAAGGAGACGCAGACCAGATGGCTGAGATGCCCGAGCGAATTGGAAGGGTAGGCGACGGAATCGCCGAGAGTACCGATTTTGCGCGTCAAACACGCACGGCGTGTAACGGACAATCCGGATCCGAAACTCCGATGCTCATCGATCAGGTCGTGTCGCGTGCAAACCTGATCCGCGCGTACGAACGTGTGGTACGCAACAAAGGGGCACCGGGAGTGGACGGTATGACCGTCGATGACCTGATGCCTTATTGCCGGGAACACTGGTCCCGCATTCGGGAGGAACTGCTTACGGGGACGTATCGACCTTGTCCGATCCGGAAGGTGGAGATACCGAAGCCGGGTGGCAAGGGTAGACGAACTCTGGGCATTCCGACCGTTATGGATCGCTTGATCCAGCAAGCCTTACTCCAGATTCTCCAACCGATCTTCGATCCTACGTTTTCGGATGCGAGCTTCGGCTTCCGTCCGGGTCGTAGCGCGCACCAAGCGGTGCGACAATCTCGCGATTACATCGCGGCAGGTTATCGATGGACGGTGGACATGGATCTGGAGAAGTTCTTCGACCGGGTGAACCACGATGTGCTGATGTCACGTGTGGCTCGCCGAGTGAAGGACAAGAAGGTACTGCTCCTGATTCGCCGCTACTTGCAAGCGGGAATGATGGAAGGCGGGCTCGTGTCGCCCCGATCCGAGGGTACGCCGCAAGGCGGTCCGCTATCACCGTTGCTCAGTAACGTCCTGCTGGATGAGCTGGACAAGGAGCTGGAACGGCGTGGCCATCGGTTTGTGCGCTACGCGGACGACTGCAACATCTATGTGCGGTCCAAGCGTGCGGGCAAGCGTGTGCTCGATACGGTGGAACGGTTCTTGACGAAGCGACTGCGTCTTCGCATTAACCGGGACAAGAGCGCGGTGGATCGACCCTGGAAGCGCAAGTTTCTGGGCTACACCGTGACCGTGCACCGGCAACCGAAGCTGAGAGTCGCACCACAGTCGGTAAAACGACTGAAGACCAAGCTTCGGCCGATGTTGCGGCGTGGACGAGGGCGGAACCTTGGTCACGTCTTGGAATCCCTCACCCGCGTGCTGCGTGGCTGGGTGGCGTACTACAAACTCGCGGAGGTCAAAGCGAGCTTCGAACAACTGGACCAGTGGTTACGACGGAAGCTACGCTGCATTCTGTGGCGGCAGTGGAAGCGCCACCGGACCCAGTTCAAGGAGTTATGCCGTCGAGGCCTGGATCATGAGCGGGCCCAACGGTCAGCGTGGAATGGACGTGGCCCTTGGTACAATGCCGGGGCCAGCCATATGAACCACGCGGTGCCTACCTCCGAACTGCGCGGACTGGGACTCATCAGCCTGATGGAAGAGCATCGACGTTTTGCGTGTTCTTCGTGAACCGCCGTATACGGAACCGTACGTACGGTGGTGTGGGAGCCGGGCCTGGGCAACCTACCCGGCTACCCGATCGCATTGGTCAGCGTCTAAAATTGGAAGTAGATAAAAGGAGTATCCTCGGGGGATCCAAACAAAATGAT
>JBDGZZ010000671.1:0-2046 GCA_039588335.1 Gemmatimonadota bacterium | reverse complement strand
CATCACCGTCGCACTATCCCGCGCGACGAAGCCCGTCCGATCGGTCGAGATGTCGCAGGCGATGGTGATAGTGACAACAATAGCCGTCACCAACATCATGAGGCTGCGCCGGATTCTCCTTGTGCGATGCCGCTTCATATCCTGTGACTCCGCCTAACGGATCCGCGCGTCACTTGCCGCGACCCCCAACAAGTATGAGGGCAAAAGGGGGGAAGCGGTCAAGTGCAGGCGCATGTTATGCGGCTGAGCGCGGGCGAGTTCGGCCGCGTGCGAAAGTCCAGCGGAGAACCCGTACCCAGAGGGACCAGCGACTCCTGCTGGATGCCAATCCGAGGCTGTCCTCCGCCCGATCCAGCGCATTTTCGAGCAATGCGTCGTGCAGAGGGCGGAACACCAGCGGCCAGCTCACCGTGGCAAAACCCGTGGTCCGCATCTCCAGAACGTGCTTCAGAAGGGTGTGGCCGGCATCTAATGGATGAACCTGAAGCCCGTGTGTACCGTGGAATCCGCGCGGGGCGGTGAAGCGAAAAAGGACTTGTTGACCAGGAGTGTACGACTCAACTGTGTAGCGAATCGGGCCGTGGCCGCCGACAGCTCCGACGCCCAACGGGCGGTCAAACTCCATGGGAGGCCAGAGATGGCGTGGCCAGAGCGGATCTGACGGAGAAGCTAGTCCATCGAGAAGCGCACCAACGTCTGTGGCTGGAGCGGCCAGCGTCCGCTCATGCACATTGAGCACGTTCAAGGCAGTCTCTATTCAGTGACAAGCCGCATAACAACTCTGCGACTAAGCCGCAGGCGAACCCTCACCAGCCGCTGTGAATTGAGTCGTTTTGTTGATCTCACCATGATATCAGATCAGTCGAAGCGCTCCCGCCTGACGGCTTCAGGCGCGGGTCAGGTGGCAGCGGGCCGGGTTACGGCAACTGAACAGCAAATGCTGCTACTCGCTGCACGTCCCACTCGTCGGACAACGTACCCCAGATCAGGTCTGCCCCGAAATGCCGCGCGCGGAAGCCAACCGGTAGCGAAGCGACACATCGGCCTGTACCCGAACTCGAGAACGCCAGCCACTCGTCTTGATCCCAAGTAGGGCGGCGGTACTGGCGAGCCCACACAGTGCCATCATCGCCGATCGTCAGTCCCCACACCGTCGGAAACCTGTCGCTCACGGGCATGTCGTAGTAACTCTTCCTCATCAGAGGTTCCCAACTGGTGCCCACGTGGCGCGCCATCGCTTGCTCCCGATAAACCGCAAGTTCCGTCGCTAAGACAGTTCGGCCAGGATCACGCCATCGGATGAGTCCTTGGAGCTTCCATCGACCGCTCCGCACCTCAAGCTCTTCCTGAGTTCCGCCCGACACGACCACGAAATCGTCACCCCACGCGATGTGCGATTCGGCTTCAAACAACGGGGAACCCACAAACCGCACCTCTTGGTCGACCCAAGCTCGGGATCCGTTCCAGAGCGTGGCCAGTGTGTCAACGAGCGTGCCGTCCTCGGCATATAGAAACACGCGGAGCGACTCGGGTTGAAACGCTGGCGAGTTCCCCAAC
This sequence comes from Gemmatimonadota bacterium, assembly GCA_039588335.1. Taxonomy (GTDB): domain Bacteria; phylum Gemmatimonadota; class Gemmatimonadetes; order Gemmatimonadales; family GWC2-71-9. The sequence goes on along the minus strand of JBDGZZ010000671.1, from coordinate 489 downwards.
GATACGCCCAGTGTCGACAACAGCGCGAACGAACCACCCGTCGTCAGCAATTGGTGCCCAACGTTGACGGGCTGCGGACTCGGTACAATCGTTCCGGTGACTGATCCTTGTGGCGAGAAGAGTGTGGCGCGCTGCAGCTCCCAATCCCACACCAACAGCGAGTCACCGTCAATCCGAACCACATCGATGGGATCGCGGAACTCCCCAGGACCCTCGCCGTCACGGCCGATCGTCCGCAGATAGTCGCCCTCACGACTGAAGATTCGCATCTCTCTTGCTTGGCGATCCAACACGACCACGCGATCACCGGACCACGGCACCACGTCGACCACATCACCAAACTCATACGTCGAGTCGCCCTGCGCCGTGCCAAATACCACCGCAGGTTCGACACCGACAGCGCATCGCTCCCAAGCATCGAGGGACGCGTATGGCTGATCGACGATCCAGACACCCGCACTGTCGCGGCGCATCATACCCGGCGAATCA
>JBDGZZ010000670.1:0-2049 GCA_039588335.1 Gemmatimonadota bacterium | reverse complement strand
ACCCTGAGAGCTGAACTCTGATTTGGTTGCAACTGAAGGCCAACACCGGCGAAAGAAGATCCATTTCATGAGCGACTCCGATATAGCGGGACGAATTTGTTTGCTGAAACCTGAAACCAGAACACTGCGGGTAAACGTAATCACCCATATCACCCCTCCGGGGTGGACCAAAGTCGGGCCCTATGGACCCGGATCTGGTTTCACAATTCAAGCATAAATATGAAACCCTGTTTGACACCTATTTTTCCCCGGAATGATGGTGTACGTCGACGGACCCAGGGCTGACGAGCAGGCCCTCGGGGTCGATCTTGCGGCGACCTTGGCGGATGTCGCGGCCGATCGAGCTGATGGTTTCGCTGTCGACTGCCAGCTCCCATTCCCGCATCTCCCGGAAAAACTCCGGCATGAAGGCGATCTCGTAGCCGTAGAATCCCGCACTGTTGGAGCCGCGCCACTTCACCTGCTTCCAATCCTGGTATTTCACATAGGCGATCCAGATCCACCAGGGAGCGGTGTCGTACCACTCCGGATGTTCCAGCCCTCCCGCCGCGTAGAGCCGGTATAGATAGGCCAGCGGGAACATCTGGAAGTTGTCGAAGAAGCCGCCGCAGGAGTCGGTCTGGGTTTCCGCATACCGAAAACACTGGCTCTGTGCGTTCCATCCGTACTTGACCACGTAGTTCATCGTCTGCAACATCATTTCCTTGACCAGCGGGCCATCCGCAAAGCCGTAGTCTTTGTCGTACTCGTAAAAGTAGATGAGCGCCGACAGCAGGTGACCGGCGAACCATGGGTTGGTGCCGTTGCTACCCGGCGTGCAGTTGTCGCATTTTGGGTTCATTTCCCACCAGCCCGTGCCTTGTCGCCAGTCGTTGCGCCCCACCGCTACGCCGTCGACAAGATGGTCGCCGGGCCGCTGCCACCATTCGATCAGATGCCACACGACCTGCCCGGCGGCCTGCAGGTACTTCGGATCGCCGGTCCCGCGATAGACCTCGAGCAGGACGAACAGCGGCCACGCGAAATCGCGCTCCGCCTCTGCGTAGTGCGGGTCAGGCAACGGTGTGGGGAAGAACACCGGGACGGCTCGCTCCCACCAGTCGCCGACTTCGCGCAAGACCATCAGTGCCCGAGGGTCGCCGGTCATCAGGTAGAGGTCGGCTACGCCGGACACGTGCGCATGCCCCCAGTGCAAGTTGCGACTGACGTGGTCGTACACGTCATGGCTGATGGTGTGCGTCTCCCCGGGACCGAAACCCTGCGACCAGTACCCGAAGCGCTGGAGCGTGTGCGACACGCCCAGGTCCATGAAAAAGCGCGTTGCGTTCCAGGCGTAGTCTCGCCAGCGCGGGTCCAGGGTGCGCAGATACTGCTGAAAGTAGACGTGCGAGCCGACGTGACAGTCGTTGTAAAAGCAAGGTACCTTAAGGCCCAAGGGCGTGACGTCGCAAAAACCGGGGCGCAGGTGGTCGCCAAAGTCGCGCCAGCCGTACATTGAAGCGAGCAGGCCGCCGGTTTCGACGCTGGGGACGTAAATCTGACTCATGACATAGTTGTCCAACCCGGCCGACCAGGGCCCGGATTCGATGATCCTGCCGTAAACGCCGGATTGGGCGTACCACTGCGGTAGCGCCGTGGGCAGAATGTCTGCCTGAAATGCCCGATTAAGTCGCTCCGGCCGGGCACTTGCATGGTCGCCCACATGAAACTGGAACAGCAGTTCGTAGGTCTTCGCCAGCCCCTCGCGTGGAGAGTAGAGGGTGTTGGGCCGCAGATACCCGGTGCTGGCGCTGAATTCGGGATAGGCGAAATCGGGCTTCGGCCATGCGCTGCGCCAGGGGTGCAGATGTATAAGCAGCTTGCCGTCCTGGACGGAGAGCTCTTTAGGGAATTGCTGCCAGAAGTGCTTCACCATCACGGCCATTCCGTGGGACGCGGTACTCACGTCCGCCCAGCCTGCCGCCCTGGTTCCGGTTCCCACACCGAGTCCTCCGTAGAGGAAGGTGAAGGGCAGCAGGTTGCCGCTGGACACGTCGTAGTTAAAGCGGC
>JBDGZZ010000669.1:0-2050 GCA_039588335.1 Gemmatimonadota bacterium | reverse complement strand
TTCCCTGTGTCGAGTGGTTGGGATGTGAGCATTCTCGCCACCGACCTCTCGACCCGGGTTCTGCATCAGGCCGCCGCAGGAGTGTGGGCCCTTGTCCGGGCGGAGGGCATCCCGCCGGATTATCTGAAGCGGTTCATGTTGCGAGGAATTGGCTCGCAGACCGGCAAGATGAGAGCCTGCGAGGAGCTTCGAGCTCTCATATCCTTTCAGCGGGTGAACCTAAATGCTGAAGACCACCACGTGTGTGGATCGTTTGATCTGATCTTCTTTCGAAACGTCATGATCTATTTCGAGCTCGATACGAAGAAACGAGTTGTAGACCGTCTGGTGGATCGCCTGGACACATCGGGATACATCTTCACTGGGCTCGCCGAAACCCTAAACGGCATCACCGGCCGGGTTGGCAGTGTTATCCCGGGTGTGTACTCTGCGGCGCCGAGACCACATGTGGACAGTCGCACGGCCGGCGCACGGCGGGCGAATGGACGTTTTTGCCGTGGCTCATCCAAGTGACAGGTCGGTTCGAGGCGCGCTTGCGGGAGCTGACCGGTAGATGAGCGGTCGATGACCGTGACAGTTGAGGGACAACTAGAAGGTGCGGCGTCCGGGTCCCTGATGATCCTCGATCAGCGAAGCCCGCATCGATGGTACGGCCCACTTCCACAGCGGTGGAGGTGTTCGTTTCGCGGACGGCGCTGAGCAGCCAGAACGATAACAGAGTCGCCTCGATGTGTTGATTGTGGTAAGGCGCGGCGACTCCGCGGTGTTCACCCCTGAATCTAGTGGCACAGGATGGAGTGGGTTCACAAGGAGGATGTATGTGTAACACGATACTCGTCTGCGATGACGCCATGTTCATGCGGACGTTCATCAGTAAGGCCTTGACGGAGGCCGATTACCAGATCGTCGGCGAGGCGGAGAACGGCCATCAGGCGGTTGAGCAATACAAGCAACTCAAGCCCGATGTAGTCATCATGGACCTCGTGATGCCCGACATGGACGGGATGGCGGCCGTGCGAGAGATCGTGAAGTGCGATCCCAAGGCGCGTATCCTTATTTGTAGTGCCATGGGTCAAAAGAATCTGATGAATCAAGCGGCCCAGGCAGGTGCCAAGGAGTTCCTCGTCAAGCCGTTCCAGCCTATGGGCATCGTTGAGGCGGTGCAGCGAACCCTGGCGTAACACGTGCATCCGACGGAGCACGCAGGCGCCTCACTGTGCAAAGACGATATTGCCAGCCCGCTGCTGGGCGCGAGCGGAGTCGTCACGATTGGCGACAGGTTTAACCAGGAGAACTCGGTATGGAATCCAAGTACGACTTCGGGCCCGTCCAGCTCGATGCCCTGCGAGAGGTCGCCAATATCGGTGCGGGGCATGCTGCCACAGCATTGTCACAGCTGACGAACCGATCCATTGGGATCAGCGTTCCAGAGATTGAGATCGCGAGGTTCGAGGAGGTCGCCGAACTGCTTGGGGATCCGCAGGAGGTCATGGCCGCAGCTGCGATGCATCTACTCGGCGACGTGACTGGATGCACATTGTTGATGATCCCCGAGGTCAAGGCAAGGGCCCTTTGTGACTTGATGTTGTACGACACGCCGACCGGTGACACCGGCTTCGGTGAATTAGAGCAGTCGAGCTTCAGGGAGGCAGCCAACATTCTCGGCGGTTCCTACGTGAATGCCCTCGCCGCCTTCCTTGAGTTGTCCATCGGGCTCTCCGTACCGACCTTTACGGTTGACGCTTCAGTCACAGTGCTGAGCGCAGAGTTTCTTGCGTTTGGCAACGGTCGTGACCACGTCCTCTGCGTCGTGACCGATTTCACGTTTGCCGATGACCAGCCCCCACTCAGAGGATACCTGCTCACCTTTCCGGATCTGATGTCGCTGAAGGCCATCTTAAACGCGATGCAGGCCGCATGACCATGTGGTTCTCTCAGGCGATGTGAGGAGAGGAATGGGTAACAGAACGGGCTCAGCACGTCCCCACGGCACGACTCAGCCAAGGAAAAAGCTGAATGTGCTCGTGATCGATGACTCTGCGGTGGTCCG
>JBDGZZ010000668.1:0-2053 GCA_039588335.1 Gemmatimonadota bacterium | reverse complement strand
ACTCGGTTATTGAGAAAGGGCCACTTCAATTAAATGAAGTGGCCTATCCCAGGGCGTCTGTGCTGTTCCCTCTGGAATGTGTCAATGAGTTTGAGACAACTCGGGCGAGAATTTAGGGAGCAATGGTTGGGTCTGGCATAAGGTGCAGAAACAACGCCAGTCCAACTGGCTTGCCGATTTTGATGCAAGATGCAACCAGTACGTTAGCAATTTCAAAGACTCGGATTTGACCAGCTGTGCCATGGGTTGTAGAATGGCATTACCCAGAAGGGAAGGCGGGAGCAGATGATCCAGAGTTGGATTGCTGTTCTCGTCTTTCATTTTATGGATCGCCATTTCCATCCCTCGTCTGGGGTTGATTGATCCACACCTCTTCAGATGGCTTGGGAAGTGTAGGCGCACCTCGCACAAAGCGCTCCGGATGAGCGGCATAGGCGGCCGCCAACACTTGCTGGCGTTGTTGGTAGACGGTGTCTACCTGACCATAATGGACGGTGGCCGGGGTCATCAACGCCAAGCCGGTATGGTGATGTTCATGGTTATACCAGTGGATAAAACTCCTGGCCCAACTACGAGCCTCCTTTATTCCTGCGAATGCCTCCGGGTAGTCCGGTCGATATTTCATCGTCTTGAACTGCGCTTCCGAGAAGGGATTATCCGTGGGTGTATATGGCCGAGAGTGACTCTTGGCTATGCCCAGCTGGATGAGCAACTGGGCCACCGTCTTGGAGCGCATCGCACTGCCCCGATCGGCGTGCAAAACCAACTGGTCTGGCTCAATTTCCTGCTTGGCACACGTCTCGGCGATTAGCCTCTCAGCCAACTCGGCTGACTCACAATCAGCAATCATCCAACCCGGTATGTAGCGACTGAACACGTCGATAATCGTGTACAGATAGTAGTAGCGCCCGTTCGGTCCTCGAAGCTGGGTAATATCCCAACTCCAGAGCTGGTTTGGACCTGTCGCTCGCAGTTCTGACTTGCTGGATGCTGGATGACGACGCTGATTGCGCCGCTCGTGCACCTCGTCGTGCTCTTCCAGGACGCGATACATCGTTCGCCAATGACAGTAGTACGCACCTTGATCCAACAACGTGGCATATACCTCCCGCGGCGCAACGTCACAGAACTGATCACTGTTCAGGATAGCCCGTACCGCCGCTTTCTCCTCTGGACTCAAGGCCCGCGGCGGCGTTGGCCGCGGCGATGGGACCTCCTTCCGCTTCCCAGCCCGGTACAGACTGCTGCGCGGCACCCCTAGGGCGCCACAAGCTTGCGCCACACCCACTTCTTTTCCCAGTTCTTTTGCCGCATCAATCATCTCTGCCCGTCGTTCCCCTTTGTCTCGCGATTCGGCCCAAGTAGTTGCGAGACTTTTTTTTGGACTTCTATGATCGCCTCCGCCTGCTCCAGTCGTGCTCGCAGCCGTTCGTTCTCCTGTCGCAGCTTTGTCACCTCTTCCACCAATGCCTGGTCGGCTGCTGTTTTCGGGCCTCGCTTCTTTCCCCTCATCCCCGTCAACTGCCCTCGCTTCCGTGCCCGTCGCCACCGGCTCAGGTATGACGAGTATATTCCTTCTCGCCTCACCAACGCCCCGACCTCGCCTGGCTCCGTGCAAGCGTCTGCTTCTTCCAGTATGCGCAACTTCTCCCTGGCGGTGAACTGTCTTCGCTGTGCCGTCGCAACCACTTCTGGATCTGGAATCTTGCTTTGCTCTGTTTCTTTTCGAGACATTTTCTCTCTCCTCTGCTCTCTATTCTACCCTATTTTCTCCAGCCGAGTTGTTTCACTCGTATTAGCACATACGGCTCTCTCCCATCCCTTTTCTCTCTCTTCACATCCCTACTCTACCATATCTTCGCCATATTGAGTATTGCTGACCTCGATATCTACAAGGGGGAGATCTTTAGCCTGGTCGGGTCGAACGGCGCTGGGAAAACGACCACGATCTCGATGGTCAGCGGTCTCATCGCGCGGACGCAGGGTGATGCCAAGATCGGCGGTTACTCGATTACCCAGCAACCATTGGACGCCAAGAGGCTGATGGGTGTGG
>JBDGZZ010000667.1:0-2055 GCA_039588335.1 Gemmatimonadota bacterium | reverse complement strand
TTCAAGGCGGTGCTCGAAGGTGATCTCAAGACGGTCCTAACCGGCGGCGAGCACGCGTTGCTCGAACTTGTCATGGCTACTCACGCCGGCAACACAACGGAGGAGTTCTCGCAGACCGTAGAGGATTGGTTGGCCACAGCGAAGCACCCGCAGACGGGCCGTCCATACACGGACATGGTCTATCAGCCGATGCTTGAACTGCTCGCCTATCTACGCGCGAATGGCTTTAAGACCTACATCGTCTCCGGCGGAGGCATCGAGTTCATCCGCCCATGGACCGAGAGGATCTATGGCATTCCGCCCGAGCAGGTCATCGGCAGCAGTATCAAGACGGAGTTCGAGTTGCGCAACGACACGCCTGTGCTCGTGCGCCTGCCGGAGATCAACTTCATTGACGACAAAGCCGGTAAACCGGTCGGCATTAATCAGCACATTGGCCATCGCCCGATCGCCGCTTTCGGTAACTCCGATGGCGACCTGCAGATGCTTCAGTGGGTAGCTGCGGGTAATGGTGAGCGCTTTTGCCTCTATGTTCATCACACGGATGCCGACCGCGAGTGGGCTTACGATCGAGATTCCAGCATCGGCCGTCTCGACCGGGGTCTCGATGAGGCGCAGGGGAGAGGATGGACAGTCGTTGACATGGAGCGCGACTGGAAGCGTATTTTCCCGTTTGGGAGCAGGTGACACCTGGACGCCAGCTAACACTGCATTGCAGCGGCCAATCTGCCTTGTCACGTCCTCCGCTCCCGCACGGCCCGCGCCAGACCGGGGCGCAGCCGAAAACAACGTTATGCGCACACGAAACACATCAAAAGGATCGGTTGGATGATCGACCACGTGATACTCAACGTGAAGGACTTGACGGAGAGCAGGCGGTTTTACGAGCGAGCTTTTGCGCCCCTGGGCTATGGGGTTGTGTGGAATCTACCGAAATGGGTGGGCTTCGGTCCGCCTGGAAAGGCGGGTTTCTGGATTGCACTCCGCGAGCCACGCCACACAGGAGTCCATGTCGCTTTGAGGTGCGAGGACGGAGCCACCGTGGATCGGTTCTACGCTGCGGCAATGGAGGCTGGGGGCAGAGACAACGGAACTCCAGGAATCCGGGAACACTATGGCACGAACTACTACAGTGCCTTCGTGTTCGACCCGGACGGAAACAACATAGAAGCTGTGTGCCGCAAAGGTGGTGTCTAGATTCGAGGAGACGAGGTAAAGGCGTATAACCAAGAACTGCAATCTGACGATCCACCTTGTCCCGCTCCGCTCTCCCGCCCGGCCCGCGCCAGGCCGGGGCGGAGGTTAAGGCAACGCTAGAGTTACAAGGGACTTGCCAGCGATAGTCCGCATAGAAGGTGGACGACAATTCGCACGGATTTCTAATGCCAGACCTCTATCGTGTAGTGAGAGCTCACAAGCCTGACTCCGCGGAGCCGCTGGCACTGAGGAAAGGCGACACTCTTCATTGTGAGCGCAGGCAAACCGAATGGGATGGATGGCTCTGGTGTTTGGAGGAGTGACGAGTCAAGTGAATTGGGGTTCTGGTCATGTCTGCTGGGAACGTCTGTACCCGCGCTCGAGGTCGTCCATCGGTGGCGCGCCCGTGACACCCGGCATGTGGGCCATCGGCGACGCGGACGGCGTGGTCTTCCTCGAATCGTCCGATCTCGAGGCGGTGTCGGAGCAGGCGGAGCGGTCGCTCGAGCGTGAGTCCGTTCTGTTCGACGCGATGAACGAGGGCGAACCGCTCGGTGACCTGTTGGGGATCGAGGCGTTCTTCGTGGCGGAACGGGGCTACGCCATCTGATTCCTGCCGGCACGCCGATTTTGCGGTACATACTATGCTGGCTTAACAATGATGCAGAAACATCTACTAGTGGAGCGTGAATTCCGTGATCATCGACGGGCCTCTCGAACGCTGCCGTACATCGTGATCGCACTGGCTGTTGGCGCCATCTGTCCGGCCGTGGCCGCTCGGCAAGATACGAAAGAAAAGCCCCTGAGTATCGGCATAACGGGATCCACGCCCTCCGACAGGAGGAAGAACCCGACGGC
>JBDGZZ010000666.1:0-2060 GCA_039588335.1 Gemmatimonadota bacterium | reverse complement strand
CACCAGGTCACCCAGATCAGGACGAGCCAGACATAAGCCAAGATGAGGCCTCCGGATGATCTCGAGTAGAGGTTGAACGCGTCGAGGGTAGGGTGAAAAAGGCCCCTCGTCAGCAACAGGGCCCGGTATCGGGGGCGGGAATAACGGAGAGTGCGGGAGCGCGATCTTAGAGAGCGTCCCTCGCGACGGAGCACCGTCATGCGGCTCTGCTTGAGAGCAAACCGCGGAGATCAGAGTGACTCGCCGTCGAAGTGAACTCGTCCCGTCCGCCCATCACCCCTATCCGGAGGGAGAGAATTGACGCCGGTCGCTCCATATCAGATCAGCAGCCCAAATGGTTCAAATCACTCTGACCGGTCACAATCGGCGGACTACTGCGGAAAAACGGGGCGAGACGATGAGGGACAGGATCAGTTGGGCGTCTTGATCTCGGCGAAGGTATCCAACAAGTTCTTGCGGATATCGGGCGGAAGCCTCTCCTCGGGCGCGGTCTCCCTGATTCGCTGAATGAACGCCTTGGCCATCGAAAGGGCGTCCGAATCCGGTTTGCGGGAGCCCCGCTTGTCGCGGTTGGACAGCTTGGGGAAGAAGAACTCCCCGCGCATGTGGCGCACGGTGTGCTCTTCCACCAGGTAGTCCTTGGCGGGCCCCTTTTCGATGATGAGGTCGGTGGCGAGCGTCTCATCGTTGACCTCGATACCCCGTAGGACGCGCTGGCACATTCCGAGGATCTCGTTGTCCATGACCAGTTTCTCGTAGGAGACGGTGAGGTCGAACTCCATCAGCCCGGCCGAATCGTGTATGTAGTTTGCGCCGGACATGGCCACCAGCAGGTTGGACAAGGCGCTCTCGTAGGCGGCCTGGATATCGACCTCCTTTGCATCTGAGGTCCCGGCCGTCGAGTACATTGGCAACTCGAAGTGCTGCGCCATCTGCGAAACGGCCGCGTTGATCATGCCGCGCTCGATGCTGCCGGCCAGGTTGCCCATGGTTCGCAGATCGCTGATGGAGCCCACGCTACCGCAGATGCCCGGAGCGCCTTTCTTGACGGATTGAACCAGCGTGATGCCGCCGAGGGTTTCGGCCACGTGGGTCAAGATGTTGGCGGCCAGCGTGATTGGCGCGGTGGTTCCGCACATGGGTTCGGTTGGAACCACGACCGGGATGCCTCGCCCGGCGATATCACAGGTCATCTCGCCGTAGTCCTTGTCGATCTTGAAGGGGCTGATGATCAGCGTGATCAAAGAGATAAAGGGCCTTTCGCGAAGGGCCTCGGGGGTCCCCGCGATCATCTCCGCCATCCGGATCACCTTTCGGCACCCCTCGAAGGTGTAGATCCCGCCCATCACGTGCTTGGTGGTGTGGTTTAGCGCGTGGAAGAAGCGGTTGACGTCGATATGCTCCGTGTCTTTTATCTCGTTGGGAAAGACGTTGATGGTAAAGACGTGGACGTTTTCGAGCTGCTGCACAAGCCTGGCGTTCAGAACGACGTCCTCGAGGGTCGACGGCCTCGGCTCTCCGGTTTCCGGATCGAGGACGTAGATGGCGGTTCCCCCGGTTCCGTAGTGCACGCGGTTCTTCTCCAGAACAGCGTCGTTCTCCCCGTCGCGTGAGTAGAGGGTGATGGATGAAGGATTCGAAGCGATCGCGTCCTCCACCATGGACCGGGGCAATCGGACGATCTTGGTCTCGCCGTCCACGGTTGCTCCCCCTGCCTTGAACGCCTCGAAGGCGGTGGGAGAGAAAACCTTCAATCCCGCTTTTTCGAGGATGCGAAGGGCGGCGTCCGCGACCTGTCGAATATCGGCCTGGGTTAGAGGGGTGTACGGTGAAGCGGGTATGCCCCCGGTCTCGTGACGCGGTCGGCTCATCTTATCTCCTCACCGGTCTATTCATGTCGTACGGTTCGAGTCTCCGAGTGCCGTCTCTTTAGACCAGAAAACAAGAACCTCGTGAAATCCGGACGAGGTGGAACAACCCTATCACTATCGCCTCGATCTGAGAACCGTCGAAAGGCCGGGCGCGGCCTTCCGAGCTACCGGAGCGTCGAGGCACGCATC
>JBDGZZ010000665.1:0-2318 GCA_039588335.1 Gemmatimonadota bacterium | reverse complement strand
CGATGAGGGTTGGCGCGACTCCTGGTGGTTTTACCTCAGATACGATCCGACCCTGGAATCGCTCCACGACGAGCCCGAATATCAGGCGATGATCGCCGAGATCGAAGCCGACATGGCCGCTCAGCTAGAGCGGGTACGCGAGATGGAGCGGCGCGGGGAGCTAGTCCTTTCTAGCGAGCAGAACGCGCCGACGCCATAGCGGATCGATAGAGCGTCGCTCCGCCCTTCAGTGCTCTACCGAACCAGCGGCACGCCGGCGCAGGCGGGGGAGCGGACAACGCTTCCCCCAGTCTCGTCGGCGCAAGCGGTGCAGCACCGTGAGGCAGCCCAGCCCCGCGGCCAACAGCAGCCAGCGCGAGGGCTCCGGCGCACTCGGGGGCGCCCGTACCACCCGATGACTCACGGCAAGATCGAACGCTACCACCGCTCGATGAAGAACGTGGTGCGGCTCGAGAACCACTACAGCCCCTGGGAGCCCGAGTGGGCCGTCGCCCGCTTCGTAGCGTACTACAACTCCGAGCGCCTGCACGAGGCGATTGGCAACGTGACACCGGACGCCATGTATCACGGCCGTCAGCACGAGATCCTCGCGCGAAGGGAGAAGATCAAGCGCTTGACACTGGAACGCAGGAAGGAAGAGAATCTACGCAACGCGGCTTAGCCGCAAACAGTAGCCAGAACCCTCTCTACACAAATTGGCCCAAAAGTCTAAGAGGCTTTGACGACGTACACGGAGAGAAAATGAACGCGTTCGAAAGAATCAGCCAGCGGCTTCCAATGAGCCTCATGTATCGCGGCAGTTCGTCACTGGTCTGCGCTCTTGTGCTCGTAGTCCTGAGTGCGAGTGCACCTTCAGCTTCAGAGTTGCTCGCTGCTGATAGATCAGAGGTATCTTCTGAGGCTGCCAGTAGAAACGAAGATTCGGCGCATGCTCCGGCTTGGGACGAAGTGGTTTTAGAATTAGCAGCGCAGAAAAACTACGCAGCAATTGTAAAGTTTCTAGCCTATCGGCAGCAAGTAGATGCGGATCCCGTTGCGGGGATGCTTTCAGTCTATGTTCAGGATGAGACGAATTATGGGTACGCTAATTACAATATTCGTCGAGCGTCTAAACGACCGTTTAGAGTATATCCCTTAGTTCCAGCAGCGGCTTATCGAGACCCAGTTGAAAGACATATTCCTCTGGCTTCTTTTCGCGATGTAGACGATGAGAGATTCTTAGAACTACCGACAAGCTTGCGCACAATGTTTATTGAGCTTCAGGAGGAACGTAGAAAGTTAGATCGAAAGCTCGAAACAGATCCTGATAAGCTTTTTGCACCAATTAGATTATCAGCACAAGTAGTGCATAGACAGGTACCAGAGTTGGATGAAGAAAGGCTATGGTTTATCGGGAGTCATTATTTGCAGACAGCAAGAATAGAATCTTATGTTTTTGAAGTAATGATACCAGGAGGGTTGTATCAAATAGAGCTAGAGTTTGAGGACATTCCCCAGCAGGCGATTGTGTTATGCCGAGCTGCAAATGAAAATATGCTTCCGAAGGTTTCCGACGCAGTAAAGCAGATCGCACCTTGGGAAAGCGCAGGTGACGAGAGTAGGATATTTACTCCACTCAATGCTCGTTATGCTTTTTATGGTCTGAAGAACAATACCAACGATACGTTGAGCGTGCTTTGGGACAAGAAAAACAAGCGAATTGCCTCTCTGGCCACAGCATACGGCATGAGTTTTGGTAGTGAGGAGATCGTTTACGACGAGCATTATTTGCTCAAACAGGGGGAGCAAGGATATCTGTTGAGAGTAAGTAAGGGTTATGTGCAGTTGGTGTGGGAGGAAGACGGTAGACTTAATGAATACGAGCTGGGAAATTTGTTGTCCCCGGACATATAGGGAGTTCGGTCAACTGAAACCTCCGCGGTTTGGTTCTTATTCAAGCGGCACTTCTGGCGGACCTCCGATAACTACGATTCCCTCAAATCGGAGCCGATGAGCGAGTCGGGCCCCGTGCCGGGAGGGGCAGATCCGTAGCCAGCGGCGTTCCTCAGCGCCCTCCGTAGCCACCGCCACGCCGCGCGGGCGGGCGAGCGCGCAACGCTTCCCTCAGCCTCGTCAGCGCAAGCGGTGCAGCGCCACCAGGCACCCCAGCCCCGCGGCCAGCAGCAGGCAGCGCGAGGCCTCCGGCACCGCCCTCGGGATGTGGAAGCTCGCCCCGAGCGCACCTCAGTGCGAATCCTCGTACTCCCACACCGCGACCCAAGTCCCCTGCGCGTCGGTTGTCAGCTGCGGCAGGACATCCTCGGCCCGATCACTGGCGG
>JBDGZZ010000664.1:0-3135 GCA_039588335.1 Gemmatimonadota bacterium | reverse complement strand
TGGGGTTCTCAATGCAGTATTGCCGGTTAATCAGGGTGTGATTCGTGTTGTGCTCCCAGTAGTCGGCGTAGGGACTTTCGAGATTCCTGGGGTCGAGGCCAAGAAATGAATAGTGCGACCAGAAGAGTGGCCCCGTGGTTTCTTCCGCAAAGTTGTGCCTTAGCGCAATGGTGTAGCCATAAACCTCTTTGTCGTAGACGATCGCTCCATCTCGCGCCCAGCCAGTGTGGTAGACCTGGGCCGGTATGCTGTGAGTCGGTGACGCAGCGGCGAGAACGTAGATGATCAGCGTTTCGTCAAATCCGCCAAATGGAAAGGAGAAGCCATAGTTGGGAGACCAGTGCCAATGAAGACTGTTGCTGCCGTTAGTGAACCAACTCCACTCGACACCCCGCCAAAGAGTGTCGATCTGGGCCGCAAGCGCACGTTCCCCCTCATTGCCATCTGTAAAGTATTGTCTGGCAGTCAATAGCCCCTGGAGTAGGAATCCCGTTTCTACTATGTCGGCCCCATCATCGCGCTCACTGAACGGCTTTACTTTGCCGGTTTTGCCATGAATCCAATGAGACCATGCGCCGTGGAAGCGGTCGGCTCGCTGCAAGTAGTCGACGATGTGATCCACTCGCTCGAAACCTTGCTGTCTTGTGATGAATCCCCTTTCGATGCCGACGAGCATGGCCATCACTCCAAAGCCGGAGCCGCCTGTAGTAACGACATCGAAATCGTCCGGCACTTCGCCCTCGAAATGGTACCGCTCTCTGGCCATACCTGAAACAGGTTCAGCTCCGTCCCAGAAGTACCCGAAGGTCTGGCTCTGTACCAGAGTGAGCAGCGAATCCGGGGATACCCTTGCCCGATTGGTCGCTGTCCCCTGCTGATCGAGTTGACAAGCGCTGATCAGAAGAAGGGCGGCAACTAATACCCAATTGTTTAGTTTCATTTGAGGCAAGCTCACGATCCTCGTTAGTCGGCTTCGTCGGTTTACCAAGGTCGATCCAACACCAACTCGCAGAAAGAAACCCACGCCGCCCGCGCCTCGGAACAGCACCTCCCGCTCCGCATCAGCACCACCACCCGTGCCGGCCGGTGATCACCGTCGGACGCCAAGCATAGGTCCGTGTGACCGCCCGGTACAAGGGCACCCTTGGCTGGCGGCCGGGCGCAAGGGCCGCGATACTGTAGCGTACTGGACTTCACTCCACGCGACTCGATTCCTGAGAGGCCATCCATGCGTACCGTACTTTCCCTCGCCGTGCTCCTCGCCGCGGTTGCAGCAGTATCCGCCCATCGAACCGCCGCGCCTTCCGACTTCCCACGCACGACGATCGACGTGGGGGTGCACGTGAGCGACCTCGAGGCGTCGGCCGAATTCTACACGGACGTGATCGGCTTCACGGAGGTGGAGGGCTTCGACGTGTCCGCCGACTTCGCGACGGCCGCCGGGCTGACCGACGGGCAGCCACTTGCGGTGCGCGTATTCGTCCTCGGCGACGGCGAGTCGGCTACGAGGCTCAAGCTGATGGAACTGCAGGACGTCGAGACCAAGCAGAGCGACAACGCATACGTCCACTCGCAACTCGGCTTCCGCTATCTCACGATATTCGTGGAAAACTTGAACACCGCCCTCGAGCGGCTGACAGCTGGAAGTAGCGAGCCGCTAGCGGACGGGCCGGTCCTGATCGGAGAGGACCCATCGGGTGATTACTTGATAGTCGTGCGTGATCCGGACGGGAATTTGATCGAGCTGATCGGACCGCAGAAGTAATGCCCTGCGTATAGCGGACGCGCCAACAGGGGTACTCGTAGGGGCGACCGGTTACGGGGTTAGTCAAACTGGGATGATTGGAGACCACATGCATCGCACGAGGATCTTGATCGTGCTGCCGCTGCTTGCCGCTTGTGCTGGTGATCGCTCAAGCGAAGCAGCTGACGTACAGCCACAGACGATCGGCAGACCCGGCTATCGACTCTCTCATCCCTTCCGACGCGGTCATCGAAGTGTTGGCCAATGGCTTTGACTGGGCCGAAGGACCGGTGTGGATCGAGGATGGCGAATACCTCCTATTCTCGGACATTCCGCCGAACAGGATCTATCGCTGGAAGGAGGGCGAAGGCCATGACGTGTGGCTCGAGCCGTCCGTCGTATGGACGCTCCTTTGACCGCTCCCGAGGCAAGCTTCACGACTATCGCCGATCGCTACGACGGCATGCGGTTCAGCAGTCCGAACGACGCAGTGTTCGATAGTAGGGGAACTCTCTACTTCACTGATCCGCCGTACGGGCTACCCGAGGGTCCCGGTGACCCGACCCAGGAGATACCGTTCAACGGCGTCTACCGTCTCGGAGTGGACGGTGAGGTGACTCTGTTGACTGACGAGCTGTCCCGCCCCAACGGCATTGCGCTGTCGCCCGATGAGAAGACTCTCTACGTCGCTAACTCCGATCCGGAGCGGGCCATCTGGATGGCTTACGTTCTGCTTCCCTCCGGTGAAATCACCAACGGCCGAGTCTTTTTTGACGCAACCGACCTGGTGGGAGAGAGTCCCGGCCTCCCCGATGGTCTCAAAGTCGATGAAGCCGGCAACCTGTTTGCCACCGGGCCCGGCGGCGTTCTCGTGTTCTCTTCCGATGGTCGCCATCTGGGTACCATCCGGACAACGCAGGCGACTGCGAACTGCGCTTTCAACCGGGATGGCACCGCGCTTTACATGACGGCGGACGGCTACCTGCTGCGCATTTGGCTCGAGTAGCGTGATTGTCGTTCTGATGGGCGTCTCCGGGGCTGGGAAGACCGCGGTCGGAGAGCTGTTGGCAAAGCGCTTGGGGTGGCCCTTCGTGGACGCCGACGACCTTCATCCGGCCAGCAATATCCGCAAGATGACGGCGGGAGTGCCGCTCACAGATGAGGATCGCCTCCCCTGGCTTCAGAGCGTCCGTGACGCCATTGCCGAGCACGCCGGGTCCGGACGTTCGACCGTCGTTGCCTGCTCGGCGCTCAAGAGGGATTACCGCAAATTGCTTGTGGAGGGGCAGGCCGACACCCGGCTTGTCTACCTGCGGGGCACCCCGGCAGTGTTGGAGCGCAGGCTGGGTGAACGTCGAGACCACTTCTTCGATCCGAATCTGCTCGCATCG
>JBDGZZ010000663.1:0-2067 GCA_039588335.1 Gemmatimonadota bacterium | reverse complement strand
TGCCGTTGCAGAACAGCCCATCGTCCGCACAGTTGCCATCGTTCGGCGTATAGACGCAGCTGCCGGCCACACAGGTGTCGTCTGTGCAACCCACGCCGTCGTCGCAGTCGCCGTTCACCTGACACGCGTCGCACGTGTCCGTGCTCTCGTTGCAGGACTCACTCAGCTGACACGGATCGCCCGTCGACACGCAGTCATTAACCGCATCGCAGACCTCGCTGCCGTTGCAGAACAGCCCATCGTCCGGACAGTTCGCGCCGTTAGGGGTGGATACGCACTCGCCACCCACGCAATCGTCGTTGGTGCACGAGACGCCGTCATCGCAATCAGCGGCGTCGGCACACTCTTGCGCCGGGGAGCAGTCTCCATCGGCGGCCTCGTCGTAAGCGTTGTCGCCGTCATTGTCCAGGCCTTCTGCATTGCCAGCATAGTCCTCCTCTCCGTTCGGATTGCACGAATCCGTAGGTTTATTGGGGTGGTTGGGGTCAGGTGTGAAGTAGTAGGGAGGTGGCACGTCCTCGCCCACCGGTGTGTAGTTCAAGGGATCGGCATCCGTATGGCAACCCGTGCACAACGTCACGCCAGTGTTGAAATGGTGCTGACGCAAGCCGGCGCCACGGCCCATCGATATAGAATCGTTCCCCATGTCTTCGTCTCTTCCGTGGCAACCCATACAGCCGATGGGGTCGAACCCCGCACCACCCCCGGAACTGTCTGTCTCGACCGGAAAACTGCCTGGCGACACGTGACAGGTAATGCAATCATTGTCGAGCATGTCAAATCGGTGGAGGTCATGGAGATTGCCCCAATTCTGCCCGTCGGAGAGTGATATGTAGGAGCCAGCCCGGAAATCCCCGTGACACGCCCTGCAGTTGGTGGCATCTCTATCCTGGGAGTATGTGGGGTATGCGCCAGACTTCGGCGCAGAGATGGTCAAGGTCACCAGAACGGTGCTACTGCAAGCCAACAGAATTGCAACCTTTCTCATAGAAGATCCCTTCACTTGCGACCCTTTCTGAACGCCCAGCCACCTGGAAACGAGTGCGGCGAAGCGAGCCGCCCTCGTATTCCTATCTCGCGGGAGAAAGACGGTTCATCAGGCGACTTTTCCAACGGAGTGCCAGCCATGGCGATAAAGAAACATTGCGTGACGGTTGGAACAACTCCGCCACGCGATGCTTGCCTGACTGACACCCTTTTCGGATCCCGCCCACAAGGTGATTATCCTGTGAACGCAGTCTGGAACCCGGCGAAGTCACTTCGGTCCAGGTCGCCATCGCCGTCAAAATCCGCGAACGCACACTCGGGGCCGTCGGGTTTACGGGCAACACGGTATTGAGCTCCCGACCTTGGCCTTGACCAGGCTCTTGTCGCTCACCGTGATGGAACCGTCGCAGCTCACGTCGAAGGAGCAGTTGGTGCCATCCAACGGCTCGCCGATCTTGGCCTTGACCAGCGCCTTGTCGCTCACCGTGACCACACGGTCGCGGCTGACGTCGCCGGGCGCCGACGCGACACTCCACTGTCCGCAGCCGCTGCCGGTGAAGCTGACCTCGCAGCACGTCGGCTCATTGTTCGGCAGGTTCGGGTTGAAGTCGATACATACGGTGTCGGGATCATCCTGCGCAGGCGTTATCGTGCCGACGTAGGGCACAGGGAACCCGCCACCATCCGTGCAGGCCACAGCCACGGCGAGCGAGGCTGCATCGACGGGCCCCGCGAAGTCCACGCAGAGCTCGTTCACGCCGCAGAACCGCGGCTCGACGTTGTCGCCAGGGTCTGCCCCCTCACAGCCCGGACCGATGTCCAGGCAGCAGTCGAACGTGCCGTGGAGGTTGCAGCTTCGAGCCGCGATCGGAGGCTCGCACGGCGGAGCGCAGTCTCCATCGGCGGCCTCGTCGTAAGCGTTGTCGCCGTCATTGTCCAGACCTTCTACATCGCCCGCGTAGTCCTCCTCTCCGTTCGGGCTGCACGGGTCGGTGGGCTTAGTGGAGTGGTTGGGGTCAGGTGTGAAGTAGTAGGGAGGTGGCACGTCCTCGCCCACCGGTGTGTAGTTCAAGGGATCGG
>JBDGZZ010000662.1:0-2067 GCA_039588335.1 Gemmatimonadota bacterium | reverse complement strand
AGTTGATCGTCGACTTCGGTCAGGGTCCCGGACTCGGTTTGTACATCTACTACAACAATACGGCGTGGATCCGGCTACATGGCCTGAGCCCGGAGCTCATGGTTACGGGCGATCTGGACGGGACCGGCCTCGACGAGTTGATCGTCAACTTCGGTCCGGGACTCGGCGTGTACGTGTACTACAACAACGCGGCGTGGACCCGGCTCCATGGTTCGAGCCCGGAACTCGTGGTCACGGGTGATCTGGACGGGACCGGTCTCGACGAACTGATTGTCGACTTTGGTGCCGGCTCGGGGTCGGGTCTGTACGTTTATTACGACAACACCCTCTGGATCAGACTCGACTCCGACAGTCCCAAGTTGATGACCACCGGTGACCTGGACGGTCCGCAAGAACTAAGACGCGGCGCGAGACGCGATTTCGCTGCAGGTGACACCACGGTAAACGTCGCTCTCGGGGATCTGGACATGGACGAGGTCGCCGATGCAGTGGCGGTGAATTTTGATAGCAATGACGTCTCGATCTTTCTGGGTAACGGTGACGGAACGTTTCAGTCGGCCCGAAGCCTCCCTGTTGGCGCAGATCCTCATGGCGTGGCTGTCGGGCTTTTTGACGACGATCAGATACCGGACATCGTAGTCACTAATGCCAACAGCGCCCGAGTGTCGGTGTTTCTGGGCGCCGGTGATGGCACGTTTGAATCGGCACTGCAGTCTAGCGTCGGCTCGGGCCCGGTGGTCGTCGCCGTAGGAAAGTTAGACGGTGACGAAACGGCCGACTTGGCGACGGCGAACCTTTTAAGTAACTCAGTTTCCGTTCTCCTGGGAAATGGAGACGGAACTTTCAGTTCAGCCCAACATTATGGTGTGGGACCGGCTCCGCGTTCAGTTGCCATTGGGAAGCTGGACGGTGACGACAACCACGACTTGGTTGCCTCGAACGAGGGCGGGAACTCGATCTCGGTACTTCTGGGAAACGGTGACGGGACGTTTCAACCGGCCCAGACGTATAGTGTCGGATCGGGACCCCGCTCGATCGCCATCGGGAAAGTGGACGGGGATCAAGTTGCCGATCTAGTTGCAGCCAATTCCGCGGGCGACACGATCTCCGTACTTATTGGTTTGGGAGACGGGACCTTTCTGGCGGCGCAGGACTATCCGTCGGGTCCAACACCGTTTTCGGTGACCGTCGGGAATTTCGACACCGATGGGAAACTGGACTTGGCAGTGACGAACTGGGACGTCAACACTATCTCAGTCATGCGCGGCAACGGGGACGGGACGTTCCAGGCTCCGTTGGATTTCGGGGTCGGCATCGGCGCCATAGGGCTAGTCGCCGGAGAGCTGAACAACGATGGTGCATTGGATCTGGCGATAGCCAATCGATTCAGTGACACAATCTCCATCCACTTGGGCAACGGCGACGCCACGTTCCAGCGGTCTCCTGAGTACGCCGTTGGCATGCGACCCGCTGCCGTGGTTCTCGACGATCTGGACGGGGACGACGTGCTGGATCTGGTCACGGCGAACTTCTTGGCCGCCAATGTGTCTGTGCTGGTGGGAAACGGTGACGGGACCTTTCAAGAGCGACAGGATGTTGCCGTCGGTGATGGTCCCCAAGCCGTCGCCGTTGGGCAGCTAAACAACGATGCGAGCCCCGACCTGGTGGTCGCGCGATCCAACACCATCTCGGTTCTGGTGGGTCAGGGGAACGCGACCTTTGACGATTTCGTCGAGTATGCCGTCGGTCTTGATCCGGAGTCGGTCGCTCTTGGAACGTTGGATGACAACGAGACACTCGATATTGCGGTGGCTAGTGCAGGAAGCGATACCGTATCGATCTTGCTCGGGAACGGTGACGGAACATTTCAGCCAGCATCCAGCTTCAGCGCGGGACTCGATCCCTCATCGATCGCCATAGGGCTGTTGAATGGTGATCAGTTTCCTGACCTGGCAGTGGCGAACCGCGGCGGTGATTCGGTCTCGATCTTCTTGGGCAATGGAGACGGAAGTCTCGGCAGCCCGGTGGGATACGCGGCGGGCACGTCACCGGAATCGATCGCTATCG
>JBDGZZ010000661.1:0-2069 GCA_039588335.1 Gemmatimonadota bacterium | reverse complement strand
TCGTGCGGGCGACAGGGTTGTATTGGCAGCACCGAGCACACCCGCATTCGTCTATGGATACCTCGGTACTCATCACGTTGGCGCGATCGCGGTGCCCGTCGCGCCCGGCATCACGACGAAGGACCTACAATTCATCGCCGATCAAGTCGAGCCGTCGGCGATCTTTCTGACTCACGAGTTTCAATACCGCTCATACCTGGGCCGGCCCCTTGAGGAACTCGACTCGGCCAAGGTCGCAGTCGATGGTTGCCATTCTCCAAGACTTCAAGAGATTGCCGACATTCTCTTCACTACCGGCACGACGGGCGTCCCCAAGGGCGTCGTACTGACGCACCACAACACCCTGGCTGCCGCGGCCAACATCAACGCGTTCATCGGGAATACGTCTGATGACACAGAAGTGGTACCACTCCCGCTGAGCCACTCGTTCGGACTGGGCAGACTGCGCTGCAACCTGCTCGCCTGCGGAACGGTGGTTCTCGTGGATGGGTTCGGTCTCATTGGACGAATCTTCGAGGCAATGGAACGTCACCGAGCGACAGGTCTCTCATCCGTCCCGGCCGGCTTCGAGATAATCTTCCGTCTCACCGGTGACAAACTCGGCGAATACGCCGACCATTTGAAGTACGTTGAGATCGGCAGCGCCTCAATGCCGCAGGAGCACAAGCGGCGCTTGATGCGGCTCCTTCCCAACACGCGCCTTTGCATGCACTACGGCCTCACTGAGGCATCTCGTACAACGTTCATCGAATTTCACGAATCTGCTAACAAACTGGAGTCCATTGGCCAACCTACGCCCAACGTGGACGTCGGCGTGCTTGGGGGTAACGGCCAGAGGCTCCCGGCCGGCACCATCGGCGAAATCGCCGTGCAGGGCCGCACGGTGGCGCAGGGCTACTGGAAGGACCCACCGATGACAGCGAAGGCGCTGGTAGACGGCTGGCTCCGAACGGGCGACTCCGGCTACCAGGACAACGAGGGGTTTCTGTACCTCGTCGGGCGGAGTAGTGACCTAGTCAATGTTGGCGGCCTCAAGGTCGCCCCCGTCGAGGTCGAGGAGGCACTCAAGGAACACCAGTCTATCGGCGACTGCGCCTGCGTTGGCATCCGAGACCCCGACACCCTTGCCGGTGAAGCCGTCAAGGTCTTCCTGGTGCAAGAGAGCGCACGGGAACCGAAGCCGACCGATCAGGAACTTGTGGCGTTTCTCAGGGAGCGCCTCGAGTCCCACAAGATCCCGGCGCTCTTCCAGTGGGTGGATGCCGTCCCAAGGACGGCCTCCGGCAAGCTCCAGAGACAACTGCTGCTGAAGTGAGGCCGGTCAGAGGACATATGCTGTACGATGAGCTGTTGAAGGCACCTCCGTACGCGTACGATCATGAAGGCAAGGGCCCGCTCCTCAAGGCCGCTCTCGCCGACGCGTTCGAACACCATTTCCAATCGTGTTCGGCCTACCGAAAGCTCTGTGAGAAACGCAGCGTCCACCCGCCCTTAGGGGCGTTCGACTACCCGGACCTGCCCTACTTGCCCGTCCAGATATTCAAGCAGATGCGGCTGAGCTCTGTGGAGGAGACAAGTATAGTCCGCACACTAAGATCGAGCGCGACAACCTCACAAACCCCCAGCACCGTGGTTCTCGATGACGTTACCCGCAGTCGGCAGGTCAACACGCTGATCTGGCTGCTCAAGGACTTCCTCGGAACCCAGCGCCGCCCCTTCCTCATCGTCGACGTGGACCCCAAGCAAGCGCAGCCGGATCAGCATACGATCTCAGCACGCGCGGCGGCAATCCGCGGGTTCTTACTGGCTGCCTCCTCCGCATCCTACTGCATGCGGTCATCGGACAACGGCAACCTCCTGCTCGACATCGAGCGCCTGGCCCAGCAACTGTCCCAAATCCAAGCGGAAAACAAGCGTGCCGTCATCATGGGGTACACCTACGTCCTGTACGTTCATGCCGCGCGACAGCTTCTGGAACGGGGCGTGAGGTTTTCCCTGGGGAACGCCACCATCCTACACATTGGCGGTTGGAAGAGGCTGCAGAGCGAGGCCGTGAGCAAGAAGGAGTT
>JBDGZZ010000660.1:0-2069 GCA_039588335.1 Gemmatimonadota bacterium | reverse complement strand
GATCAGGAGGACTACACCGAATGGAATCCGGAGGCGGCTGGCTCGGACGCTGGGGACATCATTCTGCCCGGCGTAGGCGCCGCCATGTGTGGAGCGAGGAGCCGCACGGAATCTCTGATCTGGACGGATGTGGACCTGTTTGCCATGCGGTACATTGGCGGGACACTGGTCTACAGTTTTGTAGGGGTGGGGTCGAACTGCGGGATCATTTCCCGGCGGGCACACGCGGAGGTGGACGGTCGGAGCTACTGGATGGGCCAGCGTGGCTTCTTCGTCTATGACGGTTTTGTCCGCCCGCTCGAATGCGACATCTCCGACGACGTTTTCTCGGCGCTGAACAGCTTCGAGGCCAGCCGGATCGCTGCATGGTCGGTCAACGAGTTCAACGAGATCTGGTGGGCCTACCCGGCGGAGGGTTCCTCGGAGAACAACAAGATCGTCGTCTACAACTATCTGGAGGATCACTGGTCGGGGCCGTGGGATCTCGTACGGACGGACGGCACCGACCGCAATGTCTTCTCCGACCCGGTCCTTGTTGACAGCGAGGGCGGCGTCTACTTCCACGAAAACGGCACGGTTATGCTGGATGAGGACGACACCACGCCGCTGCTCCCCTCTGCAGAGAGCGGTCCCTTCGAGCTTGGCAACGGAGACAACGTGCTGACCATCAACCGCTACATCCCCGACGAGAACACGGTGGGCAACGTAGACGTTACGCTCTATTCTCTGTTTTACCCGACCGGCCCGCTGCCGGAGGATGAGCAGAGCTTGACTATCGGAGAAATTACAGACGCACGTCTCACTGGTCGGCAGATACGGCTTAAGATCGAACAGTCCGCGGTGAACTGGCGTTTCGGAAATCCGCGGCTGGAGGTAGTCCAACGTGGCAGACGATAAGCTCGCCATCCCCTCCCTCCCTGCTCCGACGGAGCGATATGACCGTCTGAATGAGGCCATGTTCCGTCGTGAGGTCGAGCGGATCATGTACGCGGTGGACGCGGCCCTCGTGCGACTGTCCGCTACCCTCTCTGGCGCGGCCGTGGCTGCGCTGGAGGACGTGGGGGATGTGGACGCCTATTCCGGTTTGACCTCCGGTGACGTGTTGGAATGGTCGGGTACTGGCTGGGCCAACACGCCGCCCTCGGGTGGTGTCTCTGCGCTAGAGGACGTAGGCGACGTAGCAGCCTACTCCTCGCTCGCGGCCGGAGAGTTGTTAGAGTGGAGCGGTAGCGCATGGGTTCACCAGACGTTGGGACAGATCGGCCTGTTGGGTGGAGTCACAGACGCCTCGGATGCCGCAGGTTGGTATCTTCGCACGACTAGCGGAAACACATGGGTCGCACAGTTGGGGCTCACACAGGCTGACGTGACTGCGCACGAGGCCTTCCTCACTATTCTGGAGAGCCAGATTACGGATGGCTCTATTCTCGCTCGCGTAGGTTCTGCAGAGACAATCACCGAAGCGTGGAACTGGAGCAACAAGACCGTAACTTTCAAGAACACAGCTTCGGGTCTGTTATTCGGAGATGGAACACTAGCTATTCCGGCAGACACTGTATGGAGGCTTAATTCTGGCATAGCAGGTTGGGCAAGGGGAATTCAGTACAGAACTTCTGATGATACGGTACAAGCCGGTATCGGAGCAACAGGTAGCAGTGATGCCGCGCCAACTGCACTCTATATGGGTTATGGTACTTCGCCATGGGCAGGCAGCGCCCGGTTCTACGTGGAGTCGGCTGGTCAAGTGGCGTGGGGCGGTGGTGCCACCATCGCAAGCTCGGACGACGTGATCCAGAGCGCCGATTTGGCGGGGTATGCGCTGCTCGCCGGGCCGCAGACCTTCACGACGGGGGCACACACCTTCGAGCGAACAACCCTGACCGTACCCTCCATCGCCACCAAGGATGATGGGGACGCCGACAATCGACTGGAGCTTTGGGCCGGTGGGCGCATCTCATGGGGCGACGGAACGCTTCCGGTAGATACGTGGATCGAGCGGTCGGCGGCTGGTGTTCTGGATACGAACGCCGACCTTCTGCTCACCCGCACGACGGACCATGCTACCGTTA
>JBDGZZ010000659.1:0-2072 GCA_039588335.1 Gemmatimonadota bacterium | reverse complement strand
TGAATCCCAGTTCCGCGAGGGCCTGATGGTCACCGCGCGACGACCGGAAAGTCCGGGAACCCACGCTCCCGCTCTGCGGCCCGGGATAGATGTAGTCGATGATCGGGTACTTCGCCGTCGAGTCCAGATCCGCGGGCGTGTACATGAGCCCGTAGATGTCGGTCGTGCCGTCGCGGCCCTTCATCGTGACCGGGGTCGGCGGATGCCAACCCATCGCGATGAGGCGCGAGATGTCGCCGCGTTCGAGTTGGGCGAGTTCCCGTCCGTCGGAGTTGCGCAGCACGCTGATCGGCGGCGTCGTTGGCGTCGAGTACGTGTCGATGAACGTTCGTCCGTCCGGACGCATGGAAACCGTGTGATTCGCGTTCTCCGCTGTCAGCAGTGTGAGCCCGCTGCCGTCGAACCCCACCCTGTACAGGTGACGGAAGTAAGGGTCGCGGTCGGGTTCCTGGCCCTGCCCGATGAAGTAGATGGTTCGGTCGCTCTCATCCACATGCACGATGTCCACCACGTTCCCATCGCCCGTGGTGATCGGGTTCTTGAGCTCGCCGGTTGCGAGATCGTAGAGATACAGGTGGACCCAGTTGTCACGCTGCGACCACCAGATGAGTTCGTTGGTTTCTGGTAAGAGCCACCAGTTTTCGTTGGCGCTGGCATCACCGATCTGCGTCGTCGAACGCTCCTCGAACAGCGTTCGAACTTGGCCGGTATTGGCATCCGCCACGCGCACCCATGCCTGTTTGTGATCGCGTGAGCTGGAGACGAAGGCGAGCGCCGACCCGTCGGGGTACCACAACAGATCGCAGATGCGGCCGCCGCAGGCGATATGATCGGTCACCATCGAACGGTGTGCGTCCGGTGGCATGTCCAACCGCACGACGCGTGGGGCACTCGGCCCGTCGACCTCGATCACCGCGCGTTGGACGCGGAAGATGACGCTGTCCCCCGGGAGTGGATAGCGCCACGACTCGAGTTCCGGCTCACCCACGGTCGTCCGCACCAGGTGCATGCGGCTCACGCCGCGCCCGTCGTGCTGAAACGTCGCGATCTTCTTGGAATCGGGTGACCACGTGAGCACCGGGGAATCGCGTTTCACCCACCCGGCGTTGTTCGTGGCATAGCCGAAATCCTCTTCACCGTCCGTAGTGAGCTGGGTATCCTCACCCGTAGTGAGGTTCTGAACCCAGAGATTGTGATCGCGAATGAACGCGGCTTTGGTGCCGTCAGGCGACACGCTCGAGTTGCTCGGTGGCTCGTGGAGCTCACTGTCTCCCGCCTGGGAGCAGGTGTACGCGTCAACATCGCAGACCCACTGGTTCCCGGGACCGCGCTGCCCGGCAGGCGGGGCAGTGCGAAGCGTCACCATCAGCGTGCTTCCATCGGCGGACAACTCGATGGCCTGGACCGGAAGGCTGTCTTCCTCGATGGTGCGACCGGTTGCGTCGATCAGCGTCCTTGCCAGCCGCGCATGGTCGAACGCGTCAGCGCGCGTTCGCCTGTCGGGGTCCACCAGAATGAACCGGGCCCCGTCGGCGTCACCGACCCGGTACCATGCTCGGCCGTCCGGCAGCCAGGTCGTGCGGCCAGGAATGCCGCTCACCAGTTGGCTCGTGGTCGTGCCGAGGAACTGTTCGGCGTGGGCGTAGTCTTCCGCCGTAACGACCGGCGGGGTTTGGGCCGCCACGGCCAACGGCGCGGCGAGTATCGAGATGGCTATAATAGGAATACGCATGACACAAAATGCCGTCAGAGGTAGACTGGTGGCAACTGTTGGCCGTGAATCGGAGGGCCATGTCATGAGGGGTGAGGAGGGAATGCTCTGTGACGTACCTCCTACTTGCTTGAATCACTGAGGTCACCGCCCGGCTTTCTGCTACCCTCGCCGCAGTGAGCTTTACGCTGGACTTTTTCGACTAGTTGCCTTTCGCAGAGAAACTGACGGCAAGGGTAACTGTCAGCGTGCCACATGGTCTGGCGAACTCAGCCAAGACCAGCAAGACTCAGACGAACACCCTCAATTCACATCGAGCCGCGTTGAGTTGACAATGCCCATGAGGTCAGTCACCCTTTTC
>JBDGZZ010000658.1:0-2082 GCA_039588335.1 Gemmatimonadota bacterium | reverse complement strand
ATCCATAGACGCCCTTTCAGACGGCAACGAGACTAACTGGCTGCTCGACCGTGCCCCGGACATTTACCTCTGGGCCGCGCTCTCCGTGGCCGAAGGCTACCTGCAGGAGGACTCGCGGGTGAACCTCTGGAAGGCGGAATACGAACAGGCAGCCAGCGAGTACAAGCTGGATCGGGATCGACGCGAGTATGGCGGGCCTCTCACGCCCCGTCCAGCGCACATCATAGGTGAGGACGTGAGGAGCTACTAGGGGGTAGATCATGGCAAATCCAACAACCAATTTCGGCTGGGATCTTCCTATCGTTGGCGGCTCCGTCAACACGTGGGGTACGATCCTCAACACGTTGGCGCAGGACATCGACGACGATCTCCAGCTTGTCAAGACCACCGCGGATGCGGCCATGCCCAAAACCGGAGGCATCTTCACGGGCGACGTAGAGTACGCTGCGGGAGCGCGTCTCATCGAGGACGACACGGCCATGGCCGCGCTGGAGGCCGACTGGGCGCTTGGCAACTTCTTCTCCAAGACCCTGAGTTCCGGCAACAACACCATCACTTTCACCGGCTACCCCACCAGCGGTAAGGTTCAGTTCATCACGATGGAACTGAAACAGCCTGCAGGAGGTGACGGTACGGTGACGTGGCCCGCCGCCGTAGATTGGCAGGACGGCATTGCTCCGACCTTATCTACGACAGGAAATGCTAAGGACATAATCGTCTTCTACACACGGGATGGCGGACTTACCGTTATCGGCGCGCATTCAATCACGGAGCCATCCTGATGACGCTCTCGAAGGGCGGTTCTCGAATGCAGCAGGCCGCTGCTGCGGACTTGGCGAATCCGCTGGGACCGGATGGTCCACCATACGATCTGGGCTGGGAACTCTATGGCGGAAAGTACGCTTACTTCTGGACCAACTACGACAACTCATACGAGACGGAGTACAGTTTCGACGGAGGTAGCACCACTGAGGGCACCTTCGGGCCGGGTGTTGCGTACTGGGAGTCCGGTAGCTCGATCTTCAAATCACAATTCGCGCTTCGACATAAAAGTGGAGGGCTGTTTTCGAGTTGGGTTCCATTGGTAGCGTAGAGAAGGCCGGAAGTAAGAGAGGTAGCATGGTGTCTTTGGGGGGTCTTGCTTCACACTGGAAGCTACTTGCGCTGATGAGCACAATCTCAATAGCGGGAGGCAAAGGCGTTTACACATACGTCACTGACGTAGAGACTCGCTTGGACACAATCGAAGTTCTGCAGAAGAAGACCGTGACGGAGCTAGGCAAGGTCAAGTGCATGATCATACTGCACCACATGGGTGAAGACCCCATGGAATGTGAATTGGTGGAACAATGAAACCTACGAACGTGAAGCTCCGCATCTGGAACATGGCCTTGCTCTGGGTGGTCGTGTTGAGTGCGTTGATTGCGTGGATGTTCATGGGTCGTGATCCCGGTTTGCTGACCGGGTTGGTTGCCACTGTTGGAATCTCACAGGGTGCACTGGAGGCAGGCAATATCGGCAAGCGCGCAACCTTCAAGAAAGAAGCGGTAGATGCCGAAATACGCACAACTTAGGTTCCCGCCGGGCGTCTACAGAAACGGCACGCTGTATCAGGCCAAGGGTCGGTGGTACGCTGCCAACCTCGTGCGCTGGTCGGAGGGCACCATGCAGCCGATTGGCGGATGGGTCAAGGTACAGGATACCACGGATACGGATCTTGACGTTACGGATCCGGTACGGGGGCTCTACGGCTGGCGATCTACCGGGCAGGCTGCCTATCTCGCATTGGGCACATACAATAAGGCCTATGCCTTCTCCGCGGGGGTGCTGACAGACATTACCCCTGCCGGGTTTACTGCCGGGGGTGAGGGCGCCAGTACGTCGGAGGGTGACTATGGCAATGCCACCTACGGTGACGGCGCGTACAACGTCGGCTCAGGCGCCGGTACGGGTGCCGCGATCACGGAAGCCAACTCATGGGCATTCGACAACTTCGGAGAGCATCTGATAGGCTGTGCATACAGCGAAGGGAAGGTCCACTTCTGGAATCTGAATGTGGGCACCGATCTTGCCGTAGTAGCC
>JBDGZZ010000657.1:0-2087 GCA_039588335.1 Gemmatimonadota bacterium | reverse complement strand
GTGATGCATACATCGCATTAGGGTTTGAACGGGCAATTTGGGCCTCCTCAAACGTAGGAGACAATCGTGCCTGCTTCCACCTCTTTCCTTCGTTTGGCCGTATCGAACCGGGACACTCTTCGACGACCTCGGGAGCTCTGTACTTGGGGCGTGGAACGGCAGAATCGGTGAGAATGAGATTTTTACAGGAATTTCCCGGTCAAGTCCCATTTTCCCTGTCAAATCAGTGCATGGTCCTCGGCATGAATCAGGTTACGCGGCCGACTTCTCCTTTCTCGTTTCGGGGAATACCTCGCGTCTGAGATCTTCGAGACGACCCACAGTGAACGCATCCATGTTCAGCCCCCGCCACTTCTGCGTGACGGCCAGCAGCGTCGCGTAGCACAGCTTCATCGCAGCCTTCTCCGTGAAGAAGTGGGGGATCACCTTCGTCCTTCGCTTCTTCTCACCGAACGTGCGCTCGAGAAGATTCGCAGTGCGGAGTCGCTTGTGATGCGAGGGGGGAAGCCTCAGGACCTGGAGCGTCGCTTCGAGCGTCTCCTCCATGCACGCCATCGCGCTCGGGAACCGATCGCGGTATTGGGCGATCACGTCCATCCCGCGACGAAGACCCTCCTCGTAGGTCTCGGCGTGGAAGGATTCGAGAATCGCTGTCTTCAGTTTGCTCCGGACCTCTCTCGGTACCTTTCCCAGAATGTTCTCCAGACGATGACGCTGGCAGCGCTGCTTCATACTCCGAGAGAAGATCTCTTCGATCGCCTTGAGTACTCCCGGGTTCCCGTCGGTCACGATGAATAGCGGTTCGCTCAGACCACGCCCGGTCATCTCGTGAAGGAATCCTTTCCAGTTCTCGTACGACTCCCAGTTTCCGGGGGCCATGTGAAGGAGAACCCTGGAGCCGTCCCAGCGGTAGCCTGTGGCAACCAGGACCGGCTCTTTGCGGTCAGAATCCACGTGATAGCGAAGGTAGGTACCGTCGAGTTCGAGGTAGACCAGCTCGTCCTGGCCGAGGTCTCTGGCTCGAAACGTCTCGAAATCCTCGTGGAGACATTCGGTGACGCGACTCACCACCGAGCGGGACACACCCTTCCCGCTGAGCACTTCCTGAAGTGCCGACTCAATGTCCCGAGTCGACATTCCGTGGACGTACATCCTGGTTATCAAGCTGTCGAGGGTCTCGGTTCGGTTCACGTACGCGTCGAGAAACGAGGATCGAAACGGTTCCTCGGCGTCGCGAACCTGGGGAACCTCGACGGTAATCTCACCTTCGCCCGTGAGAATCGGCTTGGACTCGTACCCGTTTCGCCGTCCACGTTCCCTGGAGACCTCAGGCGCGTTCTCGTAGTAGCCGCGACCAAGCGCTTCGGCCACCTCGCGTTCGAGGGCGTACTGCAGCATCAATTGAGCTCCGGAACGGATGACGTCGGGCAGCGTCAGATCGCCAAGGAGAAGTCGCTCCTCAAATTGCTTGAACAGTCTCTGGCTCGGCAGTACTTTCGCCATGGTGTGTGGTTCCTTTCTGTCCCGTCCGGGACGGTTCGGTCTTGGTGGACCGAGGAACCATACACCTTTTTTGTTCTACAGGAATTCTAAGACATGACCAAGCGGGGCCCCCTGAATTGCTCGATCTACGACCATGGTGACTTCTGCTTGTACTGTGTGGCATCCAGCGAGTGGGACAACCTGGCGCCTCATGTCAGCTCGGGGTCACGATCGGGGAAAAAGTTGGATCCCACAGATCGTCATGCTCGCGAGTGATCACTCAGCACCATGCGCACAACATGCCAGCCCAAAAGCCGGCGAATCCGTCGCGGCCGAGCCTGGTGTCGGTGGTCCTGTGCCCTCGCCCATACGACGGGCGCCGATCTTCTGGACGATCTCGTGGTGGGGGACGGTTCTGCTAATCGCGAGCGCAGGATCTTCGCACTGCGGAACGCCGAGACTGGAGTGTGAAGGACTCGCAGCGGTTCTCACACGATCGAACGACCGGCTCAGAGTCAGGGCGTCTCCACAATGAATCTATGAGCAAGCCTCAGGGTAGCCTCTCCGGGTTACCCATGGGAAGGGAGGCTTGCGATGCAGTATGT
>JBDGZZ010000656.1:0-2094 GCA_039588335.1 Gemmatimonadota bacterium | reverse complement strand
TTGGGGTGCGATTCGACAGCAATTTTCTTTGATGCGTTGGTATTTTTTCTTCGAATACATCGATCCGGAGAGGGTGACGCTGAATTTTTGGATTCTTCACATGGCTCGCCATCGCGTGGACGATCGACACGCAGAGTTGTTGCCAGCGATTAGGTTGACGCCGTTATCCAGGAGCGAGGCGCGCGGCCACGCGCATGAACAGATCCTGATACGGATAGCTGGAGGATAAGAGGAACCGAACGCGGCGCGTATTGCGTAGGATAACGGCACCGATCTTGAGCAGCTTGAGTCGGATCGTGCCGACGTAAGCGTGCGCGAGCTCGCTGCCTTTCAGTGCGAGGCGACGAATCGCCTCTAGTAAAACGTAAGCCAAGCTGGACAACAACAGCCGGAATTGATTCGGCCACCACGCCGAACAACTGGTGCGATCGGCAAACAAATTCAGTTGTTGTTCTTTGATCCGATTCTCCATGTCACCGCGAGCACAGTACACGCGCTCATAGAGCCGTTGCGGATCGCCCGCGAGGTTGGTGACCACGTACCGAGGATTACTCCCTTTCGTAGTATGTTCGGCCTTTACTAGGACCCGGCGTGGGTGGTCCCAACTCCTCGCCGCATACCAGCACTCGCGGAATAACCGTTGTTTAGTCCCCCGTTGCTCGAACTCGTATCGCGCTTCCTGCAAAACCGATTTGACCAATCGATTCAAGCGGTTATTCTTGGCAATCCCGACGATATACTCGACCCCGTGGCGCTCGCACCAGGCCAACATCCGCCAGCGACAAAAGCCCGCGTCACCGCAAAACAGGATCTTGACCTTCGGCCACACTTGGCGGAAGCATTTGACCAATAAGGCCAGAATCGCCCACGCGTGTTTCGACGCGTGGATCTTGCTCGGCCGCAGATAACTCACCAGCAACCGATCCCCGCAAAAGACGTATAACGGAAGGAAACAATAGTGGTCGTAATACCCATTAAAGAAACGCCCTTCCTGCTTCCCATGCACCGCATCGTCGGTGGCGTCAAAGTCCAAGATCAGCTTCCTCGGCGCGCGCTTATACGACGCGATAAACTGCTCCACCAACACTTCATGAACACGCCACGCCGCCTCCCGATCCGCCCGGTTCTCCCACCGGCATAACGTCGACGCACTCGCCAAGGCCTCATCCCGATCCACCCCTGTCTGGATCGCTAGATCGTTGCGCAACGTCTGATGGTCGTTCAGGTCCTCGTAGCCCAATGCCAAACCGTACACTCGCTGCCGCAGTAAACTCACTCCATCGTGCCAACAACTCGCTTGCCGGCGTCCATCGACTAAGGCATGGGCGACCGCTTCACTTAAACCCAGCACACGATCGGCTTGACGCAGCAACAACACCCCACCATCGCTGGTGATCTCACCCCCGTCAAAACTCGCCTGCACACGACGCCTTTTGCACACTGGAAAATTAAACGCAGATTGGGTACATTCTGTCACGGCGAAGCCTCCCTTTATTTCTTGTCTACCAAACTGAATTATAAGGGATTTACAGGCTTCGCCTTCTTTATTCGTGCAATATACGGGTTAGCTGTTCGAGGGCAGTACGAATACCTCGGGGTATAGGAATAGGTTTTTGTGATGTGCGATCAACGAACACGTGCACAAAGTAACCCGCCGCGGCGATGGCGTCGTCTCCTCGTTTGAATAAACCGATCTCATAGCGGACGCTGGAGTTGCCGAGGTGCCCGACGCGCAAACCGGCATCAATGGCATCCGGGAATTGCAGCGAGCGCCTGAATTGACAATGGGTCTCCACGGCGATGCCGACCACGGGGTCGTTGGTGATATCCATACCGCCCTGCTCGATCAAGTATTTATTGATCACGGTGTCAAAATACGAGTAATACACCACGTTGTTGACATGGCCGTAGATATCGTTGTCCATCCAGCGCGTCGGAATAGCGAGGAAGTGTTTGTAGTCCTCCCTTGACGGGATCTCGTCGGCAGTGGTCATGTCTTTGGGTCTTGCTGTTCTTGGTCCATGCGCCGCACCTCGACACGCCGCACCTTGCCGGTGGTGGTGATCGGCATCTCAGCGATGAACTCGATGGCCC
>JBDGZZ010000655.1:0-5119 GCA_039588335.1 Gemmatimonadota bacterium | reverse complement strand
CAGCCCTGTCACGGTGCGGGATTGAGGTGGCATCAAAACTATGGATCGTTATGGATCGCATGTGCAAGCGCTTGTGCACCAATGCTGAAACCTTCACCACGCGGATCCGCAATCCGTAGGGCAAGACACCGCAGTAAGACGCCCGCCAGACGACGTGACCTCATCGCTTGACTGCCACTTGACTGAGTTCGACTAGTCTGGGCCGCAACGAATGTCGCGGGTGGCCTCAAGGCCCGCCGCCAGACAGACGCCGTAGCAGGCGCCGCAGAGTGACGCCGTAGTAGGACGCCCGCCCGACGACGCGACCGTTGGACCGCCGAGCGTGTTCTTTGATCTGCTAGCTAGGAGGTGACCTGATGCAGCGGATTCTGTTTCTCCGGCTAACGGGACTGTTGTGTGCAATTGTGTTCCTCGTGACGTGTGGGGGGGACACCACTGGGCCGTCGACAAAGCCCTTAGCGTCCGTCCGAATCAGCCCCGCCGTCGACACAATCACCGCCATTGAAGCCACCGTTCGGCTGGTCGCCGTCGCACTCGACGCTGACGGCGATACGCTGCGCGGGAAGAGCTTCACCTGGACGACGAGTGACGAGTACATCGCTGACGTACAGAACGGCCTAGTGACGGCGCGCTGGATTGGTAGCGTCAGGATCACGGCGACCTCAGAAGGCAAGAGCGCCCAGTGCACTATCTGGGTCATCCAAGAGGTAGCATCCGTTACGGTGTGGATGGACCAGGAGCATGTGTACATGCTCGAACAGCCTGTCAACGTCTGGGCTGACGTACTCGACGCCAACGGCTACTGGGTCCCGGACGCACAGGTGATGTGGTCGTCCTCCGACGAATCGGTGGCGACGATGGCGGTCGATCAGTACGGTGGGCCGATCGTGATAGCCAAGGGGGACGGCACTGCAACGATCGCCGCCACCGCCGACGGTACACAGGGATCGGCCACCCTTCAGGTGACGGCAGCAGTGCAGTTGCTCTGGGAGTTCCAGACTGATGGCGAGGTCTCTTCGTCACCGGCCCTTGGCACGGACGGCACCGTCTATGTTGGCTCGTGGGAGCGACTCTACGCCATCAATCCGGACGGCACCAAGAAGTGGGACCACCTAACCGGTGGATTCATCTTTTCTTCTCCTGCCGTGGGTGCCGACGGCACTATCTACGTCGGGTCGGGCGACTACCGGCTGTATGCGATGAATCCCGACGGGACTGGCAAGTGGGACTTCATGACTGGAGGCGAGGTCTTTTCCTCCCCCGCGATCGCGAGTGACGGCACCATCTACGTGGGGTCCAATGACGGGCGACTCTACGCGGTGAACCCTGACGGGACCGAGATGTGGAACTTCTTGACCGGCGGCGCAATGCACTCCTCACCGGCGGTCGGCGTCGACGGGGCCATCTATGTTGGATCCTTTGACGGGCGAGTCTACGCGGTGAATCCGGATGGGACCGAGAAGTGGAGCTACTTGATTGGCGGGGACGTGGTCAGCTCTCCGGCTATCGCGGCCGACGGCACCGTCTACGTCACATCACAACATGACGCACGCGTACACGCGGTCAATCCCGATGGGAGTGCCAAGTGGTCGTACCTGTACGGCGGCGACCCGATGGGCTCCTCACCGGTAATTGCCCCAGACGGGACGATCTATGTTGGTACGGGCGAGCCCGAGTTCCTAGCGTTCAACCCTGACGGCACGCTGAAGTGGACGTACACCATGGACTACAGTGAAATGTGGTCCGCGGCCGCGGTGGCAGCGGATGGGACCATCTATGTGAGCTTCGTGGACTGGCCGTTCACAGCGCTCAACGCCGATGGGAGCCTATTGTGGGAGGCCAGGCTGAGCTACTGGACGTACTCGTCGCCGGCCATTGCTCCTGATGGTACGCTGTACGTCGGATCGGACCAGGGAAAGGTCTACGCGGTGGTGCCGGTCGCCGGGGCAGCCAAGGTTCCGGCACGATGCCCGGAGTACGGGGAATGCGGCAACGCAGTAGGGGGGCAGACAGGGACTCCACAATTGAAACGAGCACCAAGGGCACAGGTTGAGAACCAAGCCTCGAGCGTCTCGCGGCGTTCGGGGCTTCTGTGTTCACGACAGCGGAGAAGGCTGAGACCCGCCACGCTCAACCAAGGTCAGTGGCGCCGCAGCTCCGTGGGTGATTGCCTCGACGCCGTGCAGCTATTCGACGGAATAGAGCGCACGAGCCCAGCAGACTCGACAGACCTAGCCGCAAAGGAAACGATAGACCTCACCTTCGCCACTTTGGACGCTGACCGGTTAGCCATCGTCATCGGCTCACGCCAGAGCCTCTTGCCCACGTTCCTGCTGTACCAGGCCTTCGCGTGGCTCGGCACTTCGGCTGGCCACTGGTTGGCCACACTCGAACGGGGAGATCAGGTGACGACGGATCGGGTAGCGTCTGTCGTACGCACTCTTGGCGGAATCGAGGTACGCGTCCAAGACGAGGTAGGCAGGTGGCAGTCTGTCGGCGAGGTCATAGAAACCGGCCCACTCGGCACCGACGTACGGTTGGTGCCGATCCTGCGGCAAAGCGACTCGATCAGGGTTCAATTGCGCATGGCCAAGGGTGCCTGGCGCATCGACTATGTGGCCCTAGCTGAACTCGGCGACCCAGTTACACCGATCACGCTTCGACCAGAGACGGTGTACGTACGCCACCGGCCGAGTTCAGGAGCACTCGAGATGTTATTGGACTCGAGCCGCGTGCTCACGACTTTCCCCGGCGATGAATATGTACTGAGATACAGGCTGCCAGACGCAGATTCTCGCCACGAGCTCTTCCTTGAGTCGCGAGGCTATTACCTGGAGTGGATGAGAGACGAGTGGATTGCAGAGGAGAACCCGATGAGGGCAGCCGGTCTGTTTCTCGACCCCGCCCGGACTCTGCGGGAACTCGCACCAGAGTTCAAACAGATTGAACCCTCCATGGAAAATGCATTCTGGAACAGCAAATATGTTCACCCGTGACGTACGGTTCGTAACGCTTGCTCTGCTCACCACGGGTTGCGTGAGCACCCGCGGGCCATCCGGCTACTTGCAGCCTGCCCAGGTGGCACAGCACGAGGCTTACGGTGCCTGGATTGACGTATACTTCAAGAACGATCGAGCTGAGCTGGCAGGCGAGTTCATAGCGCTCGAGCCTGACACGGTGTTTGTGCTAACCAGGGGTGGATTACATGCAATCCCCCGCGCAACGATCGAGGCTGCCCGCCTCGGTACCTACGACTCCGAGTGGGCAAATCTCGTTTATTGGGTCACCGGAGCCACACTTCTGACGGCGTCACACGGATGGTACGCAGGCATCACCGCATCAGTTTCGAGAGGTCCAATTGAAGATGTAAGGGGCATCGATACCCGCCGCTGGCAAGAGGTCAGCAAGTTCGCACGCTTTCCCCAAGGAATGCCGCGGGACATAGATCGCGCCGGGCTGACACTGCCGCCGCATGCTCCCTACTGACGGTCGTTACCGGACGCGGGACTGCTCGACGGAGGCGCTCGGGGCTTCTGCTTTCAATTACAGTGAACAACGACAAACCCGCAGCTAGGACACCGCCACACCCGCCACCCATCGTCAGGTGCACCGCAGCCTAAACAGAGTTGAAGCGCATAACGTCACGTAGGCCCAAAAGGCGAGAAGGGCGACAAAGGTGACACAGGTGATCCCGGCCCAAAGGGTGACCAGGGAGACCCTGGACCTGCTGGACCAGCCGGACTCGCTGGTTACGAGATAGTGTATGTGGACGGTGGTAACGGGGCCTTTGCGCACTGCCCAGCCGGGAAGGTAGTTCTCAACGGTGGCCACACATTCACGTATAATGGCGCCAGTGAGGTAGTGATAATCCTAAACGCACCTTTTGTTGACGTGAATAATGGCTTGTACACTTGGGGTGTTATGGCGCAGCTCAATCCTCCCGATCAACAAAATGCTGTCAGTGTGTCTGCTACTGCGATCTGCGTGAACGCGCCTTGACATGGTCCTGTGGACAAATGATGGGGCGGGTCAGATGACTCGCCCCTCGTGCATCCAGTAGGCAGTTCTCGCTCACCAACGGTGTCAGCTGCGCCGCATGCCGCACCAGTGGCTCCCACGAATAATCGCCCCACCTCATGGACCCCATTGTGACCTCCGGATAAAGACGGGCCAAGTATACCACCGGGGTATCAACACATTTACAGCAGACCGGGCCAAAGTCTCAACGGATGAACCGCATATCTGGATGTGGTTATCTGGTTGTAGCGTTTGTACCACTCTTGCCAGATTCAGCACCCCAGTCCCATACTGGATGTGTCGCCCTCATAGCCGCAGTAAGACAAACGAAATACGCCGGTGGCCTTATGGCCACGCCGCCAGACAGACGCCGTTGTACGATGCCGTAGTAGACGCCGTAGCGTGACGCGTGACCTCCGACGGCCTTTCACTCGAAAGGCAGTTACCGGAGAAGGCAGTCATGAAACGCCTCGCCGTCGAGGAAGGCGGCACAGCCCCGGAGGTTGGATATGAGAGTCGGATCACTGTCAGTGGCCATCGCCGGTTGCGTCGCGCTCGCGCTCGGCTGCACGGATAACCAGCCTGTTGCGCCGGACGCGCTGGCGGCGCGGAAGGCCACGCCCGGCGTCCCGCAGGTCATCGAGGGCGAGACGGGCCCGGGCTCGCTCTACAAGCTCTTCTTGCCGGCCTTCTGGAACGGCGACCTCGTCATCTACTCCCATGGCTACGTCGGACCGAACGAGCCGATCGCCCTGCCGCAGGTGGATCCGCTGCCCGAGATTCTCACCGGGTTCGGCTTCGGGGTCGCGTTCTCGAGCTTCTCCGAGAACGGTTACGCCATCAAGGACGCGGTCCAGCGCACTCGCCAGCTCCGCGGCATCTTCACATCGCACTTCGGGAAGCCAGAGAAGACGTATCTCGCCGGGCACTCGGAGGGGGCGATCATCGCGCTCATGCTCGCCGAGAAGAACGCCAATCTCTTTGACGGCGCCCTCCCCATGTGTGGGCTCGTGGGCGGCGGTCTCCTACAGGTCGAGTACTTCCTGAACGTGCGTGTGCTGTTCGATTTCTACTTCCCCGGGGTGATACCGGGTACGCCGTT
>JBDGZZ010000654.1:0-2791 GCA_039588335.1 Gemmatimonadota bacterium | reverse complement strand
CCTCCGTTGTCAGGCCGTCCTGGCGGACGCCCTGATCTCTTTCAGCCTGACGGACCCAGTTCCAGATCGACTGGGCCGTCGGCTCGAACTCCCTCGACAGCTCCTCAGGCGTTCGGCCAGCTCGGACCAAGTCCACCATCTGCTGCCGGAACTCCGGCGGGTACGGGGGACGGCTTTTCGGCATCGTGGATTCTCCTCTCCCAAGTGATGAGGTATCCACGAAAGCGGGTCAACTCCATTAGAATGGTTTGGCTAGGGCGAGAATGCTCTCGATGAGAACGGCTGTACACAGCCTCATGTGGCTATTGGGCCACGGTTTCGAGCCCCGCTACGCCCAGACCGCTCCAGAGCCCGGCACCGCAATTGCACTTGCCCCCTGCCGTGGACGACCTGGGCCTCGCCACGCTACTCGCCCGAGTTCTCGATGAGCTGGACCTGCCCGGAGATCCGGTTGGGGTCTACTTGGAGGCGCTTGACGTTTTCGGGGTTCTTTTCCCACATATCTGGGTAACAAGACTTCGTGTGCTGAGCGGAGAGGGTTCGACAGGCAAACTAGTTGAGTGTTGGGTTTGCGGGGCTCGGGAGGTGAGGATCGGGCCTGGGGGATAAGGCGGCGAGTCTCCCCGCGGTCTCAACCAGACGGAATTTGAAAGTTGTTGACCGGATCTGCTCGACGGTGGGAGAATGGGCGAGGACTTTAGGACCTTAGGTAGGAGCCCAGTGCGTTAGCAGCGCACGCTGGGATCTGAGCGGGGGGCGGCCCGAGCCCCTCCGGGTGCAGGGGCCGTCCCTACCGCGATTGGATATTCTTCATAGGGCTTGTTGCCTTTCCCTTGGGTTTGAGGTCGTGAAGATGAGAGTGAAGGGAAGCAGGATTCTGATCGGTCTTACGGTCTTTCTGGCGATGGCAGGCCAAGCGAATGGCGCTTGGTATTGGCCACCGACGTCCGGTGCAGTGGTTCTTCCGCAAGATCCTAACTCCTCAGATGTAGTGAACATAACCTTATCAGGCAGTTGGCCAAATAGTTGTACACCCAATGAGTCAGGGATCTCTGTAGTCGATGATGAGATTTTCTTCGAGGTGATTTGGAATTATCCGCCGGGAATTGCTTGTGCGACGGTTATATCAGGATGGGAGACGACCGAATCCATTGGTCCTCTATCGCCGGGAGCGTATAGCGTTCGCGCACGTTTGGTTGGCCATCCTCTAGTGCCGCCGGCGTATACGCTAATGACACCATTTGTCGTGGATGAGTCAATCACGTGGGTCGATCTCGACATCAAGCCGGGTAGCGACCCCAACGCTATCGACCCGTTTAGCCAGGAAGTCATCCCGGTAGCCATCCTCGGCACCGACAACTTCGACGTGGGCGACGTGGATGTGGCGACGCTGGCCTTCGGTCCCGATGGGGCTTCGCCGGTGAACAATGTCCTCGAGGACATGAATGAGGACGGCCTGACGGACCTGGTGTCCGACTACCGCACGGAGGAAGCGGGGATCGCTTTGGGCGACGAGAAGGCCTGCGTCACGGGAGAAATGTTCGACGACACTCCCTTCGAAGGCTGCGACAAGATCCAGACGGTGCCGCCACCGCCGCCCTGCTGCGGGAACGGCTTCGAGGTCGCGGTCGTGCTGCCGCCCCTTGTGTGGATTGGCGGACGGATGCGGCGTCGCCGGCGGTAGTGGCAGCTCCATCTCCGACAGGACACGCTCGGAGGATTCCATCCACGGTAAACCCGCCAGATGGCTCAAGGAACGGAGAATTCCCGATGAGGGGTGCAATCTGTAGGCAAGACATCTTGGCCCATCCAGCAATTACCGTCAGTTGCTTTGGCTGGAAAGTCTTTTTCAGAGCACTCGTTGCGGGCCAACATCAGACATTTCTGTCCCTAAAGGATCATGCTGAATTGCTCGACCTTTGCCGAGTGGCAGCCGGTCGCGGAGAGTGGGACGGGAAGCATTTCGACCCTTGGCGGGGCGCGGTGCCTGGCCTCGAAAAGCAAATACAGGAAGCGGAATCTCGCGCAAACTCTTTGGATTTCCTTTCCGACGCCTTGCGCCTTGTGATTCAGATTGAATCCTCGGAGGTCAACCGCATCTACTTGGGGATCGTGGCAGCGAGCGATTCGGCGTTTGTCAGAAAACTGCGCGTCTTTCACGAAGCTGGGCTGGAGCACATTTCATACATCTGCGAGCGGATTCCTGAGTTGGACCCCGAACTTCGGGATGCCTGCCAGAAGCTGCGAGACGAGTACTCTCGTTCTCTTGCCCAGGCTTGACGCAGAGAGCTGCGTTCTCTTTGAGCGACATTCGTTCCAACATGACGGCAGACCACTGCCTCCCGACCCACGCGGTGCGCAGGCGCAGATGGCTGTAGGCCGATCCGCTCCCGGGCTTGACCGTTCCCGAAAAGTCACCCTAGTTCACCGGAGACCTTTCCCGAAGTGTCGGCGGGTCTGCCCCGATTCCGTAGACACTTGCACTATGCCGCGAGGCCAGGGCTTTCCGGACCTCTTCCTTTCTCAATCATAACCGGGGGTACGGGGGCGGAGCCCCCGTGTTCCCCGTTCTTCAGCTCGAACTCCACCGGGCTTCGGTAGCCCAGCGACGAGTGGCGCCGACGGACGTTGTAGAACGTCTCGATGTAGTCGGCCACCGCGTCTCGGGTCGCGCTGCGCGTCTGCAGCGGGAGCTCGTAGAGCAACTCCATCTTGAGCGTCCCGAAGAAGCTCTCGGCGACCGCGTTGTCCCAGCAATCTCCTCGGCAACTCATGCTGCACGTGATCCCGG
>JBDGZZ010000653.1:0-2101 GCA_039588335.1 Gemmatimonadota bacterium | reverse complement strand
AGAAAGACTGGATCGTCTCCACTGGCTAGAAGATCACCGAACGGCACTACGATCCCGTAGTCGTTCACCACAACGTCGATCATCTCGGGGATCGTAGCAGGTACTTCGATCTGACCGTAGATGTTCTCCGGCTGCTTCAGCATCGTAAACAGGCCGTCGCTGTACCAGACGGTGTTCGTGGTGCCGTCGTCCAGCAAAGTGACCCAGAAGAGCCGATCGGGCTGGCTCACTGCGACACGCTGGACCAGGTCGAACTGGAGCTTTTGACCCGATTCCTGTACGGCTTCATAGGTGACAAGAGCCTCGAAAGCGATCTCGCTGTGTGTGCTGAAGAACTCGGATACTTGAGTCAACAGCTCTTCGGGTGATGGCGAATAACTGTCATCGGTACTGGGCGGCGGGGGCAAACGTATGCCGTCGTCGTCACTTTGGCAGCCGGAGACTCCGGCCAAAGTGATGAACAACAGGGCCAGGGTTGCCCCACCCATTCTGTTATGTGACCGCAGACCTCGTTTCATACGGACAACTCCGCTCGAGTTGTGGAGTGTGTGGGGCGCAGCATGCCGCCCCACACATCCGACCAGGTTGTTCCCGATCCCCCTGCTACAGGGACAGGGTCCCAGGCGTGAAGCCCTGCTGCTGCGGGTAGGGAAGCAGCTCACCCTTGCTGCGTGGGTGCTTTCCTTCTTGGAGCAGCTTGAAGCGATCCTCCAGCCACTTCTCTTCGTCCCTTGTCATGTTGAGCAGCGGCGTTCTCACCTTGTGACCACTGATGACGCCCTTCATTTCCATCCAGTACTTCCAGAAGCCGACCACGTACACGCCGCGGCGGTAGTTGTGCCAGAAGAAGTCGTTCAGCAGCTGCCGCCCGTCCTCGATCGAGTCGTACTTCTTGAGTCCCTCTTCCCACTTTCCGGCCATGATCAGGTCGGTGTAGTCTCGAATCGGGGTGTTGCCCGGCTCCTGCAGCAAGTACATGTGCCAGGCGCAGCACAGTACCGGGTTCTTCATGATCCGCATCTCATAGGGCCAGTGGTCCTCGAGCGGGTTGCTGACCCAGATCTCGTAGTTGGCCTCGCGTTCGGCTTCCCAGCACCACATCTGGTCGGGCCTGCCGTCCTTTACACCAACGATGTTAGGGATCTCGCGTGCGATCCGGCCCAGGGTCTGCGCAGTGACGAGCTTCGACAGTGGACTGTCGTAGAACACGCAACCGATATCGAAGTGATCGGTCACGTGGTGCCACCACTCTTCCACGGCCTCATCCGTCGCCGCCTGAAAGTAGGGTGACAACATTGCAACAAGATCAGCACCCTTCTCTTCGGCGTGCCGGCAGAGTTCGATGGCGTCCGCCGCGCAGTGCGATGCTGTCTGCACGATGACGGGGATCTCTCCGCCCGCCTCGTCAATCACGATCTCGGCGAACCTTTTCCGTTCGGCCATCGACATGGAGTAGAACTCGCCCACGTTGCCAGTGATGAAGATCGCGTCGTTCTTGGTGTCGATGCAGTAACGGACGAGGTTTCTCGTGTCCTGCTCGTGAATCTGCAGGTCGTCGTCAAACGGAGTAGGAATGGTGGCCACCAAACCGCCCCGAAGGACTTCCATGGACCACTTCTTTGCTTCCTTCTTGCTGCCGTACTTCATGGGGTAGCTCCTCTCGATGAAGGATCTGTAACGGTTCTGAAGCCCCGTCGGTCTTGCAGCTCTGGTTGACCGAGTCAGCTCCTGGTTACTGCGCCCATCCTGAAGACCTCACTCGCTGCCGCTGTCGAGCATGAGGGCAATCAGCGGTGGCACCTGGGTGAGGCTTACACCTCTGACGGCCAAAGACTCAAGTGCCTCGATGCCAAGCGCGTCCGCCATTCGCAGCTCGGACAAATCGAGGACTAGCCCTGGCCTTGCGTCGTCCACGACGCGCAGAAGCTCCTCGACCCCTTCTCCCTCTAGCCAGCCGACTACGTGGAGCACGTAGGCTGTGCCGTCGGGGTCTCGCATGATTCGGATGGTCACGAGCGTTATTTGGGCAACTTGTGGGCCACCTTCTGCTCGCGCAAGCGGATCTGGCTAAGTCGTTGATTTCTTTGATAGCTGCAGGGTT
>JBDGZZ010000652.1:0-2102 GCA_039588335.1 Gemmatimonadota bacterium | reverse complement strand
TACGCTTTCACGAAGTGGCGCGTGAAAAGGACAGTAGTGGCGCGCCGGCATATGAAGCCATCGTCTTCATTGGCTGGGACCAGCCTACAGGCCGCTATGCATGCCTATGGCTCGACGTAACAGGCGGAGGGGGTCTTTCTGCTCAAGCGATCGGCCACGCGGAACCGGGTGTCGACGAATTGGCCTTCCTATTCGACACGGGGGACGGCAGCGCCATCCACACGACTTTTGCCTACAACCGGGAAGCTGACACATGGCAATGGCTCATAGACAACGATAACGAGGGGAGGCGCTCGACATTCGCGCGGGTAACGCTGACGAGGCAATAGTCGTGGAAGTTCGTGGGGCGGGGAAACCACCGCTTTGTTTGGGCTCGCGATGCGTCCTGACAAGAAATTGCTGCTGTCCGGATAAGCTGACGGCACCAGATCACTCGCCTTGAGGTTCGCGATCTGGGTAGGTATCCTGGCCCGGTAGCAGAATTCCAAAGTCCTTAGACGGCAGGCCAGACATGCCTCGTGCTAAAGTGGCCCTGATCGTACTGAATCTCAGCGCGATCCTCGTGGTAGTTGGTGGATCCTATGATCTTCTTGTGCCCGCATTGCCGCCGCACCAACTTGCGTTCCTCGGCGTGGCAGAGGACCAGCTTGAGCCACACACGGCGC
The DNA here is from genome assembly GCA_039588335.1 of Gemmatimonadota bacterium. Taxonomy (GTDB): domain Bacteria; phylum Gemmatimonadota; class Gemmatimonadetes; order Gemmatimonadales; family GWC2-71-9. The sequence goes on along the minus strand of JBDGZZ010000652.1, from coordinate 1,437 downwards.
AGTTGCTACGGGCCATGTTCCGTGCGTTAGGCGGCTGCCTGATTGCCGTGGGTATCGGCGCGCTCTTTTTGATCAACAGAGGGCTGCGCCGAGGACACAACTGGGCCACAGTAGCCGTACTCACAATGGTTGGCGTGGCGGAGGGCCTGAACTCGGTTCAGATGTATCGGGTGGGTTCCCCGTTTTGGGCGCCACTGATCTTCATTGGGTTGCTCGCAATCGGTGTGGCCCTTGCGTACGTACCGTCGCCAGCGTTCAAGAAACAGCCTTCCGTTTAACACTACGACTCGGCTCATGGCTGCGCCGCGGGGGCAGGCGCGGCGCAACACCTACTCCCTGAGCGCCCCTACCGGATCCATTCGGCTGGCCCGATGTGCGGGGAGCCAGCAAGCGAACAGCGCAGTCGAGAGTAGCAGTCCCGCGACGCCCACGAACGTGACCGGGTCGGTCGCTTCGATGTTGAACAACACGCTGTCCAGCACCCGTGTTGCACCGAACGCGCCGACCAGACCGACGCCGGCGCCGAGTACGGCCAGGCCCATACCACGTCGAATGACGAATGCAACCACGCTGGTGCGATCGGCGCCTAACGCGATGCGGATGCCGATCTCGTGCGTGCGCTGGTTCACCCAGTAGGACAAAACGCCATAAACGCCCACGGCAGACAGCACCAACGCAACGCACGCAAACACTGCGAGCACCATTGCGTAGAACCGCTCGGCGGCAATCGAATCCGCCACCAGATCCTCCATTGGCACAACCGTGTGTGCCGGTTGCGCTCCGTCATGTTCCAGGACTTCGCTTCTTATCGTAGAAGTGAGTGCAGCGGGGTCACCCTCAGTACGGATCGCGATACTCATGTAGTTACGCGGCACTTGTGCGTGCGCCACGTAGATCTCCGGTCTCGATTCACTGCCCAAGCCATAGTACCGCGTGTCTCCCACCACGCCCACTACTTCAAACCAGGTCCAGTCGACAGACGGTGTCTCCAGTCGCTCACCGATCGGATCGGCGTTGGGCCAAACGAGGTCCGCCATGGACTGGTTCACCAACACGACGAACGGTGCATCGGGAGTGTCATACTCTGTAAACGAACGACCACGCGCGATCGGCACCCGCATTGTCTCGAAATAGCCGGGTGAGACAACGCGGAAGTCGGCAGACGGTAGCTCGTGGGGAGCGAGGTCTTCCTGGCCGACCACACGATAAGGCAGATCGTAGTTGATCCCCATGGGGTCCATCGGCAACGCAGATGATGCTCCAGCCGACGCGACTCCGGGAAGGCCTTCTAGTTTATCCAGTACCTGTTGGTAGTAAAGTCTGATCTTGTCGTCACTGTCGAACCGTTGACCGTCGAGATCCACCAGTGCGGCAATGGTACCGCGCGGCTCAAACCCGGGATCCACATCACCCAGCTTCAAGAGACTGCGAACCAAC
>JBDGZZ010000651.1:0-2107 GCA_039588335.1 Gemmatimonadota bacterium | reverse complement strand
CAGCTACCGGAGAATGCTGACTTCACCGATGGGGTTTGGGCTCAGGTTCAGAACCAGCTCTCCCGCATTGCCGCCCTGAGGGTGATCTCGCGCACGTCTGCCGCTGGGTACCGAGACACGCCAAAGAACTCGCGGCTCATCGGAGAGGAACTCACCGCCGACTACTTGCTCACAGCTGACGTGCAACGGGCAGGCAACCGGATCCTCATCACGCTTCAGCTCACCGACGTGCTCAGCGATACGCAGGTGTGGGGTGAGGACTTCGAAGAGGAGTACAGCGTCGCGAACCTGTTCGAGATACAGCGGCGCATCGCATTGGGGATCGTGACCGCGCTGAGTGCCGTCCTGACCAGTGAGGAGGAGGCGCGCATCGCGGCTCTGCCCACGGACGACGAGGAGGCATTCGAGTACTACCTCCAAGGCACTGTGCTCATGAGTCAGTGCGAGTTGCGGTTTCCCTGCGCTGAAATCAGCGAGGCGGCCCACCGCTTCCAGAACGCGCTAAGGATCGACCCCAACTTTGCGATGGCTTGGGCCGGCTTGTCGCAGTCGCTGACCATTGCGAACACTGGGGCGGCAGGGCTCCGCTCGGAGGAGGAGATCTCAACAGCGAAGGCGGCCGTAGATCGGGCTCTTGAGCTTGCTCCAGACCTGCCAGAGGCAGCCCTCGCGCTGGGCATCTACTACCGTTTCGGCTTCGGTCAGAACGAATTGGCCGTGGCGCAGTTCAAGCGGACTCTCGAGCGCCATCCGAACGATCCGGCGACTCGATTCTGGCTGGGACTCAGCCAGCGCTCAGGTGGCGAGTGGACTTCGGCAATGAAGAACCTGCGCTGGGTAGCGGATCACGATCCTCGAAGCGTAGAGGCCCAACTCGCCGTCGCTCAGACCTATCTGCTCATGCGCCGGTACGAATTGGCCGAGCGTTTCTTCGACCGCGTCGTGTCTTTGGGAGATGTGAGCGCCGCCACCATCCGCCGGCGGGCACTGATCCCCATTCTCAAAGAGGGTGACGTAGAGGCAGCCCGCGGGGTACTGGCGACCGTCCCTCCGGATATCTACGACGACGCCGTGCTTTGGTGGGATTACTACAACGAGTTGCGGCCATTGGTGTGCGGAGAGTGCCGCGACCTACTGGAACGTCGGCTGCTACAGCTCGAACGCCCCGCGGTGCCGGACTGGCACTACCATCAGAGTCGTGCCCGGTTGAGTGGCCTCCTCGGCGACGCACAGGAGAAACAGATCCAAAGTGACTCCGCGGCGATGATACTGGGGGCTGCCGTCCAGGAAGATCCGGAGAACCCACACCTGCACTGGGACCTATCGGAAGTCTCCGTGCAGATGGGGAGGGAGACCGCGGCGATCGAGGAGGCGATGGAGACGGTCCGGTTGACTCTGAACGATCATACGAATGCGTGGCGGTACGTCCTGAATCTCGCCCTCGTCTACACCATCTTCGACGAACCGGAAGCCGCTATCGACCAACTGGAAAGTGCGCTTGCCGTTCCGAGTGAAATCTCGGTCCCACTCCTCCGCCTCCATCCGAATTGGGACCCCCTCCGCGACTATCCCCGCTTTCAGGCGCTGCTCGAGAAGTACGGAAGCGAGCCCTGACCGATGTCTCTCCCTATCCGCCTGAACCAGCGCAAGCTCGTCCAATGGGCGCTGGCCTACTTGGCAGGGGCGTGGGTGGTGCTCCAGGTGACGAGTCTGGTGCTCTGAGGCGTGCGGCTGGGTGGTCATCGTTCGATCCAGACGACGGAGACCGCGTATGGCCACTTCCACGAGGACGTAGCCGCTGCCCTCGCCCGTGGGCGCATCTACAAGGAGGGCGGGCTCAGGGTGGCAGGATAGGCCCTGCCGTGGCCCCTGCAGAAGGCTAGGCGCTCCTGACCAGTCGGTCCCGTCCCGCTGCTTCTCGAAGCGATGAGCCTTGATCGCTTGCTCCGTTCACACCTACGGTGTTCACGTCGCTGCGCGGTCAGCTCCTAGTTCGCGCAGCATCTATAAGGGGAAGCAAGTCAAGAGGGCGAAGCCCTCCCTTACCCGTCCGCGGTAGCGGGCGGGTGGCTCGGTTGGTTGGGCTGAAGCTCAAGGCCTGCGTCAT
>JBDGZZ010000650.1:0-2107 GCA_039588335.1 Gemmatimonadota bacterium | reverse complement strand
CGTCGCTCGTCATCCGGGCTACCCGCTCGTGGAGAGGGTTGCGCCAAGATTCGAGCCAAATCGTAGACTGCCCGGTCCTTCGTCGGCCCGCTCATCGGTAGGTCGTTGCACGAGGGACAAGGGCTGTACGAGTTCAACCCCAGGACGCCCCGTGGGTCATCGTTGCAGTGCTTGCATTTCGGTTGGTTGCTCATAGCTCCTTCATCTCCTGCATCAATTTGTCGACCGCCTCGTCAGCGCGCTGGCACATCGCCGGGCTGAAATACGAGAGGCCACCACCAGCGGACACGCTGTACCCGTGCAGCATCGCGAATTGCTCGTGGTCCTTCTGCGAGAACCCGCGCCCGTGCATCTCCAAGATGCCCTGCTTCATGATCTTGTTCAGGTCCGCCGGGCCATTCTCGACGAGCCAACGCACGATGGCGTTGCCCTTCTCCCCCTCCTGGGTCAGCACCGCGAACTGCTCCACCATCCACTGCTCCACCTCTCGACTCGGGTCGACCCATTCCGCTTCGATCAGGTTCGACACCTTGACGTTCTCTCGGAACCGGATGACATCCCCGACCCAAACAACCTCCTGGAGCTCCCGCTCAGCAGCGATCTCAGGAGTCACCAACTCGAGGATTGCCTCCAGCTTGTTGTGGTACTTCTCCCAGTCCTCCGCCGCGCGCCCGGAGTTGACGTACTCCATGTGGGCCTCGATCTGCTCGGGAGTCATGTCGGTCAGCTTCGTCATCGTCTGCTCTCTACACGGGGCCGTCGAACTTTTTACACTTTCAGCTCGAAGCCAAGCGCCTTGAGATGCTGAATCGCCCACTCAGGCCACGTAATCAGCCCTTTCGGCTTGCATCCCTCTCCACCGTGATGATCCTCGAACTCCCTCTGCACCGGCTTCTGTGCATCATCTTTGAACTCCTCGGCGAGCTCGGCCGGCGTCGAACGCTCCCTCTTCATGCGCCCAAACGGCAACCGAATGCCTGGGTACACGCAGAAGAGATGGTACTGGTTCGACTCGTCCATCAACCGGGACTCCCCAGGATAGAGCTCTAGCCCCTCGGACTCCGGCCCCACAATCTCGTTCTTGATGCGCTGCATGTCGCGCCAGTCGTGAACCACCCTCTTGTCGTGCGCCTTGATGCTCAGGTGCACCAACGGAGGCCATCCGTCTCCAGATCGCTCGAAGATCACCAAGACTTGGTACCTCGCGTTCGACAACGCGTAGTGGCAACCCACCTCCTTGCAGAAGGCACTACCCGGCTGCTGCACGATGACAAAAGGGCTCCAGGACGGCCACCCTCCGCTGAACACAACAGCTCGACCTGCATCAACCGCAGCCATGTGCTTCACGGCGCGACGATGCTCCTTCTTTGCTGCCCGCTCAGCAGCTCGACGCTCAGTTCGAGTCATCACCCTCCTCCTTCTTGGGCAACAAGATGTGCCAGAGCGCAAGGTTAGCGACCACTCCTGCGAGTAACCCCCACCCATGACCCAACACCTGGATGCACGCGTACCCGGCGGGCACTCCCAGCAACAAGTACAACGGCAATTTCTTCATTACTCGCTCCATCAGGCTGCCTTCCCCTTCTCCGTCAACTCCACTCGGAAGTACGGCACGCGCCCACGGTTCACTCGGGCCATCCGTGCGATGTGCCCCTGCTCCTTGAGCTGCTCGAGAGACGCCTTGTTGCCGTAGTGCAACTCGGTCTTTCCTCCCTGAATCTTCTTGAGCAAACGCGTCAACGTCGCATCCGACCGCTTCGAACGAGGATCCTGTGGCGTCGGCTTCTGAGACACACTCGGCCTCTCCCGGTCCATCAGGTAATCCCGAACAACCGGAAACCCCAGCTCCTCCTTGCCCTTGTTCCCGAACATGGCTCCGCCGTTGTTTCCCTCGTCGTCCATCGACGGGTACAACAACGTGCCGTCGTCGAGCTGCATCACCAGCACCGACTGCGTCCATCCCAAACCCTCTACCTCATCCTTCGTGAGATACCGGGCTCCTACGATCGTTCGGCCTACGAGCGCCTTCTCGGCTCGCTCCGACCAGTACTCAAGAGTCGTTTGCTTGGGCATATCTCCACTATAGGACTCGTGTGATAGAGCGCAA
>JBDGZZ010000649.1:0-2108 GCA_039588335.1 Gemmatimonadota bacterium | reverse complement strand
GGGACCACGTCCAACGGCCGCGGACAATGGTCGTGGGGCCATGGACATCGGGGTGATGTCCACGGACATTCGTCCGTTGTCGACGTACATCGGGCTGATGTCGCGGACATTCGTGTGTTGTCGACGGACATTCGTCTGATGTCGACGGACAAACGGCTGATGTCCACGGACAAATGGCTGATGTCGACGGACAAATGGCTGATGTCGACGGACAAATGGCTGATGTCGACGGACAAACGGCTGCTGGTTCGAGCGTCCGTCTCAGCTCCTGCTTGGCGCGGTGCACGTGACTCCCCACGGTTCCCGGGGGCAGGTGGACGATTTCGGCGATTTCGTCGTACGATCGGCGCTCCACGTACCGCGCTGGCGGATGGTGTATCTCTCGGCGTCGGCGGCGCCGTACCAGTGTTGCCTTTGTTCTCGCTGACAAGCTGAAGCTTGACATCTGTATTGGTGATGACAAAATATAGCTTGACAAGACTTATATTGATGGCAAGTTATTACTTGACATCAGAGGGTAACGATGACAAGTTATGACTTGTCATTTGCTATGGTATTGTCGATGCTCACACCACTTAAGCAGCTGCGAATACGTCAGTTAGACAAGCGGACCGCGCAGTGGCGCCAGTTGGACTCGCCCGAGCCTCCCACAGGAGGATGGCTCCGCGCCATTCGGAGTGCGCTCGGGATGTCGGCGGGGCACCTGGCCGTACGGCTAGGTGTGACGCGGCAGGCGGTGGCGGACCTAGAACGCAGAGAAGCCAATGGAACAGTCACGCTAGCTGTCCTAAAGAAAGCTGCGGACGCTTTGGACTGTGATGTCGTGTACGCGCTCGTTCCAAGAAAGCCTCTGTATGAAATTCTCCGCGATCGTGCGCGGGCCATCGCCACCGATCGCCTGAAGGGCGTGGCACATTCGATGAGCTTAGAAGATCAGTCGGTTCCCGAGGAAGAAATCGTGCAACAGGTTGAAGATCTCGCTGATCAGATAATACAGGAGTTCCCGCCGGATCTTTGGAGAGAGCCCGTCGCGTGACCGAGTTGCCGGGCGGGATGACTGGGTGGGATGATGGTAGATGACCTACCTGCTGGTGCGACACCACTCGATCCTGACGAAGCAGACGGCCTGATCCCTCAACACATCTCCACTCGTGGAGAACTAGACGCGTGGGAACAGGTCAACATCGCAGAGGGTCGCGCCTGGCTCCGAAAGAGAAGGGCCAATGCGTCGGTCCTAACGATGAAAGTAGTTCATGAGCTGCACCGTCAGATGTTCTCAGATACGTGGCGGTGGGCGGGAAGATTTCGACAGACGCTGAAGAACATGGGAGCGCCCCCTGAGTCTATCACCGAGCATACGCAAAACCTTATTGCGGATACGCGATTCTGGATCCAAAACCACACCTATTCGCCCGATGAAATCGCGTGCAGGTTCCACCATCGTTTGGTGGCGATCCACCCGTTTCCAAACGGCAATGGGCGTCATGCGAGGCTTCTGACGGAAGCACTCCTGGAGGAAATGCAGATTGCGCCATTCACCTGGGGATCGGGCTCACTTGATGATAAAGGCGATGTGCGAGACTGCTATATCCGTGCCCTCCGCGCGGCGGACATGGGTGATTACGCACCTTTGCTTGCGTTTGTTAGGAGCTGATGCATCGATTTGAAGCTGCCTAACACCATCACGCCGGAAGTCGCCCGGGGGACGTAGTACACCGGACTCTCTGAGGTCGGTCGCGAAGGCCTCCACCGTCGGTTTCGTGCGGGGGTTGGCGGAGGCACCAACGCACGCGAGGAAGGACGGGGAGGCGTGATGGCCGTCTACTCTTCATAGCCCCGCCAGCCCCGCCAGCCCCGCCGTCCCGACAGGTGTAAGCCACAAAGCTACAGGCAGTTACGCAACGGCGGATCGTTGAACTCTGCCTCGCCGACCGTGACACGTTGACAGATGGCTAAGTCACTTTATAATACAAAGTACTTGTCATCACATAGGCGGTGCCTCATGAGATTGGGTACGCTGGGACTCCGATCGACACTCGGCCTCGCGGTCTTCGCGATGGCTGGAGCCCACGCTGCGTGGGCGCAAACCGGCGCGATCCCGTCACAGA
>JBDGZZ010000648.1:0-2109 GCA_039588335.1 Gemmatimonadota bacterium | reverse complement strand
GTGCATGATCTCGTGGATGAATACGGAGAGTGTGAAGGCCCTCTCGTCCGCGAGGTAGGGGAGATCGGGAGCGACGTTGCCGCAGACCTGATAGCTCACGGTCGGCACCGAGACGCAGGCCACACCCGCCTGATTTCTGCACGAGCCGTCGGCAAGGCTGGTGTTACTGACCACAACCCACTCGCCGGTCGTCTTGTAGTGGTCGAGGTCGTAGCCGCAGGCGGCAAAGCGGTGGGTCCAGTCGACGACGCCGCCGTAGATGCGCTGACTGCCCAGGACCGGGGAGACGAAGTCGTTGCAAAAGTCTGTCAACACGGAGGAGGAGACTGCGTAGCCGCCGTAGCTCACCGAAATCTCGTCGCGGGACATGATGATAATGAAATGCGGTAGATCCGCGGCGTGCGTCAGACTCCAGTTGTCGATGAAAGCCGTCTTCGAGCCCACGATGGACGGCACGTGATCGATGCTGTGAAGCGTCATCCGCGCACCACTGAGCGTGAACAGCCATTCACTGGCCAGCTCGACGGCCGCGGAGATCTCGGCGTCGGCGATGGTGTAGGAAGCATCGTCGACGATCACCGAGGTTCGAACCGTCTTCAGATAGTCCAGCGCACCGTGCTCGATCCGGAACTTGATCGGTAGTGTGCGACCGTCTCTTAGGGCAAAGGACTCACCTGTCGCAGCACTGTTAAGGTCTTTTCCAGATGTTACTACGTAGAGGTCCGCATAGCCCAACTCGGTTCCGGCCACCAAGACGCGTATTCGGTATGTGGACTCAGATGCAAGGGTGTAGTTGTCAGTGTGCCAGTTGACGAGGTAGTGTTCGTCCGCCTCGACAAGCCGCACTGTTTCCGAACCCGGACCCGTGGTCATCGTGTACTCGGCAACCAGCGGTTCGGCACACGCTGTTCCAGTCCACGCGCAGATCTGCACCACAGGCGAGAGTGACGGGTCAAAGGTCCCGGTGTGGGTGGGTGCAGCCACCATCGGGGGCAGGAAGTAGAAGTGGGGGTTCGCGGCCGGGTTGTGGGCCGCATCCATGATCGCGTGCACGGGTGGTGTCGTCTCAATCGGCGGCGCACCGGAGTCTACATTGCACGTGGCGACGAACACGAGTCCAGCAAGAGCGGAAAGACGAACGATGCGACGCGCGAGCATACCAGCCTCCTCTCGGCGGAAGCGACAAACCTCCCGTCGGCTGTGACGACGGTCGCGTCGGTCGTGGCGTCCAGAGGGGGGGAGAGACGTCACCCGGCGTGGCCGAAGGGGAGGCGAGCGACGGTGATGTGTGCTGCCCAACATGGGGCAGCCCGCCCCAGTGGACAACAAGAAAGGCACTCGGGTTTGTCACGCCATGGCGATGCGACGATGCGGCAGCGGGCTTCGCGTCGAACCCAGAATCACCAGTGCCCCAGCAGTCCGAAACGACGCCGGACGGTTACCCTATGGTTACCCAATGAATCCCGCCCGATGGCCACATTCCTCTAAGTTGTTGTCCTGCAAAGTCGGGACGGCGGGATTTGTTGCGCAGCAGAGCGAGGCCGCGAAGCGGCCGCAGCTCCACCCACGACCCCCTGAACCCCATCGGCCAGTCGCTTGACGCTCTGGCCGTTCCCGCACCACTCGCAGGGCCAGGGCTCGCCCCTCCTCGAACGCCGGGCCGCCCGAGCCGGAATCGCCGATCCAGAACTCCAGTCGCTCCACTCGCGCCAGTCACACCGCCATGAGCAGCAGCGCCGTCAATGGCGGTGCCGGGAAAGTCGCTACGCAGGTCGCTCGGTTGGAGGACCGGCGGTCACACACAGGGGGAGACCACGGTCACCCCTTTCGCTCGCAGCGCGGCCACGTCCGTGCAACTCACGTTCGTGGAAGTGAGGAAGACGGTGTCGCCCGCTCCGAGCCCTGTATTGTCGAGCAAGGGCTGGAGTTTGCTGAGGGCTGCGTTGCCGTAGAGGTAGAGGGTCATCAAGCTGGTGAGGCCGGTCAGCGCGCTGATGTCGCTTATCGAGTTGAAGCCGACGTTGAGAAAGATCAGGCTGGTGAGGCCGCTCAGTACGCTGATATCGGTGATCGAGTTGGATTGGAGGCCGAGGACCGTCAGGCTGGTGA
>JBDGZZ010000647.1:0-2109 GCA_039588335.1 Gemmatimonadota bacterium | reverse complement strand
GAGCGCTCCTTGGCCTTGGGTAGAGACGTTCTCATGGCCTTTGTTCGTATGCCCCCCACGCACGGGTGGGGCGCAGCTGAAACGCATAACCGTTAGGCGGGCACTGGGACATCGATGGAGCCAAAACCACAGGAGCTTGTGGCTGAGGCATTCGGAGCAGCTCCGGAGCTGTTGCCGCTTCTCTCTGCAATATTCGCGGACTTCTGCGCTCTTGGTGGCTGGCCGGACAAAGTCGCTACCATCCTCCGGGAGTCCGCACAGCTGCCCCAGGAGGCAGCGGTGGTGGATCTGGGCTGTGGAAAAGGGGCGGTCTCCCTCGTCCTCGCTGCGGAACTCGGGTACCGAGTTACGGGGTTCGATCTGTTTGAACCGTTTCTTGAAGACGCGGCTTCGAGTGCCCGCGCTGCAGGCGTGGACCACCTGTGCTTGTTTGAGGTGGCGGACATCCGAGACCGAGCCGAGGACGTCGATGCCTTCGATGTCTCTATATTCGCCGCTGTCGGTGCGGGTCTCTACGGTGACTACTCAGACTGCGTCGCCGCTCTACGTCGGTGGACTCGCCCCGATGGCTATATGGTCATCAGTGATGGCTTCCTGAGGCAATCGATTCCGCCTGGTGCAGAGTTCCCCGGCTACGGGTACTACGAATGCCGCGATGAGGCGGTGCGGCAACTCACCGCGCACGGGGACGTGATGGTGCGCGAGATCCTCATTTCCGGCGAAGAATTCGCCGAGCAGAGTCTTCTTGATCTCGAAAGCATTCGCACCGCGGTCCAGGGGCTCTCTGAGACTCACGGACAGTATCGTGAACAGCTGAAGCAGTTCCTAGCATCGCAGCAAGCCGAGTATGCTTTTCTCAATAAGCACACCACGGAGGCTATTTGGCTTCTCTGCCGAGCTTGACTCCTAGGTGCCGCCTAACAAGCGTTTGCAGCTGGCGCTGCCGCCTATCGCCGTACGGCCTTGGGCCGTTGCTGCGCGGCGGGCTCTTAATCGGTGGACAGGGCCGTGCTTCATTCCTTTGTTCGTATGACCCCCGCGCTCCGGTGGGGCGCAGCTGAAACGCATAACCGTTAGGCCGCACAGACTCGATTGTGCAGTAGCCGGCTGAGACGATTTTATGACGACGATCCATAGGTTCTTTACGATAGTCTCACTGACACCCGTACTCTGCTTTCTTGGGTGCCAGTCGGAAGACATTACGGGTGGTTCAGTGGAATGCAGCATCAGCCAACTGCTGTCGGAGGAAGAGGTTGACGTCTCGGATGAGGGATCGCTTCTGCTTGCGGCGTGCCCCTTGGCTTCAGAAGTACAGCTGGGCGAACCCGTACGAGTCCTTGTACTCCTTCAGAATCTCGGCCCACGACCCGTGCGCGTCCTGAATACGCTCGACCTAAACTGGAATCTGACTGCGAACGTCGTGTCGCCAGATGGCCAATACCTATCTTCGCTGGTAAGTCACGGACACACGATTGTGGTTGATACTATGCGCGCGACTTTGTTGATCCCGGTAAAGGGATTTATTGGCCGCGTGGTCGGACTCGACTGCTATGTCATGAACCATGGTGTGCCGAGTTCAAGCTGGGAGAATTGCCTGCCGTCGGTTCGATTTGACCAAGTAGGGAGGTACAAGATCTCGCTTGAATACGATTGGCTGGGCTTTCATCCTGATCTTGCCGCGCTGAAGACTGGTTCTTTTGAGGTTCGGGTCACACAGGACGAGTAATCACGGGACAGGACTAGCTTCGCCAGTAGTTGGTCTTGAAGTCGTCTGGTGGGGCGTGCTGTTGAATATTGCTCAGGCCGAAGCAATAGGTGGAGGTAGACAATTGTTCGTGCGGCCTAACAAGCGTTTGCAGCTGACGCTGCCGCCTTTCGGCGTACGGCCTTTGGCCGTTGCTGCGCGGCGTGCTCCCTGGCTTCGGATAGAACAGTGCTGGTTGCCTTTGTTCTGTTGACCCCCACGCTCCGGTGGGGCGCAGCTGAAACGCATAACCGTTAGGCGGCGATCGAATGGGGTCTCACGGCTTCCCAGAATCAGACTGGAAGGTCTTTCGCGAACTTCGGGAGATTGCTCTCGAACGGTTCTGTGAGCGGACGATAGACGAA
>JBDGZZ010000646.1:0-2430 GCA_039588335.1 Gemmatimonadota bacterium | reverse complement strand
CTATCTGTTCCGCCACCTGTTGGCGCGCGGTGTTCCCGTGGGACCGGCAAGCAAGGCCGCGTTTTCGCGATGTGGTCCCTGGCGTCGCAGTGCCATGTTCGGGATGCATAAAGCCTATCCCAACGCATGGTTCGCCCAACGCCTGGTATCGCTCAAGGAGACGTGGCAAAAGCTGAACCGACCCAAGCGGGTCTTGGTCGAACAGCTGACGCTGTTCGAATAAAGAAGGCATCAACCTGAGGAGCCGGATGTGTGGCCCACAAGTCCGGTTCTGTGAGAGGGGTAGTTGGGCAACCGGCCACCCCTACTCGACGTGCGCTGGGCATGCGTGAGTGATTGGAGGTGAAAGTCCTCTGCGGAGTCTGTCGGAGGCAACCGCGAGCCAAAGGCAACTGCACGAGACCACGGCGGCAAACGCTCGCCGAGATCTCTCCCGTGAGGGCGTGTGGGATGGAAGCCGGCGGCAAACCGCAGCACCGAACGCAAGTGAATCCCCGTAAGGCCGGTCCGGCCGGGTGAGTGTGCCTTCCAACACGACGCCCGATCTCCGACCGTAGCCGGGCAGGTAATGGGGACGGCGGCGGCGGGACATTGCTCACGCTTACCCCAGGAGATCTCTGCGGGTCCGCTTAGGCGGTAGAGTGCAAGGAGGCAACGACACGCACTCGATGCCCGCAGAGAAGTCGGATGATCTCATAGTAACGATGAAGCCGGGTAATGCCGGTGGAGCCAAGGAGGTCACAGGTTGAGAAAGACCGAACCCCATCAACTGACGCTGGTGTTTGCCGACAGCCCGCAAGGGGGCGGGCAGGCCAAGCCCTCGGGCGTACCCGACGGCAAGGCCTGGCTGCTGCACAAAGCCGGCGGCAAGGAGATGAACAATTCGGTCGCCCGGGCAGCCGAAGCCAATCGGCTGCTGGAGCGTGTGGCGTCGGTGTCGAACCTGGCACGGGCGTTACGCAACGTCGCGCGCAACAAAGGCGCGGCAGGTGTGGACGGACGCAGCGTAGAGGAAGTGGTGGCCGCAGCGCGCTCACTTTTACCGAAACTGCGCCGTGATCTGCTGTCGGGACGCTACCAGCCCGGCGATATCCGGCGGGTTTGGATCCCCAAGCCCGGCGGCGGTCAACGGGGACTGGGCATCCCGAACGTGGTGGACCGCTGGGTGCAACAGGCCGTGCTTGAGATATTGGAGCCGGTCTTTGACCCCACGTTTCACCCCGGCAGTCACGGTTTCCGTCCAGGCCGAGGTGCACATACCGCCATCGCCGAAGCAAAGGGCTACGTGAAGGGGGGCTTCGAGTGGATCGTGGATATCGATTTGTCGAAGTTCTTCGACCGCGTGAACCATCAACGCCTGCTCAGCCGTTTGGCGCAGCGGGTGAAGGATGGGCGAGTCCTGCGACTCGTGCACCGGATGCTTAAGGCAAAGGTGGTGATGCCGGACGGCACGCGGGTGGCGACCGAGGAAGGTACACCCCAGGGCGGTCCTCTCTCTCCGTTGATGTCCAATGTCGTTCTGGACGAATTGGACTGGGAACTGGAGCGGCGAGGATTGCACTTTGTTCGTTACGCCGACGACTTTCAAATTTTCGTCGGTAGCGAGCGTGCGGGGCAGCGGGTCATGAACTCCATCCGCCGGTTCATTGAAGGCCGGTTGCGGCTCAAAGTGAACGAGGAGAAGAGTTCGGTGGACCGACTCGATCAACTCTATTTCCTAGGCTTTCGGTTCCGCAGGGGACCGGAAGGGCAGGTTGAGGTTTACCTATCCAAGCGAAGCCTTGAACGAATCAAAGCCCGTATACGGGAATTGACGCCCCGCAACGGGGGACGGTCACTGGCGACGTATCTGGAGCGGTTGAACCAATACCTGCGGGGATGGATGGCATACTTCCGGATCTGCACCAAAGCCGGGGCGATGTTCTTTGATGGATTGGATGCGCGTATCCGCAGGCGACTGCGGGCGATCATCATTCGTCAGAAGAAACGGCCCCCTATCTGTTCCGCCACCTGTTGGCGCGCGGTGTTCCCGTGGGACCGGCAAGCAAGGCCGCGTTTTCGCGATGTGGTCCCTGGCGTCGCAGTGCCATGTTCGGGATGCATAAAGCTTATCCCAACGCATGGTTCGCCCAACGCTTGGTATCGCTCAAGGAGACGTGGCAAAAGCGGAACCGGCCCAAGCGGGTCTTGGTCGAACAGCTGACGCTGTTCGAATAAAGAAGACATCAACCTGAGGAGCCGGATGTGTGGCCCACAAGTCCGGTTCTGTGAGAGGGGTGGTTGGGTAACCGGCCACCCCTACTCGACTTAGCCCCTTCTCAGTCCGGTGGCGCACGCGACCTTTTTCTGAGCCATTGCTTCATGACTTGTCTTCCTTGGGTTTTGATTGCTCTCGTTTATTCCGACGCCTACGCCTGCTTTGCGCCAGGC
>JBDGZZ010000645.1:0-2112 GCA_039588335.1 Gemmatimonadota bacterium | reverse complement strand
TGGCGGTACGGCCGCCGGCTACGATCGTTGAGGGCATCCAGGCCACATTCCTTGTAGCGGTTGAAGATCTTGTAGCCGGTGACGCGTGAAATACCGAACTCACGGCACAGGGGGCCATCTTCTCGCCCTCGAGCAGTCGAGCGATAAATCTGAGGCGTTCATCCATTGGTCTACACTCTTTCCAAGGCATCTGGGGCCTCCCCAAATGCGCAATGTGTAAACCATGTGCTCGGAATAGTCTGTCAGCTATCTGTCGATAACCACAAACTCTTTCTTGGGCGGTGGGTCGATCTGATTGTCGATCTCGAAGGCGTTTCATTCAACACCGGAGCTAATATGCCCGTTTGGACGTGGCTCGATCGGCCAGAGCAAAAAATGGGCGCCCGCCGTCGATGGCGGGTGCCCATTTTGTTTTGGCACTGTACCAGCGTTTCGTATAATGGCGTGTTGCGTCGAATTGTGGCTGATGCGTCCACGTGCGTCAGACCGATATACCCCCATGAAGCCAGGAATCAAACGCTTAAAACAATCTTTCACTCCAACAATCAGCCCTCGTAATGGACCGCCCATGCGAATTGCGGGCTAAGGGTTGCGTAGTCCATTGTGCATCCTTCATCTCGCGGGCTCGCCCCTTCTAGACACCTTCTCAGAGTACTTTAGAGAATACACGTAATATGCTGCAGTAACATTGGTTGCGACATCTGTGGGTAAAAACCCCACCCGGTCACCAGTCCGGGGTGTGGTGTGGCATGTGGGTTGCAGATGCAACTATCGTGGATTGCAGGCGAATGCATATTGGATCTCGTGGTGGCTTTACGCTCATCGAACTCATGGTCGTCATCCTGATCATGGGTCTCGTAGCGGTGGCGTCTGTGCCCGCTATGGGCCGCTTTGTCCAGAGTTGGCGGTTGAGCGGCGAGACTGACTCGCTCGCGGGTTTTCTGCGCGGAGCGCGTAGCGCTGCCGTCATGAAGAACCGCGACGTCGTCTTCAAATTCAAGATGAGTGACATGACGTATTACTACTTCGAGGATGAGGATAGTGACGGTGCGCGGGATGCCGGTGAGTACCAGAGCGCAACCCACACGTTGGGTGGTGGCATTTCCTTCGAAAGTCATACCTTGTCCAGCCCAGTTCTCATTTTTGGACCGCGTGGAAACGCCAATGAGGGCGGATCGATCACGCTACGCAACACACGCGCTAACACCCGCAGCATCACTGTTTTTGGTGGTACCGGTAACATTTCCACAGAGTAGGAGAAGCGCTCCATGCAAATCCTGAGGCAAAGGACCGGCGCGGGTCTTATCGAGATCCTCGTGGCACTCGTCATATTCGGGATTGGCATTGGTATGGCGATGCGACTGCTACCCGAAACGAGCACGGCTACAACCCGCGGGCGAAACCTGACCAAAGCCACCAATCTCGCACAGGAAAAACTCGAGGAGCTCGTCAGCCTCGTGTACGACGATGCGGAACTCAATAATGGAACACATAATGATGCGGGCAATCCCGTGGACGTTCACTTCACCCGGTCTTGGGTCGTCGCAGCGGACAACCCGGCGCCGGGAATGAAGCACTTAACCGTAACGGTCAGTTTCCCCTCGGACAACTCCGACAACGCAGCGACACTGACAAGCATCATAACCGATTCGAGGTGGTGATCTCTATGAGAGCGCTCCAACGACAGAATCCAGGTTTTACGCTGATCGAGATGGTGATCGGCATCATGATGTTGGGGGTCGTGTTAATCGCCTTTGGGGGCATCTTCGCGCAGTTCCAGAAAAGTGCTACACAATCTCGACAGTTTGCCGACTCGCAGCAGAACGCTCGATTCGCAATCGATTATCTGACAGAGAATCTCCGCCAGGCGGGCGTAGGTACTGATTACACCAACGGGCAAATGTTCGTCGCACACGCCGGTCCGTATCAGGTGGCGATCAACGCGGATGCCGACCGAGGTGAGACACTGAGCGGCGAAGATCCGCTGACGGCGGTCATTGGGCCGACCAACGTTCCGTCCTCGGGCAACGCTTTGTACAGCCCACCACAGACGTTTGATTCTCCTGCGGAAACGGTGGTTTTGACGCTCGATTCGGACGAGGATGGGACGAT
>JBDGZZ010000644.1:0-2117 GCA_039588335.1 Gemmatimonadota bacterium | reverse complement strand
GGGGTCATAGCACGGTTCTCCACTCAGGCGGTGCCCCAGCCGAAACGGATCATGGCTCGCGCATACGAGCCTGTGCTGTGGACGATCTATGAAGTCGGCGCGGACGAACTAGCAGCGTCCACGCGTGCCGTTGCTGGTCGGGAGGAAATGCGCCTTTTCTTATTATCGGCGGGAGGTGGCGAATCCCACTATCGGGCTGTCATTCATCTAGTGTGTCGCGAAACCCTTGATAAAACCTGTGGTGGAATCTCCCAACCAGCAGCGTATGGCCGGAGGACGAGATCGGGAGCGTCGAGGGGCCGGATCTCGGTCGTGCCTCACGGAGCGCGAGGCTCCTGTTCGTCGCGATGCCGGACGTGAGAAAGCCAACCCCTGAGGCGGCGGCACGCCTTCCATCCGGACCTTGCTTGGGAGGACACAAGGAGAGCGACGACGACCGCCACCGCCAATCCGAGCGCGGCGACCCCGACCCATAGAAGGATCAGCATCCCGACAGTCGCCAATGCCTCAACCACTATTACGTCCCGCCTGTCATTCTCCCCACCCGAGGGCGCATGGTTGGCAGCCACCTGTAGCTCGTGCGCTTGGGATGAACTAGAGAAACATAGGATCAAGCAGGCTGCCATTCGCAACTGTTTGGAAGGCGCGATCTACGCTCTGAGTAACGTTAGGATGAAACAGCGCCTTCGAGGCTGTACAGTACGTCTTCGTATGGCCACCGAGCGGTCTGCTGCTCCACGAGGACGAGATAAGGAGCATCGCCGAAACTCGGCGATGTGAGATTAGCAAGCTGGCGTGAGATCGCTTTCGTCAGAAAGCGAGAGGGCGGCTCGCACCGCCCCCGTCGCGAATCCACGTGAAATGTCCGTCTACCCAGTGTCCGGTGGGTTTGAGTAGCGTTCTGGCGCGAGGTCCGTCCACTTGATGTCGGCCTCTGGCTTACTGCCATCGCCCTGGTCGTACTCCCAGTGCATGCCCCAAACAGCGAGGATTCTCGCGGGTGTCACCCAAAAGTCCTTGAGCAGCACGCTGAATTTGCCCTCCTCGCCGACCTGGACCGTCTTGTAGTCGATGCCACCGAAGTAGCGCCTATACCGCTTGAGCAGGACGCCACAATAAGGCCAGTCCATTACGGTGCCGACCTCAAAGCTGGGAGAGGCCTTGACGTTTTCGCATCGCGCGAACGTGACTTCACCGCCGTCTACCGGTACGCCGTCCTTGAGTACTTGCAGTACGAAGGTGGGATCGACGGGAGGATTATCAGTGGCACACCAGAACGTCTTGCCGTATACGCCTTCTGGAGACTTCTTCCAGCAGTCGCTGCGCAGGCTACCACCGGGCTTTGTATCGTACACGAAGCTATACTCGGCCTTGGGACCATCGCCGGGCGGGCCCGGAATCCCACCCTTCGCAAACGCGGGATCGGTGCTGGGCACTGTTGGGCCTTCCCCCTGGCAAGCAGCAGCCACCAGGGCGAGCAACAGGAGTGGAAAGGTGCGATTCATCATTCTCGTCCTCCTCCTTACCAGCGGATCTATGGGATCGGCCGGGCATCGCGAACGGATGCCCGGTCGCCGATAACGATTACGGTTCGCTTCGTTGGGTCAGGGATACTTAGCTCGGAGGGCTGACCAGGGGCTTCGGTCAGTCGAACAACAACATGGGGCATCTACGGCCCGGAGCACTGCACACCTCAGAAGCGGGCGAGTCGAGGGCCCGCTTTCGTCACTGGCTTCAGCTTGTAGGCTGCAACCCGCGAGCGCCAGTCGGGAGAACCTCTATTCTGCGGCGTATGGTCTGCGGACGAGATCAGGAGCGTGGAGGGGCCAAATGCGAGGCGGGGCGGGCCCGAGGAGCCTGCTATATTGAGCCTCTGACACGGCACACCTAGACCGACGCTCGAGTGTGCCGAGCGGTCGTGGAGACCTTCGAATCTCCCCTCTTCACTCTGATTGGCCAGGAAGCCGCTGGAAGACCAGCTCCCGCATCCTGAACTGAGCCACGTGGCCAGCCTCGTTTATCACGAAGGTCATGAAGAGTTGCCACCCCTCCGGGCCTCTCCCGGTCATCCGATAGACGTCGTGGTGCCAATGTTCGACGTCTCCCGCGAAGTCGCC
>JBDGZZ010000643.1:0-2119 GCA_039588335.1 Gemmatimonadota bacterium | reverse complement strand
TTCTTCTATCCCCGGATGCTGGAGAGCGCCGCCCGGCAGGTCGACGTACGGATGGAAGCCGTGGACAGCAACGGCCTGTTTCCAGTGCTGGCCACCGATCGTGTCTTTACCACGGCGTCCTCATTCCGGCGTTTTCTCCAGAAGACCCTGCCGGATCACCTGATCGACATGCCCAGGGCGGATCCCCTGCGCGCGCTGGATCTTCCTGCCGCGCGGAGCCTGCAACTTCCGGTCAAACGCTGGCCCGCGGCATCGGATGCTCTCCTCGACGGAGATGATGTCGCCCTGGCAAAATTGCCCATCGACGGATCGGTCCGGCCCACCGGCGAGCGGGGCGGTGAGGTTGCCGCGGGAAAGTTGCTGAACGAGTTCCTCCGGGAAAAACTGGAAGGCTACGACGAGGAGAGAAACCTTCCACAAAAGAAGGCCACCAGCCGGCTGTCCGCCTACCTCCATTACGGGCAGATCTCCAGCCACCAAGTGGTCCATGCTCTTCTCAAACGCGAGGGGTGGACTCCCGATTCACTCGGAGAGGTCACAGGATCACGGACAGGCTGGTGGGGTGTGAGGGCCCCGGTCGAGGCCTACCTGGACCAGCTGGTCACCTGGCGTGAGCTGGGATTCAACAGGTGCGCCACGGATCCCCTCTACGACAGATTCGAGTCCCTGCCGGGCTGGGCTCGGAAGACACTGCGGGATCACCAGAAGGACCGCCGCCCCCACGTTTACACCCTGGAGGAGTTCGAAACCTCCGGCACTCACGATGCGCTGTGGAACGCCGCCCAGAACCAGCTGGTCTCTGAGGGGCGCATCCACAACTACCTGCGGATGCTCTGGGGAAAGAAGATCCTCGAGTGGAGCCCCACGCCGCCGAAGGCCCTCGAGGTCATGATCCATCTGAACAACAAGTACGCCCTGGACGGCCGGGACCCCAACTCCTACAGCGGGATCTTCTGGTGCCTTGGTCGGTACGACCGTGCCTGGGGCCCCGAGCGGGAGATCTTCGGCAAGGTCCGCTACATGAGCTCCGAGAGCACCCGCCGTAAGATGCCCGTGGCAGAGTACCTCAGTAGATATGGCACGCAGCCGGCACCGATCCGCTGAATTCCTGTTTACGCAGGCTTCGAACGCCGGCCCACGCGTTTCGGTCTTGGCGCCAGTTGATACTAGGGTTCTTTGCTTGGAGAATCGAAGTGCGCCTTCAGTTGTCGCATGCGGAAGTCGAAGATCCGGCGCAGATCAGGGGCAACCAGCAGGCGATTGACGATCCACCCTCCTGCGTGATCGTAGTCCACATGATCGAAAGCACACGTGAACTCGCCGCGTTCGACGAACCGGTGCTCGTGAATCCAGGCCCTGTACGGTCCACGCCGCTGGACGTCAACGAAGCGATAGGGTGGCTCCCAAGTCGTGATCTGGCTTTGCCAGCGCACAGCTACGCCTCGAATCCGGAGCTTGTACTCGATTAGAGTACCCTCCTCCATGACGATGGGGCTTGGGGTAAGAACCTCGAATCTCAACCACGCGGGGGTGAGTACTTCCAGGTTGTGCGCCTCAGCGAAGAAAGAAAACACGTCTTCCCTCGGCCTTGGCAGTAGGAGTTGGCTCGTGAATCGATACATGATCGCCGGTTCAGGACGCTGATCCAAAGATGCCTACAGAGGTCGTCACCGAGGATTCGTCCACGAGCCGCGGGTCTTCACCCGGCTTCCTGTTCCGGGGTGACTCTCATTCTAGGCCGGAGTTGATCAGGCCTGCAGAACAGGTGTCCGCGGGGGTGTCCATAATCCTCGGACCACAGACCCCCTACCTGGACTCCTCGGACGGGAAAAGGGCAACGAATTAGGGAAGTCCTTTGTTCGTCGCCCCTTCCGTTCGGTCTTAAAATCCCCCGTCCCTCACGGGACTTGTGGGTTCGATCCCCACCCCCGGCACCAACAATCCAGCAACAGCAAGGGGTTGGGCGTGGTCAGGGGATTATTCGCCCGATGGCCTAGCGCTCCAAGTGTCGGCCTGGGTGTCCATCGGGCAGCTATCGTCGCCCCTACGGATCCGTACGGGCTAGTCTCGCGTAGACTACCAGGTGGTTATCACAGTTGACGTTACCGGACACGCGACA
>JBDGZZ010000642.1:0-2397 GCA_039588335.1 Gemmatimonadota bacterium | reverse complement strand
GGGGCGTAGAGCTGGTTCGCACACAAACCATCGCGGACGGCGCTGCACATTGTGACTTCAGATTCAAATTCCCGGCAACGGGAACGGATTGATGCGGCCGCGCCGTTGCGGCGAATCGTCGGTGCGCCGGCCGGGCGCTGTCTTGTGCGCGTGAGCTGACACGACACTTCACGACATCTGTAACGACAAAATGTCGTCGTAACCCGACATTTTGTCCCTCAACCCCGGCAAAGGACGACACGAACTCGCGTTTAGTGTGACATTCTGCCGGGTTTAGTTTGTCCCTCAACCCCGGCAAAGGACGACACGAACTCGCGTTTAGTGTGACATTCTGCCGGGTTTAGGCCCCCCAGCAGCGACGCTCTGGATCAGAAGAGCCTTGCTCCCAGCAGGAGAAATCCCGAGAGATTCTGCCCTTGTTTCCGTTGTGCCTGGCAAGACATTAGGCGCATCCGTCGAACCGCCGATGGCCTCGACGGCTCCGACGCCTGCGCCCATTCCCGCCTCCCCAGACGACGAGACCGCCAGACCAGCCGCGGACCAACTGTATCAGACCTGCATATGGGAGGATCCGCATCATGAGACGCGTAGCGCTATTACCCTTGGCCCTTCTCGCTCTCGCTGCATGTCACGACGCAATGCAGCCCGAGTTTGACGGCTCCACCCCCGTTCCCCAATTCGATGTGGTGGTGGTTGAACCGGTGGACCTCACCGCCTGGATCGCCCAGTCGTACCAGGCCGTTGCTGGGTTTCCTGCAGGAGTCTGGACCGTCGCTGGCGGCGGCCTCAGTGTCTTTCAGAGCCAGAACGGCCAGCCAACCATGTTTTACAGCGACTTTTCGGCTTTCGGTACGCAGGTGCAGGGGAAGATCATGGTTACTGGGGCAGATGATGACTTCGTCGGCTTCGCCTTGGGATACCAGCCTGGTGACCCCACCAACGCGAGCGCCGATTACCTGCTGATCGACTGGAAGCGCGGTACGCAGTACTACAACTTCTCGACTCCGTCGTGTGGATTAGGAAGCACCGCGCCAGCAGGACTTGCCGTTTCACGAGTCACCGGCGTTCCCATTGCCGACGAGTTTTGGGGTCATTCTGACCAGGATGTTTCCTGCTCCCCATCTGGCGACGGTCTCCAAGAGCTAGCCCGCGCCACGAACCTCGGCAGCACTGGATGGCAGCACGGGACAGAGTACGTCTTCGGCTTCGAATTCAACTCGACCTCTCTGAAGGTCTATGTCGATGACGTTCTCGAGATCGATATCACGGGAACCTTCGGTAACGGCCGACTGGCGTTCTACAACTTCTCACAGGCCGGAGTCACATACAGTGGCTTCGAGGTCACGCCACTGATCATTGATGTCGCCATTGACATCAAGCCCGGGAGCGACCCCAACTGCTTCAATATCGATGGCCACGGAGTGGTCCCCGTGGCGATCCTGGGCAGCGAGGATTTCGATGTCACCGGGATTGACCCCGCCACTGTGCAGCTGGCCGGCCTGCCGGTCGCCGTGAGGGGCAAGAACGCCAAGCTCCTCGCGCACGTGGAGGACGTGAGCGGACCCGACGGGATACCGGACGGTTTCGACGACCTCGTGCTGCAGATGGCGGACGTGGACGGTGCGTTCACAGGTGCAAACGGGACTGCCATCCTGACCGGCAGCCTGTACGATGGTACCGAGATCGTCGGCAGCGACGACGTGTGCCTTTCGTCTCCCGACAGCGACGGCGATGATGTTCGCGACGCGGAGGACTGTGATCCCACAGTGCCCAACGCAGGCACTTACGATGGCCACACCTACATGGTCTGCCAGGGTCAGAAGAACTTCGAGGCGGCCAACGCGGCGTGCACGGAGAGTGGCTTCGATCTGGCCTACATCGACACTGAGGAAGAGAACACATGGGTGGTTGACCTGGCCGTCGGGATCTACGGCCTGGAACCATTTGAGCCTAACGTGTCAGAATTGACGACCTACTGGATTGCGAACCTCAAGGCGGACACGCCGACGCTCTGGCCGTCCAACAACCCTATCTGGGCCGGCGGAGAGCCCAGTGGCGACGGCGACTACATCCACCTCATCCGGTACTACGAGCAGCCATACGGCTGGAACGACGTTCCCCCCAGCTGGACCTGGGGCTGGGTGTGTGAGTCGCCGTAGATGGGCGGGATAAACGGACCTGACTGAAACGATGGCCTGGATTAACGAAGCCCCGAGCGTCGTGAGGCGCTCGGGGTTTTCCTCTGCGCAGCGCGGGCCGGGCGCTGTTGTCTTGGTGAAGGTGACACGACAACACACGACATTTGACACGACATTTTGTCGTGTCAAACCGACATTCTGCCCTTCAAACCCGGCAACGGACGAAACGAACCCGCGTTTAGTGTGACATTTTGCCGGG
>JBDGZZ010000641.1:0-2120 GCA_039588335.1 Gemmatimonadota bacterium | reverse complement strand
ATCCCCAAGGAGCGAGAGCCAAGGATTGCCCCGCGCTCTCCGCCGCGTCACATCCACACTTCGGCATTGGCCTTATAGCGATGCTTATCCCGGATCATGCGACCGGGAACGACGCGGGACCTCGTCGGTCAAGTTTTCACACCGTTTTCTCCAGGCGAACCCACCAAGCACCCCCACGTGTCACCCGTGGATAATCGCCTGTTCCGCGGACAGAGGTTGAGACGTCCAACCTCGGCGCTTCAGACGCGTTAGGACCCTGGCGCGCACGAGAGGCCGAAACGTGACTCCTCCCGGAGTATCACGGCCTGGCCACTTCATCGCCGCCCTTGCGGGACAACCCTGGCTGCGTACCCCTCCCAAGAGAGTTCGGGCCGTGACTTCTGTACGGGGACGAACCCGCACAGGTAGGATTTAGTTCATATGAACCTCACCGTTTGAGACTTGACGTGAAAACCCTTCGACTCACGCTAACGACAGGTTTCAGCCGCTGCCGGAAGCGGAAGCGACGAAGGAGCGTACGCTGGAGGCAGTCGGCTGGAAACCCGTGTCAGAGCCTGCCGAGCCAATACAACGGTCGGCGACGATGGTGAGCAACGGCAAGAACTTGAACTATTCCATCGGATTCGCGGAAAAGAACCGTGAATGGAAAGCGCTGCAATCTGATGCGGCGAATATCCGGTCTGTGCTCAATCGGGTAGCGGCCTGGAGCCTCGCAAACCTGCTCCAAGGCAGATTCGAACTCAGCAAGATAAGACGCACCCAGCCCTGGCTGCCGCTCCTCGTAGTGGGCAACGTTTTCAAGATGCTCGGCTTCCGCCTCTGGGTAAAACTGGTAATTCACCTCAACAGTGCCCTCGCTTTGCGTCGAACCTCCTCCGCAGGGATAGGCTGGACCTCCCCGCGGTCCAACTCGCGTGCTCGCCGATCGGCCTCAACAAGCCATGCTTGTTCAAGTTCCTCTTCAGAGAGAGCCTCAAGACTCAAAAGTAGTTTTTGTGCGAGTTTTGCACGCTCTTCCGGAGGCAATCTAAGCGCTTCATGCTCAACACTCTTTGGCTCCATGTTATAACCTCACTGTTCCTCATGTTTGTGGACTCTAACGCTAGGCTTCACGGGCTGCGAACGAGTGTAGCGAGTGAGCAGTCCCGTGCAAGCCAATGTTCGGCACAGTTTCGGATACCCTAGCCGGACTCGCCCCACACCTCAATCGCCAACCCTGGAACCCGCACAAATTCACGGACGTTGGCGGTGACCATGGTGAGGCCGTAGGCAAGACAGGTCGCCGCCAGCCACAGATCATGCGGCCCAATCATGCGACCCGCTGCGGCCAGTTCTGCCCATACCTGTGCATGCGCACGCGCAGTGGCGAGATCCACCGGCAGCAAAGGAAAGCGCTCCAGGATGGCTTCGACAAACGCGGAACGCTTGGTCCGGACCTCCGGGCGTACCGCTCGATGGACCCCGTGGAGCAGTTCACTCGCGGTAATCACGGACAGAAAAAATTCCTCCTCCTGCCGCTGGGCGACATGGTGCTCCAAGTCAAGCCGCCCCCGCTCCGCCTCTATCAAGATACTGGCATCGATTAAGACCGCCACGGATCGTGGACCTCCGCACGAGCCAGGGCCTCCCGTGCCGCCGTGAGGTCTGCGGCAAGCTCCGCAGCGTCTGTGGGCGAGAGATGGGGCAACGAGGCACACAGAGCGGGGAGTTCCGCCAGCCGTGTGCCCGCCGGCAGAGGCCGGAGTTCCGCAATAGGTTTGTTGCCCCGCACTAAGACGAAACACTCGCCACGGTAGGCCACGCGGTTGATGTACTCCGCAAAGTGGCGGGCAACTTCGGTAACTGTGCGTGTCTGTGACATCAGCAATCCTCCTTGTAAAAGCTGAGGATCATATTATCTGATATCATGTGCAATTGCCAATGCTTCCTGGCGTAGCGTTTGGACGCCGAACGCTCGCGGTGAGCTGCTGGCCACAGGCCATCACTGCGGCGAACGGGAAAAAGCCTACGTTGTGGCCAGTCAGCTCGACTGGCATGTTAGACCAAGAATGTGGTATTGCACGACCGGACACTGGCTCTGTTCGCTATGGTGCGTTCATGACTCCCAGGGCATGCTATGC